>NZ_JBFOCL010000016.1:0-84804 GCF_040907785.1 Aeromonas sp. s8
GCTTTCGATGTTCCCACCTCCTGTTTTTACGATTATCTGGCCCGCAGGCGGACGATTAACCGTGAACGTATGCAACAGCGCTGTGAGTTGCGCCGTTTGTTCAAAGAAAGCCGGAGCTCAGCAGGCAGCCGCGCCTTGATGTCGATGATGCGAGAGTTGGGGTATCAGATTGGCCGATTCAAAGTACGTAACCTGATGAAGGAAGCCGGGCTGGCATCCAAGCAGCCGGGCGCACACCGTTATAAGGTGACACGGTCTGAACGACCGGATATTCCCAATCTGCTGGCTCGCGAATTTGATGTCCAGCAACCCAATCAGGTGTGGTGTGGCGATATCACCTACGTCTGGGCCGGTGGTCGTTGGCATTACCTGGCAGCGGTTCTTGATCTGCACACCCGGCGGGTCGTGGGCTGGGCGATGTCTGATAAACCTGATGCAGAATTGGCAATCAAAGCACTGGAGATGGCCTATCAGCAGCGGGGTTGCCCATCCGGTGTGCTATTTCACTCTGACCAGGGCAGCCAATATGGCAGTAGGGCATTTCGGCAACGACTGTGGCATTATCGCATAACCCAGAGCATGAGTCGTCGTGGCAACTGCTGGGATAATGCCCCGATGGAGCGGTTGTTCAGAAGCCTGAAGTCAGAGTGGCTGCCGGCAACGGGATACATGAGCGTGCGGGAGGCAAAGCGGGATATCAGTTATTACGTGATGAATTACTACAACTGGCGGCGTCCACATCAACACAATGAAGGGATACCGCCAGCAAGAGCCTAAGAACGGCCTAACCAAGTGTCCGGATTTAGTTGACTACTACAATCACTAGTTGATAGTCGGCCAAATAGCCTCTTATTGCACAATCTGGCTGGATAACAACACTTGCAACATCTGCTTTTGATGCTCAGCTATCTCATCCTCCTGCCAGCGACCCTTCTTTTTCATAAGCCTGATCATTGCGAGCAACTTGAGGCTATCAATCTGGTTGTTGGCAAGGCTCGCTTCAAAGTGCTCCTGCTTCTGTTGCGGCTGGAAGTTACTCAGGCGCGAGTTCTTGCTGTGGCTGATAAGGCAAAGGTTGCCAAACGAATGAAGTGCACTCTGCTCGACCGGTTTATAACCATCCATCGGATGCTGGGGTGAGAAGTGTTCCACCGAACTGCGGAATGTAAACTTGAAACGGCGATACAACTCCATATCACGATCTTTATCTTGATTTCGATTCGTAACCCACAGCAGGTAGTCGAGGAAATTGAAGACAAAGTTGTTCTCGATATGACCGAAGCGAAGTTTGGATGTAATCACCTCGTGCCAGCTCTCATCCACATTGATGGCGGGCAACAGGGCGTTATCTAGGTAGAGCATCTGATAATAGGAAGCCCCTTCACCCGGCGCCAAAAAGCGCTGGAAGACAAAGCGGCGAGCCTGACTCTCCAGATAGGACAGATAAGCCCCTGCCTCTACCGGTTGATCAGGGTGACAATTGTCGAACAGATATCTCAGTGCACCATTCAGCCAATGTTTGTAAACCAGGGTCGGGGTCGACACATGAAACGCCGACAGCAACATCAGGATCCGCCGGTTAACACCAGAGAAACCATTCTCATTTTCATCCTTGTCAAAAGTATTGATGTAACTGACGCTCTTTTCCGAATACCAGTGCAGCCGCTTCAGACTCCAACCATCCTTGCCATCGGCAAACTCGCGCTTGATGATGAACTGATCAAACAGATACTTGCTCTTTAACAGCCCATAGATAAAACGCTGAACTGCCGCTACTGGATCCGGTTGCCTTATCACTCGCAGCTCAAACTGATCAACCAGTTGTTTATCATCAAGCGGCACCCCCTCCGTATCACCCGGGTCGCGGCTAACGAGTCGCAGCACATGGAGCAAGAAGTTGGAGAAGTTGATGACGCTGTTAAAGCGCTCGGAGCCTGCGCTCTCCTCCTCTACCGTCTGCTCACCATCGAGCTTGTCATCCTGCAAAATGGCCAACAAGGTGCGCCCCTGGCTACCGGCTGCTGCACGGCTTTTATCGACAGCGTCAGCCGTGTTAGGGGACCCTAGCAGATCAAGCAGATGGGCAAAATCACGGGGCACAAACTGGCCCCAGTCGCTCTCACCAAACAGACGGTGGCGCTCTTGCGGGGTAAAGCCGTACTGGATATAGCGCTCCATATTGGCGCAGGCATCCCATACCCGGGTCAGGATATGAATACTTTGGCGACGATGCTCTTCCTCGGGTATCTGGTTCAGCGTCTCCATCAGCCGCGCCTTGATCACTTCATGCTTTTCCAACTGCTCGCCGCGATTGTTCATCGCCTCGAAGAAGTGATTGAGATCGGTATCCTTGGGTACTTCGATACGAGAGATCTGCACATGCTTGAAGAGGTAGTCGCAAAAGGCCGTCAGTTTAGCCCCCACCAAACCAAGATCCGCCATTGCCTTGCCAATCAGCTCAAAACCGTTCACCAGACCTTCATTGAAGGTACTCCCCCGCAAATCGTGGGGGGCAACACCCTGCCATAAGCGCTCGAAGGTATGGCTCGATATCGGGCGACTCTCAAAAGCGAGGTTGATGGTCTGATACCAGCTCATATCCACCGAATCTATCGCGTGATGTTTGAGCCAATTGGCCAGCAGAGAGAGGGTAGTAAAGCGCTGCTGGCCATCGATTACCTCGAAACTGCCATCGTCCCGGGCAAATACCACCAAGGTGCCGATATAGTCGGTTTGCTGTTCCTTGGCTCCGACCGATTTTTGCTGATAATCCAGCACATCCTGCAGCAGCTGGGTGATCTCTCCCTCTCCCCAGGCGTAGTTGCGCTGGTACATGGGCACCAGATAACGGGCGCGATCTTCAAGCAGTGCACGAATGGAAAAGGGGTGGACGCCTGCATCACTCATAATATTTCATCTCCCGAAACAGCCCGACCAGTTCATCTTCGGCGCCGTTGCGATTGTTCTTGTTCTCTCGACTGCTCATGCTAGGCAAAGGGAAGCCGTGCAGGTCTCCCGGCAGACGGGCATCACGAATGGCACGGATCAGATTGTGCTCCAGCACGTAGTTATCCATGGTCGCCAGTTGCACCACCTGCTGGCGAATACGGCAGCGATAGGCCCAGATAAAGCACTTCTCGATGGCCAGTGACAGCCCCTGGCTGCCGAACTTGTCGATATAGAAGATCAGGGCGCAATCGAACATAGCCCGCACATAACGATCCCCGGTGCGGTGGCGACGCTCGTAGCTGCCCAGGGTCGAGAGCACCTTGCTGGCCATCGGTGTCAGCGTTTCGCCGAGCAGGGTGGCTGATTGCGTCTTGCCGGAATCAGACTCCTCGGCCACGATGGCGGCGACCCGCGTCTGGTAGTACTCGGCCATCTCGAAAAAGCGACGGCCATTGATGATCATCTGGTCGAGATGAAAGGGAAACGTCATGCGCTGGCCGTCAATCTTGCGCTGGTACTGGCTGTTGTACTCATCGACAAAGTGGTGGGCGATACGCAGCGACTCCACGTAAGGGAAGTGCCCCACCCGGTCGAGATTGACCCCCTTGAAGAGATCCACCTCCCCCTTGCCAAAGTAGCGGGCCGACTTGCCCTCGGCCCACTGGCGTACCCGATAGAGATAGAGGGCGAACAGATTGGCAAGCTCGTCGCTTGGCAGGCGCTCCCAATGGGCGACCGCCTCGGCCTTGAGGTTGGCCTCATGGTCAGCAAACTCGCGCAGGTGAAATGCCTTGAGCAGATCGTGGGGGGCCAAATCGCGCCCCCGGGCATTTTGTGAATCGAAGAACTGGAACGCCTCCGAGATATCCTGCAGCACAAAGCAGACTACCTGACAGCGGTTGAGCAGAAAGTCTATTTGCTGCTCGTCAAACTCAGGGCGGGCCACCAGCCGACGCAGTTCCAGATAGTTGCGTCTGAGGTTTAACTCCGAATCACGGCTGGGGAAGTGCTGGCGCTGCATAAACGCATCGATAGGTCCCCGCAAGGCCTGCAATTGCTCACGCAGATCCTGACGTTGAAACCGGATACTCTTCTCTTTGCCATTGCGAGTTTCGTTATCCAGCACCCCGATAAGCGCCTTGACGGTCAACATCAGGGTCAGTGTGCGTTGCTGACCATCGACGATATCAAGCATCTCGCCCAACTTGCTATCGGTGTGCTGATGAAACACCACCGAGCCCAGCCGGTAGGCGCTCTTGTCCTGATGGGTCGCCAGATCACTGAAGAGATCCGAGATATTCTTGGCGCCCCAGCGGTACGGCCGCTGATAGCTTGGGATAGCCAGTTGGGGAATGGCCAGCAACTGGCGTACCGACCGCACCTGATTATTGATGCTCTCCATCATGCCTCCTGCGGTAGGCGGATGCAGCCGGTCAACAACCACTGCATCAGCCCCTGTTTCAGGAGGGAGGAGTAGAGTTCGTTCTTCTTGATAGCCATGAGTCATGGTATTCCGATAAGAGTCTGTGTACACCAAGGGTGCCTGGAAAACGAAAAGAGGCAGAGATTCACAACCTTGCCGGTTACGGAGCCAGAAATTGCCGACGAGTTTACCCATTTGGCCCCGTTGCAACCATGCCTGATATCACATCAGAGTGTGATCGCCGACCGTTTGCTGCAAAAGCCATCATTTGCTTTCAAGCAAGGCTGGCGGTGTACTCTCGCCACGGCATTTGAGTTGCCCCAGCGCGTTGGTTCGGCAGACGGTGCCATCGGAGGCACGCAGGTTACCGAGACTATCCTCACGCCACGTTACCCGTTCGCCGGTTTTGGCATTGCTGCCACGCACATGGCCCAGTGCGTCTTTGCGGTAGGTGGTGCCATCGCTGCCCTTGAGGTTGCCCAACGGGTCGGGACGCCAGGTGATGCCGGTACCCGAGTCTTTGATGTTGCCCAGTGCATCCTCACGCAGGGTGCCCTCTTTGCCATCGTCACACTGATAACGGGTATTGCCCAACGCATCTTCCCGATAGGTGCAGTCGGCGGCAAACACGATTTGCGGCGTTAGGCCCAGCAACAGGGCGATCAGTGACAACGGGCGTGTCGCTAACCAAAAGCCGGGTGGGTTACTCATCGCATATCCCCTCTGACGTGAACTCGGCTGACTATACCGGGCCAGCCGCACAGCTTCGATACTGGGGTTTTGCACATGTCGTGTTTTCAGGCGGATGCAACTTTGACTCTAAAGAGTGTGAACAAGGAGCTCACTGCAATAATTTGAGCCGTGTTACTCTAGGCCAAATGGAACTTGCCTGAGGGATATCATGCCGATACAACCACCACCTTATACTTATCGCTGCCCAACATGTGGCTGGCACAAGACGGTTGTTCCCAAAAGCGATGTCATGGTGCGTGGCCACACCTGGTTTGAGGCCTGTCCCGAGTGCCACCATGCCCCACTGGTACAATCGTCGGCCACCATGGTGGAGCTGGCCATTGCAACGCTGAAGGGGGTCATCCGCAAGTAGCCGCTGTTATTGCCCCTTGCTATTCCAGCCAGTTTGTCACCAACCTAATGATCAAGCAGCAGGACAGAGAGTATGGTTGTCAAAGCTGGCTATTCATATGATCGAGAAGGAGATCGTCGTTGAATTTTGAACAGTTGAAAACTCGTCACCGGACTCTGCGTGAACACTCTCCCAGCAACCTCAACCTGCGAGTTCATCGTGCCTTAAGCTGGCTGCAACGTGCTGAAATCGCCGAAGATGAAGATGGCCGCTTTATCTTTCTCTGGATTGCGTTCAATGCGGCTTATGCCACTGAAATCGATGACGATCGTCGCCTCTCTGAACAGGAGACCTTCAAAGGTTTTCTGGAGAAACTGTGCGATCTGGATGAACACAAAAAGATCGAGCATCTGGTTTGGCAGGAGTTCTCTGGCAGTATCCGCATACTGCTGGATACCCCGTTTGTACTGCAAGGCTTCTGGGATTATCACAGCGGCAAGATAAGCGAAGCCCAGTGGAAGGAGCGGCTGGCACAAGGCAAGAATATGGCAAACCAGGCCCTCGCCAGCGGCAACACCCCGCAGTTGCTGGGCGTGGTATTTAACCGCCTCTATACCTTGCGCAACCAGTTAATCCATGGCGGTGCGACCTGGAACAGCTCGGTCAATCGCAAACAGCTGAAGGATTGTGCCAACCTGCTCGGCAAACTGGTGCCGGTGATCATCGAGTTGATGATGGCCCATCCCGATACCCTGTGGGGAGATGCCTGTTATCCGGTGGTTGAGCTGGCTGGTTAATCAGCCGCAAGATGGCGGGCTGCGATGGCCCCGTGACTTCAATCCGTCCGATCTGACAGATAGAAAGCCCCGGCTAACAGACCATAGACCAACCGCACCCGCTCATCCCTGCCCAGCAGCACACCGAGTAGCACTTCGCCGCTTGCTAAATCGTCACCATGCCAGAAGCACCAGAGGGCGGCCTCCACTATATCCAACCAGCTGGCATGGCCCAGCTGATTGCGTGACTTGCGCCGCCAGCTGCCGCGCACCACAGCGCCGCTATTCGAGGAGCGGGCAGCCAGCGCCCGCTGCTCCATCACGCTTGGCGTGAGTCCATCCAGCTTGGCCTGACGGCTGCCGCACCCTCCTCGCAGCAATTTGTCGAGTAGCAGCGCCAACAGACGAAACGCATCCTGATCTTCGAAGCTGGCAGCCTCCCCCAGCAAATCGACAGCACCGACCATCAGTTGCTCACGCCCCAGATAGATGGGCTGTGACGTGCAATCCAGCCTATGTTGCTCGACATGGATAGCCAATGCCGTCACCACCGCCAACGGTGAAGTCTCACCCTCTTGGTGAAACGCGTCTTTGGCAAGCAGAGCGGTCAGCTCCTTAGCCCATTCGGCTGACAGCAGGCAATAGATCCCCTTGATCAGGGGCATGGCCGCCTGACCTGATAACAGACTTGAGTTCATAGCGCCTCAGTGACGATCGCGTTTGAAGTGAGTGGTTTTATAACCGACGGTGACACCGTCTTGCAGAACCAGATAGTGACGTCGCAGCCGCTGGCAGCATTCCGCTGGCACTCCGTACTCGGCTTGCAGCATCGCAACTCCTTTGCGATCGAGATAAACCAGTTCGCGCCCCTGGCGATATGCAGAGCGTCCGATGCTCAGCAGCAGCTCTACCAGCTCGGGAGCAATACCGCGCTGCTGCATCCGGCACGCGGCATGATGGCTGTACGCACTATCCAGCTTCCCGTTCATGGCATTCCCCTTTGGCGCTCATTTCGATGGACTCATTATATGTAGCCTGTATAGTCATGCCGATACTGGTTACATAAACATGTCGCATTTTGGAGCACGTATGGCACCCAAAGAGCTCACCTGGGATCAAACCCTTCGTTTTCGTCTGCTGGAGATCGTCTTGCAGTGGGAGGGACGGCTGACCACCAACCATCTGATGACCGCCTTCAATATCGGCCGCCAACAGGCGTCGCGGGATATCAACCACTACCTGACCCACTACTCACCGGAAGGGCTGGTCTATGACAGAAGCCTGAAGGGATACAAACCCACAGAGCACTTTGTCCCGCGCTTTAGTGAGGGAAATGTGGATGAGTACCTGATGCTGCTACACCGTGAAAAGCAGCACCAGCGCCAACATGAAGCGGGCCTGTTGACACTGCCGCTGATGGATCTGCGCTACGGCCACATCGAGATCCTGGATGTGCCAAACCGCCATATCGACCCGAAAATCGTGCGTGGCTTGGTGCAAGCGGCGCGCGGCCAACTGCGGGTCGATGTCGATTACGTATCCCTCAGTTCAGAGGAGCAGAGCGGCCGCAATATCGTGCCTCACACTCTGGTCTATGACGGGATCCGCTGGCACGTACGTGCCTACTGCGAGAAGAAGGGGGAATATCTGGATTTTGTGATGAGTCGTTTTCGGGGCGAACCGGATCTGCTGGATGCCTCCCCTCACGGCCGGGATCAAGATCTGGAGTGGAACACCCAGGTAACCGCTGTAGTCGTTCCCAATCCCAGACTCAGCGAAGGACAACAGGCCATTATTGCCAGAGACTATGCCATGACTGAGAACCAGCTATTGATCAGCCAGCGCATCCCTTTAATGCACTACGCATTGGAACGAATGCAAGTGAGCTATAACGGAGAACATCAACAACATCCCCTGCTCTACCCGCTGGTGCTGGCAAATCGGGAGGAGCTCATCCAGCAAGGCTGTACCTTCAAGCTCAAAAATATAGATTGTTAACCACGACAAAAAAAGAGAGGCATAACGCCTCTCACATTTATAATCTTAATATCACAGGACTATGACCATATTTACCCGAGTTCAACAACATTAACTTTTTTGCGTTTATTTCAACCTATCCATAGCGCTTTTTAGCGCCATACCTGTTTGAATATTCCTGTCTTGGCTGTCTGAAACGATCACCTCCGAAGTACGAAGTGCCTGTCGAGCCTGCAGAGGTTTCTGGATTCGCCCTATTACACTCATTGTGTCATGGTAACCCTGCTCAATCCATGAACCGATATGCTGGGCAGTAAAGCCAAGCAGATCCTTTCCACCTCCAAATAAACCATCATGACGTTTTAAGGAACTTTGCGGGCGAATCTCCAACACTGTAGTATCTGGGAAATTGTGACGGTCCCACGGCGAGCCATCGCTCAGGTGGGTGACAATCACCATATTGCAACCAGCGTCAACCAAAGGCTTTACTGGTGTGTTGCCCTGCATTGTATGCCAGCCTCCCATTCCACCGTCACTATAAAGCACACCATTAATCTCGCGTGATTTAAACAATAAGGGTAACGCAGCAGAGGCTAGCAAAGCCTCTTTCTGTTTATTGACAGGTAAACTTTGTACGTGATGGAACTCCGAAATACGAGTCGATCCGACCCCAAACTCGGCGGCTATACAATTCAGAATATCTTTCATGCCACCATCTGTAGGATATAAAGAGACGTACAATGGCAACCCAGAGCATAAGGCATCGATATCCAGATAGCGGTTCATCAAATCGATAAGTGGCTGATCAGATAACAACGAGTCACTTTGCTGCCCTACCCCCCCCGCAATCAATGCAGCACGACTGAGAGCTTCGAATATAATGCCTCCCGCTTTGCTTAGTACTGGTGTGCCGAACCCTAAGCCAAACTGTGTCAGGAGTGAGAAATAGATAGATTTGTTTAGCTCTAGCACCTTGCTATTGCCAAGATGCGACCAAATTTCCGCCATCCTTTCCGCTGCCTGAGCCAAAGTATCTGAAGAGGCCAAAATAGCTCCATTTAGTGCACCGATACTAGCACCAGCCACAACATGAACATCTGTACCTGATTCAGCCAAGGCTCTGACCACACCTACCTCATAAGCACCAAGGGCACCACCACCGGAAAGCGCCAGCCCTACTTTCATCTGCTGCTCCATACTAACTCCTTGCTGAAGATTTCATCGACCATCGCACCAGCAATACGTTCTGCAGAACACAACCTTGGCATACGTCTTGGCAGAGCGTTGTATGACTGTGTAGTAGACCAGATGATGGGATGAGTATCTTCATTACACCAGTCCGCCAACCAGTTAACGGCTGCGGACCAGTCACTGTGTTGCTCATGCTCACCCTGCCAGGTTAACCAACTGCGCGTGTCGTGACACATTGATGTTGGACAGTTATGGTCTTCTGCAAGCTGAACCACTGCTCTATTTCTTAGAATATCCAGCAACTGTTTTGCCTGTTGCGGTTCACCATGGCGGATCACTTCACCAAATGCCCCCCAACGCAGCTCTTCCAGTGCCACATAGCAACGTCCAGCCAGCGGTAGGAGTGAATAGCGACCTGCTTTCCAAGTGGAAAATATTTGTTCCAAATGCAGCTGGCCGCGCTGCAGCCGATCGACACTACGGAGCCGTTGTTCCAGATGATGTAACTGTTTATTAACTTGCATCGCCAACATGTTCAACTGTTCACGAGTGTCTGCAGAATAATGCGCAATGGTAGCTGTATCCTGCATCAACGAACTGACCCTATCGTTCACTTGTGCAAGCGCATAGTTTGTGGTAGCAAGTGATGACGTTAACTCGGTAAGCCAATTGAGAGAAGCCTCCACCCCATCTAGCAACGAAGCATTAATAGCTTGCTGCCTCTGGGATGATCGTCCGTTGAATCCTTCTTTGATGCGCCGAAAAAAGGATCGATCTGTTTGCTGACGCACATGGTCATGAACTACATCTATCCCGTTGGCAAAATCAACGATAAATTTCTCCGGCAGGCATGCCAGAATATGGCACGCCTCGCTATTAGGAAAAGTTTCAGAAAATGTAGCTATCACAGCATCAGCTCCAGTTCTTTCTTGAGTATCTTACTGTCACTGATCATCTCCGGTGTTAGCTTTCTCAGAACACTAAGGCGCTCAGTCAATTGTTCTTGTTCTTGCTGGCTACTTTTATGATCTTCTGTGCTCTGGATCAGAGTATGTCGAAGCTGCTCCACCTTGCCTTTGAATGTAATGAAGAAGCTTTCAATCTCTTTGAGAATTGGGGCGTTGACTTGCTGATCAATAGCGTTATTCAGTTTTTCAAAATGCTCTTTGGTCTGATTTCTGACAGCATTCTTAATTGTATTAATATTCACCACACTACGGGTGACATCTTCTTTATAGGTTTCCCAGCCCCAATCATCTGTGTTAAACCAACCGCATAACGTTCCCCACACGCCACTGGATCGACGATGCCGTGTTTCGCTAAATGTTTTCTGTTCTAGCAGATTGGCTATACGAGTGTCGGTGGCAAGATGAGTCTTCAACTCACTGACTTTCGGAAAAGATATTTTCACAGTAAAACCATCTTCCTCCAGACGTGAGTTAATTTGGCTTGCAATCTTATCAACTGCTAACATTGTTTTAGAATGAAAGCTGCCTTCAATGCCCCCCACAACTTTGGTCAACATTGGTTTAATTTCTTTTTCTTTTTCAGCTAAAATACTAATAACTGACTCTTCAATCTTTTTAATAAACTGCATTGCTTCAGCATGTTCAGAAAATTTAACTTCTGGATTTTCTGGATCAAAATCACGCGATTGCTGCCCAACATTTCCAGCCCAGGCCCCCAATAAAGTGCCGAAAACCCCTCGTTTATCACTTTCTCCACGGTTATTCTTGTCATGTTTTGAATGACGTTCAAATTCCTTGTTCAGCGCTTCTTCTTGGCGCTTTCCTTCTTGGAAGTACTTATCCAGTTCTTTTTCCAACTTGCTTTCAGCATTATTTAACAACTTTTTGGTTTCATGGGTGATTTCCCCCATGACAAATTTCACCTCCTTATCAACTTCTTGCTGACAAGCCGCAACCTCCTCAATGTCTTTGATAAGGTCTTTAATTTGTGTCTGTAAGCTATGAATATTAGCTTGCAACCCCTGATGACGCAGAGCCAAATACTCATCGGCACTCTCAGAATTTTGTACCAATTTAGCTGCAGCAGAATCCACTGCTAATGCAGCAGCCTTAGTATGGGCTGCTTGGATAACCTCTGAAATTAACCTATCGAAGAATGAATGTTGCCAAAATTTATTTGCCCTCTTTAGTACATATTCACGATCTGCGAGATCTTCTTCATCGCAACCTGCCATCATCATAAAATCGTTAACCCATCCTTCCCTGGCTGAAAGTTGATTTCCCTGACTAATGACACTACGTGCATGATTTGCCAGATAAGCATGACGTGATGACCCTGGATAAACACGTTCACTACTGAGTAATCCGTTTTCTAACATGGTAGGAACTGTTTGTTTTACCGTATCTGCATCATCACCATTGCGATCTTTCTGGTCAAATTTATTGACTAATACAAAGAATCGTCCAGCAACAACTTCTGCGATGGCATTTAGCTCTTTGCGAACTTGTTCGTCAGCTTCAGAATTAAGTTGCGTATAATCCATTACAGCCAAAACAGCAGAGGCTTTTTGTAATTGGTCACGCATCATAGCCTGGAGCTGGGGTTGGCCTGCTTCGTTTGGCCCAGGAGTATCGAGCAATGTCAGTGTACCTTGACTATTGTCCATACCAGTAAGGTGACTAAACTCTACTTGAATGACCGGTAGTTTATGAACTTCCGAATAATCATGAAATGGGAATTCGGAACCTAGTTCTGTAGCCAATCGTACTAAATCATTGAGAGCGGATAAACATTTAAATATCTCAACCTCACCATTGTAATTATCTTTTAGCCAATCATCAGTCAAAATATCAAGTAATTTCTCTTTTTCTTTATCTTTTCTCAGTGACTCAACTCTTTGCTTTCCATCAACCGTTTCAATTTTTTTATTCAACAGTAATATTAGCTTGCTGATAGGTTCGACATTACCAAGATGCAAATATGGTGTTGATTTACCAGGTACATGACGGATTAACGTTGGAATCGATGTCATCGGCCGGTTGCGATTAGGTAGAACCTCTTTGCCAACTATCGCATTGATGGTTGTAGACTTTCCCGCCTTCATTGTGCCTACGATGGCGAGAACCATCTCCTTGTTACTAATTTTTATTTGCTCACCCTGTAATTCTTCAATTCTTTTTTTTGCTTTACTGCGATCAAATAACTGAGCATTGCTATCGCCTAGAACTTTCGGTTCTGTGAGCATTTTTTGCAGCAAGTCAATGTTAAGTTCTAACAATCTTTCGGCTTCTTGACACAGCAACTCGATATTATTCTCGTGCATTACTTTCCCTTACTTTTCTCATTTTAATGCAAAAATACACTTTGGTAACATTTTCTTATGCGTTCGCTCTTGAACGAACAAACACACCAAATCTTTTCTGGCCTGATTATATAGATTGGCAATCTAAATTTTAACTACTGTACAGACTCACATGTCACATTTTCAGGCAGAAGTCAGCGCAAACCAGACTGTCGCCCACCACCACACAACTCTTTCCGCCCAATAAACCACCACCTGCACGGCTCGCCCTTCGTTCTGCCTGCGCTATGGTTTACCATGCACACAATTGTGGTGCCTGGCACCGCCCACCCAGGCGCTAGCCGCCGTCATCGGATACCTCATCTCGAGCAACATGAGCAAAACAGCACACGCGGACAACGAGCCAACATTCTACTTCCACGACTACGAAACCTTCGGCATCAGCCCCGCCAAGGACAGGCCGTCGCAGTTTGCCGGTATCCGTACCGATGCGGATTTCAACATCATTGGCGAGCCGCTGGTCATCTATTGCAAGCCGCCGGCGGACTACCTGCCGGATCCAGAGGCGTGCCTTATCACCGGTATCACGCCACAGAAGGCGATGAAGGACGGGCTGTGCGAGGCGGATTTCATTCGCCAGATCCACGAGCAGTTCGCCACCCCGAATACCTGTGTGCTGGGCTACAACAGCATCCGCTTCGATGATGAAGTGACCCGTTACACCCTCTATCGCAACTTTTATGACCCCTATGCCTACAGCTGGCAGAATGGCAACTCCCGCTGGGATATTCTCGACATGCTGCGGGCTTGCTATGCCCTGCGGCCGGAGGGGATCGAGTGGGCGTTTGACGATGAGGGCAAGCCGAGTTTCCGGCTGGAGAAGCTGACGGTCGCCAACGGCGTGACTCACGCCAATGCTCACGATGCACTCTCGGACGTGCTGGCCACCATCGAGATGGCCAAGCTGGTGAAAAAGGCGCAACCCAAGCTATTCGGGTACCTGTTTGACCTTCGCAACAAGAATAAAGTGAAGGCGCTGATTGACGTGGTGACCATGAAGCCGCTGGTGCACGTCTCCGGCATGTTCTCCCCCTGGCAGGGTTGTGCAAGCTGGGTCTCGCCGCTCGCCTGGCACCCCACCAACCAGAACGCGGTGATCATGGTCGACCTGACCCGTGACCCCACCCCGCTTATCGAGCTCACGAGCGAGGAGATCCGCGAGCGCCTCTATACCAAAAAAGAGGAGCTGGGGGATCTGGCGGGCATTCCGGTCAAACTGGTGCACATCAACAAGTGCCCGGTGCTGGCGCCGGCCGCCACCCTGACGGCGGAGCGTGCCGACGAGCTCGGCATCAATCGGGAGCAGTGCCGCAAGAGTCTGGATCTGCTGCGCGCCCACCCCGAGGTGCGGGAAAAACTGGTGGAAGTATTCAATCAGGAGTTCGCCGGCAGCAATGAGAGCGACCCCGATACCCAGCTCTACGCCGGATTCTTTGGCCATGGCGACAAGTCCACCATGGATCTGGTGCGTGCCACCCCCGCGGATCTGCTGGGTGAACGGGAGTTCGCCTTTACCGACTCCCGGCTGCCAGAGATGCTGTTCCGCTACCGCGCCCGCAACTGGCCGCACACCTTGAGCGAAGCGGAGCAGAAACGCTGGCGCCTACACTGCAGCGACTACTTCAGCCACCGTCTGCCGGACTATGTGCCCCGTCTCGAGGCGCTGGCCGAGCAGAACCAGAGTAACGAACGGAACTTTGCGATTCTTAAGAGTCTCTACCACTATCTGGAAGATTTATGAGTTGTGAGTAGTTTCACAATAAATCCTTCCCGCCCATCCCCTTCTTCAGGTCATAATGACGAAGGGGATTTCCCCAAAAACCAATATCTTGCAACATCCTGAGCGGATGTCTCCCAAGCAAGAGATCTCTTTGGCCGAACGGAAGCCATTTGCTGATGCCTCGTCACCACGCACTGCTCGGATTACTGGCCCTGCTGCCGCTGGCAGCCAACGCCGCATACCGGTTCGATGTGCCGGATTATCTTGCTCGCCTGCCCGAGCAGACCTATCGCATCGTAGAACAGAACTTCAACACCCTTTATCAGCAGACTGATTTCACTCCCCTGATCACCAACAGCTACTTCAACGGCTCCCATCTCTACAAGTTTGTCGGGGTACCGCTGGCCATCAGCGCCCAGTCAGGTTTCCAGCTCGAGGTGTTTGGTCAGGTCTATAACCGCGCTTCGCAAGCCTATATGCACCTGAGCGAGGACATGTCCCTTTATCGAGTGATGCGGGTCGATCTGATGGGGAACCCCAATGATCAGTTGGCCATAGGTTTTGGTCTGGGGGTGCCCATCACCCCGTTGTTGACCCTCAAGGCGATCGCCTCCGGCAGTGACATCCCGGGCTATGGCTCCGCCAAATACGCCGTCGGTTTTGAGTGGCGTTACTGATAGCCGCTGGTTGAAACAATTCAGGCTCCGTCTTGGAGCCTGAATTGTATGTGGTGATGCGGTGATCAGGTGTAGCGGATCACCCGCCCCTCGCCCCCTTGCAGGGTCACGGTTGTGCCGACTGCCTGCCCCTGCCAAAAATCGGTTCCCCCTTCCGGCAGCAGAAACTCCTGTGGTTGCCCCTCCCAGTTGAACAGGCAGAGCAGAGTGCCGCCCTCGTGCAGGCTTACTTCGCCGCAGGCAAAGTCCATCGACTCGAAACGGGCAGAGGGTGCCCGGGCGGCGCAGAGCGCCAGCAACTTGCACAGTTGCGCCGCTTGCTCCTCATCGAGATCTTGCAGTCGATCACCGGCCAGCATCATGCCGCTGCTCGCCACCAGCGCAGCCAGATGGAAACTGTAATCCGCCTTGCTTGCCTGCTGGCTTGGCAGATCCCTTAGGCAGATGCAGTCGGGGTCGAGGGCCCAGAGCTTGTCATTTTGCCAGGAGCGGCAGAAGGCCTCGCGGGCAATCTGGCGATAGCGGTGGCCATTGCGCTCCACGTCATCGCTCACCCGCATGCCGTGCACCAGCCCAAGGCTCGGCCAGATCGGGGCGTTGCAACCAAGCAGGAAGGCCCCTTCACCAGCACCACGCAGGATGGCCGCCATACCTCGTCGATAGGCTTCAACCCGGGTGGCCGCCGTATCGTGGAAACGACCACCGTGGATGGCGCCCCAGAAGTTGGCATCGAGCTTGAAGTAGTGGATGCCCCACTGCTCGCGCAGGGTGCGGAACACCTGCTCAAGGTGCGCCTGCACCTCGGGGTGGGTGCCGTCCAGCACATACCAGGGGGTGCAGCGCCAACCGCCATAGGTGACCCGCTCGGAGGGCAACGGCAGACCGTCATCCCCCTTCACAAACCAGTCGGGGTGATCCTGAAACACCTGTGAACCGGGCTCTGCAATAAAGGGAGCGACCCAGAGAGCGGGTTCGCAGCCAGCCTGTTTGATCTCCGCAGCCAATGAAGCAACACCTTGCTCGAACTTGGCCGACGGAGTGAGCCAGTCGCCCATCTTGGCCTGATAGCCGTCGTCGATCTGCACATAGCGCAGTGCCGGGAAGCGCTCGGCACGCACCTGCAGATTTTCGCGAATATCGGCGGCACTTACCTCGGCGTAGTAGTGATACCAGGAGCACCAACCACTCGGGCGCTCACTCACCTTACCGATCAGCGAGCCGTGCTCGACCTCGATCAGCCGTGCCAGCTCGGCCAGCAGATCCTCGCGCTCCGCCCCTTCGAGGCAGATCAGCGCCTCGCTCTGCCAGTGCTCACCGGCCGCAAGTTTTCGCCCTTCGCAGTTCATCAGGATCTGCAAGCGGCCATCGGGATAGAGACGAAACTCCCCGCCAAAACGGTGGCAGCTGGCAAAGGCGAGCAGCAGCCACCCCTTGCCATGCTCCACCAGCAACAGGTTGTGAATGGTGTGATAGCCGTTGTCATCAGTGATGCGATAAACGCTGGCATCGGGGCAACGGCCGACATGTTGCGGTGATTGCCAGCTACCCATGGTCTGGGCCAGCATCTGGAATCCTTCGCCATAAATGGCGCTCTCCACCGGCAGGCCAAGCTTGCCGTCAAACAGCACCCAGCACTCGACCGGGGTGGCATCAGAACCGGTGTTGTCGAGTCGCACCCGACACAGGGGCCCTTCCCACTGACGGGTTTGCAGCAGATGGGGTGGCAACGCATTATCGTTCGCCAACTGGCGAACTCGGGACAAGAGGGATGTCATCACTACTCCTTGTAGTTCGAAAAGGGTTCTATCAGACGATGTTCAACAGATAATCTGCATACAAATCAGCTTCAAACGAACTGATTTCAGTTGTTATTGTTTTAATGCCGCGACCCGGCCTCTCTGGTAAACTGCGATTTTTCTTCCCAGTCGATGAGGTTCACGTGATCGCGCAACGCGCCTTGCTGTACTTTCGTGACTTTATGGTCATCGTCGCCTGCCTGCTGGCAGGCAAATCCGTGGCAGCCATCCTGCCGTTTGCGTTTCCCGGCAGCATCATCGGCATGCTGCTGCTGTTCGTGCTGCTCTCCCTGCAGCTGATCAAGCTGCACTGGGTCGATCTGGGCGCTGGCTTGCTGCTGCGCCACATGGGCGTTTTGTTCGTGCCGGTCGCGGTCGGGCTGGTGGCCTGGCTAGAGCCCCTGCGCCAATCCTTCGGCGTCATCATGCTCTGCATCGTGCTCGGGATCGTGCTGATCCTCGCCACCGTCGGTCGGCTCTACCAGAGGATGAACAAATGATCTTCTGGCTAGCCATTCCCCTGACCCTGGCGCTCTATTTCGCCACCCGTGCCCTCTATCGCCGCCTGCCCTGGCCCATCATCAATCCGGTGCTGGTGCCGACCGCGGTGATCATCGGCCTGCTCCTCTGGCTCGATCTGCCACTGGAGCAGTACGAGCGCGGCAGCAGCCCCATTACCATGCTGCTGGAGCCCGCAGTAGTGGCGCTGGCGCTGCCGCTCTATCAGCAGGCGCGCCAGATCCAGGCCAAGCTCAAGCCCATCCTAATCTGTACCCTCGCCTCCGTCTTGATCTCGGTGTGTACAACCCTGCTGATCGGTCACTTTATGGGCACAGATCCGGCGCTGCTCGCCTCATTGGCCACCAAATCCATCACCACCCCGCTCGCCATGAGCGTCAGCCAGTCCATCGGCGGCATTCCCGCCATCGCGGCCGCCGTGGTGGTGGTGGTGGGGATTGTCGGTGCCCTGATCGGCTACCCGCTGCTCAAACTGCTCAAAGTGACCGATCCGGAAGCGCAAGGGCTCGCCATGGGGGCCTGTGCCCACGCCATCGGCACCGCCACCTCTGCCGAGAAGGGGATCACCCAGGGGGCCTTTGCGTCGCTGGCCATGGTGGTGTGCGGGATCCTCACCGCTGCCGTCGCTCCCCTCCTTTTTGCCATCTATCACTGGCTCACCTGACCGATGATTAGCCACCCCGACGGCACTACAGCGCTGTCGGGGTGCGACCTGCCGCACAATTTGCACAAGACAAACGTTTCCATTACCATCCCCCTCCGTTTGCCCGTCAGGGCGTGAGCCTGCTCACACATTTACCCGAGCTTGCTCCCTACAATGGCCGCCCAATTGGCCTTTGAGGACACACTATGCATCCCCGTTTTGCCAAGCCATTCGATACCCTCTCTGCCCCGCTCAAAGCAGCCGTGCAGCCCATGCTGGATAGTGCCGACTTCAACGCCCGCTTCACGCCGGAGCAAGTCGCCACCCTGAAAGCCGCCACAGGTCTCGATGATCGCGCCCTGCGCCTCGCCCTGTTGCCGCTGGCCGCCGCCTGTTCTGTGGCCCCCATCTCCAAGTTTTATGTCGGTGCCATCGCCTGTGGCCTGAGCGGCAGCTGGTACTTCGGTGCCAACATGGAGTTTGCTGGGCAAGGTCTGTTCCACTCGGTTCACGCCGAGCAGTCCGCCATCTCCAACGCCTGGCTGGGTGGCGAGACCGGGATCTCTGAAATCACCGTCAACTACACCCCTTGCGGCCACTGCCGTCAGTTTATGAACGAGCTGAGCACCGCCAAGATCCTGAAAGTCTCTCTGCCCGATGACCTGAGCGCCCTGCAATCCTTCCTGCCCCACTCGTTTGGCCCGGCGGATCTCGACATCACAGATGCGCTGATGAGCCCGCAGGATCACGCAGAGCTTGAACTTCAAAGCGAAGACCCGCTGTGGCAAGCCGCGCTGGCCGCCGCCCGTCAAAGCTACGCCCCCTATAGCCAGGGCTATGCCGCGGTGGCGCTGCAGTTTGCCGATGGCCGCATCTTCTCTGGCCGCTACGCCGAGAACGCCGCCTTCAACCCCAGCCTGCCGCCGATGCAGATGGCCTGCGCCCATGCGGTGCTTAATGGCGAAGATCTCGCCACCATCCGCCGCGCCGTACTGCTGGAGAACAAAAACGGCCAGATCAGCCAGCGTGACTCCGCCCAGTCCACCCTCAAGGCACTGGGCTCCGTCGAGCTGGAGTATCAGGCGGTCTGACCCGGTTTGCTTCGATAAACGAAAGCCCCCGCACCTTGGTGCGGGGGCTTTTTTACTGTGCCGTTTAACCGGGAGCAGCCAGTGATCCTCACGGCTTGGCTGGGTTGATCACCCAGTCTGACCGGTTGCTGATCAGACAGGTTTTAGCCGCGCCGTGAAGTGGCGCAGCAGCGGCGGCTCGTAGTCAAAGGTGAGCCCGCGAATGTCGCTGGCCCGCGCTTGCACCGCGATCAGGCAGTCGGCCACATAGTCCATGTGATCCCGGGTGTAGACTCGGCGCGGAATGGTCAGGCGCAACAGCTCAAAGTCCGCCGCCTCCTGCTTGCCGGTGGCGGGATCGCGCCCCAGCAGCAGGGAGCCTATCTCCACCCCGCGCACACCCCCTTCCAGATAGAGCTCGCAGGCGAGCGCATGGGCCGGGAACTGCCCGGCCGGAATATGGGGCAGCAGCTTCTTGGCATCCACAAACACCGCATGACCGCCGGTGGGAGTCTGGATGGGGATGCCTGCCTCGGCCAGCCGCTCGCCGAGATAAGCCACCTGACTGATGCGATAGGTGAGATACTCCTCATCCATCCCCTCGCGCAGGCCGATGGCGAGCGCCGCCATGTCCCGCCCGGCGAGGCCGCCATAGGTGACAAACCCCTCCATCGCCACGCAGCGCACCTGCACCGCGCGGAACAGGTCGAGATCTTCCTTGAAGCAGCAGAGCCCGCCGATATTGACCAACCCGTCCTTCTTGGCCGACATGGTGAAGATGTCCCCCAGCGCAAACATCTGGCGCACTATCTCCTTGATGCTGCACTTGGCATAGGCCGGATCCCGCTCCTTGATAAACCAGGCGTTCTCGGCAAAGCGGGCGGCATCGATCACCACCGGAATCTGGTGACGACGGGCCAGCGCCGAGACCGCCTCCATATTGGCCATGGAGACCGGTTGGCCGCCGGCGCTGTTGCAGGTGACCGTGATGATGACACCGGCCACGTTGTCGGCCCCCAGGGTCTCGATGGTGTCGCTCAGGCGAGGAAGATCAAAATCCCCCTTCCAGGCGTAGGGGGCCGTGGTATCGAGGGCTTTCGGGGTGAGCAGGTTGATGGCCCGCGCGCCAGCCAACTCCACGTGAGCCTTGGTGGTGTCGAAGTGGTAGTTGGAGATAAAGACCGGCGCCTTGCCCTTGCAGCGCTTGACCAGCTCGGGGAAGAGGATCTGCTCGGCCCCGCGCCCCTGGTGGGTGGGCATCACATGCTGATAGCCAAAAATCTCGCGCACCGTGCGCTCCAGCTCGACGAAGTTGCGGCTGCCCGCATAGGCCTCATCCCCCATCATGATGCCGGCCCACTGGCGATCGGACATGGCACCGGTACCGCTGTCGGTCAGCAGATCGATATAGACATCTTCAGCCAGCAGCAGGAAGGGGTTCCAGCCAGCGGCCTCGAGGGCGGCACGGCGCTCGGCGCCAGTGGTCTGTTTGATGGGCTCGACCATCTTGATACGAAACGGCTCGGGTATACGACGCATAAAAGACTCCTCACCGGCGCGGGGCCAGTGTGTTTGAAATTGGAATTGGAATTGGCAAAGAGGCCGGGGCGATCAGGGTCGTCCAGCTGACAAATTCAAACGGCAGGTGCCGCCAATCAGCGGTGAGGAAAGTCGAAGGTCAGAATGGGATCCCGGGTATACCAGTGGGCGAGCAGGCAAGCTGCCCGGGGCGTAGCTGTCATGATTGGCATCACTCCCCTCCATATCGGTTGTAGACAGTCGGTGGCCAACTATGTCGATGAACCCATGTTCATTGATGGATGCTGCCAACAGGCAGTCTCGCCACGTTAACGGCTGGTTAATTGGCAAACAAGGGGCGCACCGACGGGCTGTGCGCCCGCTCACAAAGTGGGCGTCTGCGCGGCAAACCGGCAGTGAGGTTGATCCGCTCGCGCCCCCGGTTCGTTATTCTCCCTACCCACACGCCACATCCCCCATCAGCCAAGGCCGGAAGCCATCATGCATCGCAAACCCCATCTGCCCGAGAAGATCTGCCCCGTCTGCCAACGCCCCTTCAGCTGGCGGCGCAAGTGGGCGCGCAGCTGGGAGGAGGTTCGCTACTGCAGCGAGCGCTGTCGCCACGCTCGTCACCGCAGCCAGCAACCTGAGGGGGAGCGAGTCTGATGGAGATGCGCCTGATTCTCGGCGATCAGCTGAACGCCGGTCACAGCTGGTTTCGCACCCCGGATCCGGCAATCTGCTATCTGATGGCAGAGCTACGTCAGGAGACCGACTACTGCCGCCACCATCGCCAGAAGGTGCTGGCCTTCTTTGCCGCCATGCGCGCCTTCGCGGCGGCACTCACCCAAGCGGGCCACCGCGTCTGTTACCTGACCCTTGATGAGAGCGCCCGCTGGCCCGATTTGCCCGGCTTGCTGGAGGCTCAACTCGAAGCACATCAGGCCGACAGATTCGCCTGGCAGAGCCCGGACGAGTGGCGCCTCGCAAGCCAGTTGAAAAGCTGGGCCGCTGGCCTTGCCATCCCTGCCACCGAGGTGGAGAGCGAACATTTTCTCACCCCCCGCGATGGCTGGCAGCGCTATCCTCACAGCCGGATGGAGTTCTTCTACCGCGCCCTGCGAAAGCAATACCAAGTGCAGCTCGATGAGCGCGGCCAACCCCTTGGCGGGCGCTGGAACTTTGATGACGAGAACCGCGCCAAACTGCCGGCGAGCCAACCAATCCCGGCCCCCCTCATCTTTGCCAACGAGGTGAGCGAAATTGATACCATGCTGACCCGCCACGGGGTCAGTACCATCGGCGAGGCAGATGCCAGCCAACTGCCGTGGCCCATCACTAGGCGCCAGAGTCGCGAGCTGCTGGCCCATTTTCTGGCCCACTGCCTACCCCACTTTGGCCGCTATCAGGATGCCCTGAGCGAGCGGGGCTGGAGCCTGTTTCACAGCCGCCTGTCGTTTTCCCTCAACAGCAAGATGCTTCATCCGCTTGAGGTGATCCGCGCCGCCGAGACCCACTGGCAGGCCAATCAGGCCACCATCACGCTGGCGCAGGTGGAGGGTTTTATCCGCCAGATCCTCGGCTGGCGCGAGTTTGTCCGCGCCCTCTACTGGGAAAAGATGCCCGACTACAAGCAGACCAATTTTCTCGGGGCCAACCGGCCGCTACCCGGCTTTTTCTGGAGCGGCGACACCAGGATGGCCTGCGTGCGCCACGCCATAAAGCAATCCCTTGAGCACGGTTACGCCCACCATATTCAGCGGCTGATGGTGACCGGCAACTTTGCCCTGCTGGCGGGGAGCGATCCTGACGAGGTGGATCAGTGGTATCTCGGCATCTATGTGGATGCCATCGAGTGGGTCGAGCTGCCCAACACCCGCGGCATGAGCCAGTTTGCCGATGGCGGCCTGATGGGCAGCAAGCCCTACGCCAGCAGCGGCGCCTATCTCGAGCGGATGGGCCACTACTGCAAGGGGTGCAACTATCAGGTCAAAGCCCGCCACGGCGACGGAAGTTGCCCCTTCAACAGCCTCTACTGGCACTTTCTCTGGCGCAATCGGGACAAACTGGGCGGCAATCCCCGCCTCGCCCTCCCCTATGCCAACTGGGATGGCCAAGCCGCAGCGCAGCAGCAGGCCATACTGGCAACGGCGGAGCACTACCTGATCAAGCTGGAGCAGCTGTAAGTGGGCCATGCCCCTCACAACATCACAGCGCTTTACGCTGGCAATCTGGCTCACCATCGCACCAAACACCAGCTTGTGACAGGCAAGCAGACGGAGATCCCAATCCTGCGCAGAGCGGTTGAATATCCTGTGGCGGCTGATTATGGTGGTGGCCACATCAGGAGATCAGTCAAGGAAAGACGATATGGAGATAGTGGTTCTCGGTGGCGGCGTGATTGGGGTAACCAGCGCCTGGTATCTGGCCAAAGCGGGTCACAAGGTGACCCTGCTGGAGCGACAAGGGGGCGTCGCCCTTGAAACCAGCCATGCCAACGCCGGGCAGATATCCCCGGGTTATGCGGCCCCCTGGGCGGCCCCCGGCATTCCCCTCAAGGCCGCCAAGTGGATGCTGCAAAAGCATGCCCCCTTCACCGTGCGCCCCACCGCCGACCCCTTCCAGCTACGCTGGATGCTCAGAATGCTCGCCAACTGCACCCCGACCGCCTATGCCACCAACAAGGGGCGCATGGTGCGTCTGGCCGAATACAGCCGCGACTGCATGAAGCTGCTGCGTGACGAGCTGAACATCGATTACGAAGGGCGCCAGCTCGGCACCCTGCAGCTGTTTCGCAGCCAGTCCCAGCTCGATGCCAGCCAGCGCGATATCGAGGTGCTGGAGGAGTATGGCGTCCCCTACCAGTCGCTGGATGCCAGCGGCTGCGAAGCGGCAGAGCCTGCGCTGGTGCGGGTGCGCGGCAAAATCGTCGGCGGCTTGCGTCTGCCCGGCGACGAGACCGGCGACTGCTTCCGCTTCACCAAGGCCCTTGCCCTTGAAGCCGAGAAGCTCGGGGTCAAGTTCGTCTTCAACTGCGACATCGACGAGATTGAGCAAGCCCGCGGCCGCGCCGTGGCGGTACGGGCGGGCGAGCAGCGCTATCGCGCCGATGCCATCGTCTGTGCGCTCGGCAGCTATGCCACCGGCTTTTTGCGGCCGCTGCTGCGCCCGCTCGGGCTGGAGCTGCCGGTCTATCCGGTCAAGGGCTACTCCCTCACCCTGCCGATGATCAACGCCGAGGCCGCGCCGCGCAGCACCGTGCTGGACGAGACCTACAAGGTGGCCATCACTCGCTTTGACGAGCGGATCCGGGTCGGCGGCATGGCGGAGCTGTCGGGCTACAACCTCGCCTTGAATCCGAGACGCCACGACACCCTGGCGATGGTGGTCGGCGATCTCTTCCCTGAAGGGGGCGATATCAGCCAGGCCGAGTTCTGGACCGGGCTGCGTCCCATGACGCCGGATGGCACCCCGCTGGTGGGGCCGAGCCCCATTCCCGGTCTCTGGCTCAATACCGGCCACGGCACCCTTGGCTGGACCATGGCGGCCGGCTCGGGTCAGCTTCTGTGCGCTCTCATCAGCGGCAGCGAGCCCGCCATCAGCGATGAGGGGCTCACTCTGGCTCGTTACGGCTAAGCACCCAAGCTGTCGGGCTGTTTCACTCGCCGACTGCGCCCTCAGACAACAGCAGAGGACGTTCTCAACCGCTTTATTGACAGGCCACCGCCATAAACGGTGGCCTTTTCGTCTGATGTTGACCTTCTCCCTCCCCGTCTACCTGAGCGGTGCTCTGGCTGCCGGTTAATGCAGCAAACGGCACAGAATATTGCGCAATTCGACTTGCGCAAGCCGTCACAATCCGTAATGTGGATAGACGCATTTTTCGCAGCGCATATTTTTTAAATGGCCTGTAAACCGCTTGTAAACAGGCGTCGCCAGACAAGGGGTTACGGGTGTCACCGCGAGTTTCTTTAGCAGCAATCCAGGGTAGGACAATATGAAAAAAGTAGGTTTGGTCGGTTGGCGTGGCATGGTGGGATCGGTTCTGATGAGCCGGATGCAGGAAGAGCAGGATTTCGCCCATATTCAACCCACATTCTTCACCACCTCCCAGGCCGGTGAGGCCGCTCCCAACTTCGGCGTCGATGCCGGTACTCTGCAGGATGCCTTCGATATCGCGGCGCTAGCCAAGCAGGATATCATCATCACCGCCCAAGGCGGCGACTACACCAAGGATGTCTATCCGCGCCTGAAAGCCGCTGGCTGGCAGGGTTACTGGATTGACGCCGCCTCTTCCCTGCGGATGGAGAAAGACGCCGTCATCATTCTGGATCCGGTTAACGGCGACGTCATCGAGCAGGCCCTGAACGACGGCATCAAGACCTTCGTTGGCGGTAACTGCACCGTCAGCCTGATGCTGCTGGCCCTCGGCGGCCTGTTCAAGGCCGATCTGGTGGAGTGGGTGAGCGTGGCGACCTATCAGGCTGCCTCCGGTGGCGGTGCCCGCCATATGCGCGAGCTGGTCACCCAGATGGGGATGCTGCGCGACGAAGTGGCGGTTGAGCTGGCCGATCCTGCCTCCGCCATCCTCGACATCGAGCGCAAGATCACCGAGAAGACCCGCTCCGGCACCCTGCCGGTGGACAACTTCGGCGTGCCGCTGGCCGGTGGCCTTATCCCCTGGATCGACACCAAGCTCGACAACGGCCAGAGCCGTGAAGAGTGGAAGGGTCAGGCCGAAACCAACAAGATTTTGGGTATCGAGAACGCCGTCATTCCGGTGGATGGTCTGTGCGTGCGGATCGGTGCCCTGCGCTGCCACAGCCAGGCCTTCACCATCAAGCTGAAAAAAGATGTGCCGCTGGCGGAGATCGAAGCGCTGCTGGCTGCCCACAACGACTGGGTAAAAGTGATCCCCAACGATCGCGATATCACCGCCCGCGAGCTGACTCCAGCGGCCGTTACCGGCACCCTGAGCATTCCGGTGGGTCGTCTGCGCAAACTCAATATGGGCCCTGAGTATCTGGCCGCCTTTACCGTGGGTGACCAGCTGCTGTGGGGCGCCGCCGAGCCGCTGCGCCGCATGCTGCGTATCCTGCTGGCGCGCTAAGCCGCCACAGCAGCAGATACAACAAGGGCGGGGAGTCATACTCCCCGCCCTTTTTCATTGCCTGTTTTTATGACCCGTTTAACGGGTTCACGGCCTTGCCATTACTTGAGCAGAATGCGCTGGCAGCCGCTGTAGATCTCGGCCCGCCCGGGGCGGCAAAAGCCCACCAGCGTCAGCCCTGTCTGCTCGGCCCGCTCGACCGCAAGCTCGGTGGCGGCGGAGATGGCGAGCAAGATCTCCACCCCGGCGCTGGCGCACTTTTGCACCATCTCGAAGCTGGCGCGGCTGGTCACCAGAATGGCGCCATCCCGCCGACCGCTGCGGCACAGATGGCCCACCAGCTTGTCCAGCGCAATATGGCGCCCCACATCTTCGCGGATGGCGAGAATATTGCCCTCACCATCCAGATGCACTGCCGCATGGGTGGCGCCGGTGCGCTGACCCAGCAGCTGAAGCGGGCGCAGTGCGCTCAGTACCTTGTCGATATGGCCCACCGCCAGCCGCTGACTGTCGGGCAGCATTGGTTGGGTGCGGATCACCTGCTCCAGACTCTCGCTGCCGCAGATGCCGCAACCGGTGCGCCCCGCCAAGGTGCGCCGCTTCTCTTTGAGGCGATGGACGCAGCGGTTGGCCAGGGTGATATGCAGCTCAATCCCCTGACAGCCGTCAATCTGCTCGATGTCGTGGATATCGAGCAGGCTGTCGATAATCCCCTCGGATAGCGAGAAACCGATGGCGAAATCCTCCAGATCGGAGGCTGAACACATCATCACGCTGTGAGCGATGCCGTTGTAGACCAGCGCCACCGGCGTCTCGGAGGGGAGCGCCATCTCGCTGTCGCAGGTCAAGGTATCGGCGCGGTAGTGCACCACCTCGCGATGGATGGCGCAGCGGGTCAGCTTGTTCTGTTCGCTCTGCTCGCTAAGCTCGCCCCGCGCCTCAAGCTCAAGTAGCTCTCTCATGGTGCGACCCCGTCAATGATCTCGGGATCTCTGGCCGAAATGCCGAGCCGCTTCATTTTCGAAAGCAAGGTGGTGCGCTTCATGCCGAGGCGGTTGGCCGCCCCTCGTTCGCCAGCGACGATGCCGTTGCAGTCACGCAGGGCGGCGATGATCGCCTCGCGCTCATCCTCCGGCCCCTCGGCAAAGAGCGGCGTGGCGGGCTCGTCATAAACCAGGGTCTCAATCTTGTGGTAGCCCTTGAGGGGCATCAGCTCATCGGGCGAGAGGTTGAGCACATGACCGCGGGTCATCACCACGGCGCGCTCGATAACGTTCTCCAGCTCGCGGATATTGCCGTACCAGGGGAGCGACACCAGCATCTTCATGGCATCGGCGGGGATCGAGGTGATGGTGCGGCGCATCCGCTTGGCGATCTTCTTGATAAAGAAATTGACCAAGAGCGGAATGTCCTCGCGGCGCTCGCGCAGCGGCGGCAGCTCGATGGGAAAGACGTTGAGGCGGTAGTAGAGATCGCTTCGAAAGCGCTTGTTCTTGACCATGGAGAGCAGATCGCAGTTGGTGGCGGCCACCAGCCGCACATCCACTGCGATGGGGTTGCTGTTGCCCACCCGCTCCAGCTCGTGCTCCTGCAATACCCGCAACAGTTTGGGCTGCAAGTCCAGCGGCATATCCCCCACTTCGTCGAGGAACAGGGTGCCCTTGTGGGCCCGCTCGAAACGGCCGATCCGCTGGGTCAGGGCGCCGGTAAAGGCACCCTTTTCGTGGCCAAACAGATCGCTCTCGATAAGGCCGGTGGGAATGGCGGCGCAGTTCACCTTCACCATCTCGTGGTCGTGGCGGGCACTCAGGGCGTGAATCGCCTGGGCGATCAGCTCCTTGCCGGTGCCGGTCTCGCCGAGGATCAGCACGGTACTGTCGCTCTCGGCCACCAGCCGCACCTTCTCCAGCACGCTCTCCATCACCGCACTCTGGTAGATGATGTGGGGGAACTCCCCCTGCATCTGCGGCTCGTTGATGCGAATGGTCTTCTCTTTGGCGCCGTTGGTGTTGGAGATCTCCTGCTGCGCCTGCACGTTGTTCATGGCAATGGCCGTGCGCGCCGCCACCTGCTCCAGCAGAGAGATATCGATATCGGCAAAGAAGTCGGCGTTGGGGTGCGAGAGGATCAACACCCCCAGCAGGTTGCCCCGATAGCGCAGCGGCAAAATGCAGGAGCTGTCGGCCTCGGGCGGCAGGATCTGGGAGGTAAAGCGGCAGCGATTGCTGCAACCGTGGCCGTGTTCGCGATAGACAAAAAACGGCTCGCTGTGGCCAAGGGCCCCCTGCAGACACTTCTTTTCAAAACAGGAGTGATCGATGATGCCCGGCTGATCGCTCTGGTGCTGATTGACCAGATAGCTCTTGAAGCTGTCGGAGGTGGCGTTGTACTCCGCCAGACACAAGCTGCTGATGCCAAAGTGGTGGTGCAGGATGGTAAACAGGCTCTTGGGCAGCTCGGCGATGCGCACCAGTTTGATTACCGCGTTGGTCACATCCACCAGAATTTTGCAGCTGTCGCGCTCAAGACGCAGGGAGTTGGCCTGCTCCAGAGTGCGCTCCTTGTCGAGCACGTTCTCCAGCGCAATGGCGATAATGGCCGCAAGCTGGGTCAGTTTGGCAAGGGTCTCCATGGTGAAGCTGTCGAGCTGGGTGTTGATAAACTCGACCCCGCCCAGATGGCTGCGGGCAGTGGTGATGGGGAGCTGGCAGTAGGAGCGCAGCCCGTCGTAGACCCCTTCGCGATCCAGAGCCGGGCAGCGATTCTCAAAGCGGGCGGCAGCGAGAATGATGGCCTGTTCCGGGGTCTCTTTGGTAGGACGGGGGGAAAGTTGCAGCTCTGCCTTGGGGCAGACCAGATGCTTTGGGCCGGAATGTCCCATGAAGTAGAAGATGGCCTCCTCGTCCGCACCCATGTTGAGGATCAGGTTGACCCGGGTTACGCCGCCGAAGCTGGCATCTATCTTGTTGAGTTTGTGGATAAAATCATCGAGCGTCACGGCCGACAGGAGGGATTTGGAGAGCAGGAGGAAACCGTCGTCCCAGATGGGAGAGATCTCGTCCAGGGGGATGGCACTCACATTTAGCATTGCGGCCTCACGTTATATCGATTTAGTCACCAGTCAGGCTGTCCATGCCATCGCATCACGACAAGCACTCGTCACCAAAATAAATAGCCCAGCCCGTAAAAGCTGCTGCCAATAAGAAAAGCGGTGACGGAAATTGTCGCATGTTGCAATTCCAGAGTTGTTATTAACGAACGACAACAAAAAGTAACATCGTTATCGGGGGATATATTGGAATGGCGACTCATCATAGATGAGCTCAAATTTCATTACAATCCGATTTAATATATCTGATGGCCATATTTAACCGGTTATTTCATCAGTTCTTGATCTCAATTAAGGCGCCTGAAAAGTGGGCCGCCGTCAACTGTCAGATCTGCCCTTTCCTCTTCGCTGGCTGCGGGTTTCAAGATGGCGTTTGCTGCCCATCCATCGGCAATTTACGAGGTGATGATCCGGCTGTGGCTGCACTTCAGGCCACCGAAGATAAAGAGGGCCGACAAGCTCTGGAAGGCCATCAGCAGCCAGCTGGCGTTGTCGGCAAGCTCGGCGGTGACGCTCTGGTGCGTGAGGTAGATCAGCAGGGTGATCACCCCCAACAGCAGGCCGTTGATCAAGGTGGTGGAGATAAACCCGATCAGCCAGGCACTGGAAATACTCAAGGCAGAAAATACGCTGCTCATGGCGAGCCGCGCTGCCATAAAACAGCCGAAAAAACCGAAGCCGAGCAGAAATATCATCTCGTCGCGCCAAATATAGCAACCTATTCCCAGCAATATCGCCGCCAGATAGGTGCCAATATAGAAAAGTCCGAATAAGCGACCAATTTCATGTTGCATCATTTACTCCGCTTTTTTTGGTAATAAAAGGGTGCCCGACTCGATAAATCCGGGTCGGGTTCCCTTATTTGTGCAGAACCTCTTTTTTAGGGCGGGTCAGCCTTTGGCTGCGCTGCGCAATTTCGCCTTGAGCGCGCTGTATTCAGTCTGGAGGTACACTTCCGCCTCAGGCTGATTGTCGATGCGCTCGATCTTCACCGCGCAGTACTTGTACTCCGGCGTGTGGGAGACGGGATCGACGTGCTCGATGGTGAGCTCGTTGCAGGCCCCGATCCACCACTGGTAGGTCATGTAGACCACCCCGGCGTTGACCCGGTCGTTGTAGTTGGCCCGGGTGATCACCTTGCCACGGCGCGACGAGATCCAGACCAGCGCCTGATCCTTCACCCCAAGCTTTTTGGCATCGCTCGGGTGGATCTGCACATAGCCCGGCTCATCGGCCAGGGTCTGCAGCGCCGAGCAGTTGCCGGTCATGGAGCGGCAGGAGTAGTGACCCACCTCGCGCACGGTGGAGAGTACCAGCGGGTACTCCGCACAGGGCTGCTCCAGCGGCGGCCGCCACTCGGAGGCGATCAGCTGACCCTTGCCACTCGGGGTAGTGAACACATTCCCCTCGAACAGAGTGCTGGTGCCCGGGTGATCCTCGGTCGGACAGGGCCACTGCACACTCTTGAGATCGGCCATCTTGTCGTAGCTGACCCCGGCGTAGAGCGGGCAGAGCGCACGCATCTCGTCCCAGATCTCTTCAGTGTTGTGGTACTCCATGGGATAACCCATGGCGGTCGCCATCAACGAGAAGATGGCCCAGTCCGGTTTCACGTTCTCGGGGGGCGTCACCGCCTTGTAGAAGCGCTGGAAGCCGCGATCCGCCGAGCTGTAGACCCCTTCGTGCTCGCCCCAGCTGGTGGCGGGCAGAATGACGTCGGCCATCTCGGCGGTCTGGGTCATGAAGATATCCTGCACGATCACCAGCTCCATCCCCGCCAGAGTGCGGCGGAACTGACCGAGATCGGCCTCGGTCTGGGCCGGATCTTCACCGAAGATGTAGAAGGCCTTGCACTTGCCCTCCTCCACCTTGTGGCCAAGCTCGGTCAGGCGATAGCCGGGCTTTTGAGAGAGTGACTCCACGCCCCACGCCTTGGCGAACTTGGCGCTGATGGCGGGATCGGCCACTGACTGATAACCCGGGAACTGGTGGGGCAGCATCCCCATATCACAGGTGCCCTGCACGTTGTTCTGACCACGTACCGGCCCGCAACCGGTGCCGCGGCGACCGAAGTTGCCGGTCAGCAACGCCAGACCCGCCAGCCCCTTGACCACGTCCACCGCCTGACCGTACTGGGTCACCCCCATGCCCCACAGGATCATGGACGCAGGCGACTCGGCATAGGTGCGAATGGCGGCGCGGATATCGGCGGCTTTGAGGCCGGTGATCCCTTCGACATATTCCGGGGTGTACTTGGCCACCGTCGCCTTGAAGGTCTCGAACCCTTCGGTGTAGTTGGCGACGAATGCCTTGTTGTAGAGCCCTTCGTTAATCAACACGTTGGCGAAGGCGTTAACCAGCGCCATGTTGGAACCGTTTTTGAGCGGCAGCCACTGATCGGCGATACGGGCGGTCTCCACCATGCGGGGATCACACACAATCACCTTGGCCCCGTTTGCCTTCGCCTTGAGGATATGGCGGGCGACGATGGGGTGAGAGTCAGCAGCGTTGTAACCAAACACCAGCAGGCACTTGGTCTCTTGAATTTCGGGAATGGCGTTGCTCATGGCGCCGTTGCCTACAGTTGTCTCCAGACCGGAGACTGAGGGTGCGTGTCACACCCTCGCGCAGTGGTCGACGTTGTTCGTCCCAATCACCGCACGGGCAAATTTCTGCATCACATAGTTGGCTTCATTGCCCGGGCCACGGGCAGAGCCGGTGGTCATGATGGCGTCCGGGCCATATTTCGCCTTGATGGCAGAGAGACGGCTGCTGGCGAACTCGATCGCTTCATTCCAGGAGACTGCCTCGAACTTGCCACCGCGCTCGCGGCGGATCATCGGGCTTTTGAGACGGGGGGTCAGCAGGTTGGTGTCGTTCAAAAAATCCCAACCGTAATAGCCCTTGAGGCAGAGCTGCCCCTCGTTGGTCCGGCCGTTGGCGCCCTCGGCCCCCACCACCTTGTCGTTTTCAACCAGCAGGTTGATTTTGCAACCGGTGCCGCAATAGGGGCACACGGTAATGACTTTTTTCATGACTCACACTCTTGTTTGTTAACGAAAAACGGCTCGGCAAGCCCGCTCACACCCGCGCCGGCATCGCCAGCAGTGCCTCGGCACTGGCCAGCTGTTTCTGCCGGTTCAGGTTTTCAAGATGCTCCGGCGTGACCAGCCGCAGCGCCTGGGTCGGACAGACCTCGACACAGGCCGGGCCCGCCTCGCGGTGACGGCAGAGATCGCACTTGAGCGCCTGCGCCTTGGTCTGCGGACGCTTGAAGAGCGAATCCACAGCCGGGGGCACCTCTTTGAGCACCACCGCCATGGCGCCGTAAGGACAGGCCACCACGCAGGACTTGCAGCCGATGCAGCGCTCCTGCAACACCTTGACGCAGCCATCCTCACTGACGATGGCATTGTTCGGGCAGGCCATGGCACAGGGCTTGTCTTCACACTGGCGGCAGAGCACCGGCGTGGTCACCTTGCTGCCCACGATCACCTTCAGGCGCGGCTGAAAGTAGCTGTCCCTGGAGACCAGATGTCCATCCTCGATGGCAAGATGCAGGCCGCCCTCCCGCTCAAGGGTCCCGCTGCAAGACCCTGACTGGTGTGAAACGGCGCAGGCCACCTCACAGGTACGACACCCAATACAGAGACTGGGATCTGCAATCACGAAGCTGTTCATAGAGAGGGATCCTAAATGGTTCGTTACACCGGGCCGCCCGCCGACAGGCAAAGAGGCGGCAAGCCCCCCACAAAGCATTTATCAGACCAAAACGGGCCAAGGGTGCGATAAAAATTTACAAGCAACTGAAAATAAAGGGGTAATCAGAAAGAGATATATGCTGGATGCCACCTCTGACGAGGGTGACGACGGGGTGGGAAGTGTGATCGACACGACAAAAGTGACGAGCTCGACACCGGCTGACTAAGGCATTTCACCCTGCCCTTTTAGGTCGAGAGATCAAACAACAACCAATCAATGACTAATTTATTGATCTCGGACAGATTATGCGCCGATTGCCCTTTTTACCCCCTACCCGATTGGATAGCATGCTTCAGTTGGCAACCTGTCTGTTGAGGGCGTTTCCATGTTGATAAGCATACAACCGCACAGATTAAAAGCAGCAGACTTGGAGTCTGGATGTTCAGGACAGTGGCTAGAGACAACTTTCTATGTATGCATTCACTAGATTAGCCAATTACTTTATTCGTCTCCTTAAATAGGACGTTATTGTTCTCACAATTTAAATTTAATACCACTCTATGTAGGATTAAATAAATGAGGTGAAAATGGAAGATCCAGGTAAATTAATTTGGAACATTGCATGCGATGAGTCTGGCGTTGATGGTGCTAGATATTATGGCTTTGGTAGTATTTGGATGAAATGGCAGCGGCGAGGTGATTTTTCAAAATTAGTTTCAGATTTAAGAGAGAAACACCACTATCATGATGAAATAAAGTGGCAAAAGGCACATAGCAAACAATTCCGAAGTTTTTATCTAGAGCTAATAGAACTATTTTTCAAAAGAGAATGGCTTGCTTTTCATTGCATAATTATTAAAAAGTCAGATGTAAAGAAAGAATGCCACAATGGTGACTACGATTTAGCTCGACGCAAACATTTCAATCTATTACTTAACTCAAAAATTAAATCAGTTTTAAAAGCACATCCAAATAGAGAATGCCAGTTTCGCATAGTTGTAGATCCTATTGCATCAAGATATAAAAAAGCAGATGAGGCCTCACACATTATTGTCAATAACCAAATACACCAAGTAACTAAACTCTCCGATGTCATCGATAGTTATGTAACTAAAGACTCCAAGACATCTGTTCAAATTCAATTGTGTGATTTACTACTTGGTGCTGTAATGGCTGCATGGCAAAAGAAAGCCACCTCAGAGGGTAAGATTTTAATTCAAAAAGAAATTTCTGACTATCTTGGATGGATAGATCTTGAGGCAGATACGAAACCATCTGAGCGTAAATTCAACATTTGGTATTTCTACGATAAAAACTTAGGACCTAGAGAAGTGAAAACTAGACCAGTCAAATTGAAGTATCCACTACCACAGTGAGACACAAACAATAAAATTATGCTAGATAGTATCTGACTCAGATATAAATCAGCCCTTAAAATTATCAAGCACAGGGTCTTATGGCAATCACCTACTTGGAAATTCTTGATACAACCATCAAAATTGGACTTGGTGCATTAATTAGTGCCGTAGCCTCTTTTAATACTTGGTGCAATTCACTTCGTTCATTGCACCCTACGATTATATTTTAATGGAGTAAAATTTGATGTATATAAAAATCCATAATGAACATAAAGATGATATCTTCAATGTACTTGTTGATAACCTTAGACAATTTAACTTTGATAAAATGGGTGAGGAACGCTCCCAACCTTTAATTATTGCCATTCATGATGATAATGACGAAGTTGTCGGTGGCATTGCCGGACGAACTATTTATCATCAACTGTTGATCGAAGTGCTTTGGGTACACAATGACAAGAGAGGACAGGGGCTCGGCATTCAATTAATGGAGATTGCTGAACGTGAGGCACAAAAACGAGGCTGTATTGCAGCTCAAGTCGACACTCTCTCATTTCAGGCACCCAAATTTTATGAAAAAATGGGATTTAAAATAGTCGGTAAAGTGAGCGGCGTAAAAAATAGTCCTGACCGCTACTTTTTATTGAAGCACTATCATGGAGAGTAATAATTACCGTAGGGTGCAATAAGCGCAGCGCATTGCACCTCTTGCCTCTTTTAATACTTGGTGCAATTCACTTCGTTCATTGCACCCTACATTTTTCTCCTTTAGCAAATAAAGACTCCATTGCCACCCAACGCTCTCCCCTTTGCCATCCTGCCAGCAATTAATTAGCGATTACTTTATCGTCTATTTATTATCCGTTTTGGTAAAAGAGAGTAGCCAAAACACTTCACTAGATAAAACAAACAGTTGCCTGCATTATCGCTGCCAATTTCAATCGCCGGATAATTAATTCTCTTACTCAAATTGAACTTTTGATTATTTATAACTGAGCATAGTCCCGCAGAGTGTGTGTCATTATAAGCTTAACGACAGATGAACAGACTGTGTCCCATGAAACGCATCTTTATATCCGATTAGCTCCCTTCCCATCGCAATCCTTTGATTTCCCCCGATGTTGTATCCACACATACCTGATGTGTTCGGGGCGATCTGCTGTGGCAAACGTGTAAACATCAAACTGACAAGATGAACTCATGAACTGTGATAAACAACAAGCCATGTCCGGCGTCATGCTGGCGGCGATTGGCGTAGTCTATGGCGATATCGGCACCAGCCCGCTCTATACCTTGCGCGAGTGCCTGTCAGGTCAATTCGGGTTCGGCGTCGAGCCGGCCTCCATTCTCGGCTTTCTCTCGCTGATCTTCTGGCTGCTGATCCTGGTTGTGTCGGTCAAGTACCTCTCCTTTGTGATGCGGGCCGACAACGCCGGCGAGGGGGGCATTCTCACCCTGATGTCGCTGGCGACCCGCAACGCCTCCACCCGCTGGACGCCGCTGCTGATAATCCTCGGCCTGATTGGTGGCAGCTTCTTCTATGGCGAGGTGGTGATCACCCCGGCGATGTCGGTGATGTCGGCCATCGAGGGTCTGAGCATTCTCACCCCCGCCCTCGACCCCTATATCGTCACCCTCTCGGTGCTTGTGCTGACCCTGCTGTTTGCCATCCAGAAACATGGCACCGCCATGGTGGGCAAGCTGTTTGCCCCCATCATGCTGATCTGGTTTATGACGCTGGCGGTGCTGGGGCTGCGCGGCATCATCCACAACCCCGAGGTGCTGGGTGCGCTCAACCCCGTCTGGGCGGTGCGCTTCTTTATCCAGTACCAGACCACCTCCTTCTTTGCCCTCGGCGCCGTGGTGCTGGCCATCACCGGGGTGGAGGCGCTCTACGCGGATATGGGCCACTTTGGCAAAAATCCCATTCGCCTCGCCTGGTTTATCGTGGTGTTGCCCTCGCTGGTGCTCAACTACTTCGGTCAGGGTGCGCTGCTGCTGAGTAACCCCGCCGCCATTGCCAACCCCTTCTTCCTGCTCGCGCCGAAATGGGCGCTGGTGCCGCTGCTGCTCTTGGCAACCATGGCGACGGTGATCGCCTCCCAGGCGGTGATCTCCGGGGTTTTCTCCCTCACCCGACAAGCGGTGCGCCTTGGTTATCTCTCCCCCATTCGCATCGTTCACACCTCCGAGCAGGAGTCCGGCCAGATCTATATTCCGGTCATCAACTGGATGCTCTATATCTCGGTGGTGATCGTCATCATGAGCTTCGAGCACTCCAGCAATCTGGCGGCGGCCTACGGCATCGCGGTGACCGGCACCATGGTGCTCACCTCCATCCTCTCCTGCTCGGTGGCCAAGAACAGCTGGCACTGGAACAAGTATCTGGTGGCCATCCTGTTTGCCGCGCTGCTCTGTATCGACGTGCCGCTGTTTGCCGCCAACCTCGCCAAGATCTTCTCCGGTGGCTGGCTGCCGCTCACCCTGGGCGCGGTGATGTTCACCGTGATGACCAGCTGGAAGAGCGAGCGCTTTCAGCTTATTCGCCGCCTGAACGAGCACGGCAACTCCCTTGAGCCGATGATCGCCTCGCTGGAGAAATCCCCGCCGACCCGGGTGGCCGGCACTGCGGTCTATATGTCGCGGGTGGTCAATGTGATCCCCCATGCGCTGCTGCATAACCTCAAGCACAACAAGGTGCTGCACGAGCGGATCATCCTGCTCACCCTGCGGGTGGAAGAGGTGCCCTACGTCCACAATGTGCGCCGGGTCTGCATCGAGCAGCTCTCCCCCACCTTCTGGCGGGTAGTGGCAAGCTACGGCTGGCGCGAGACCCCGAACGTGGAGGAGATCTTCCACCGCTGCAACGCCGAGGGGCTAAGCTGCCGGATGATGGAGACCTCGTTCTTTATGGCCCACGAGTCGCTCATCATGAAAGACCGCCCCTGGTATCTCTATCTGCGCGGCAAGCTCTTTATGCTGCTGCAGCGCAACGCCCTGCGGGCGCCGGATCAGTTCGAGATCCCGCCCAACCGGGTTATCGAGCTGGGTTCCCAGGTGGATATCTGATGGCGTGAGTTGCGCTAAAGAGAGAGGGAGGCATTGGCCTCCCTCTCTTGTTTCGTTAACCCCAATGACTGGCCCCCTCATCCCCAGCCCTTCTCCCGCAAGGGGAGAAGGGAGCAAACCACATCGCCCCCCACAGACATCCCACCGTAGGGTGCAACAAGCGCAGCGCCGTGCACCGCGAACATATGGCTGACTTTCCCCCTCATCCCCAACCCTTCTCCCGCGAGGGGAGAAGGGGGCAAACCACATCGCCCCCCACAGACATCCCACCGTAGGGTGCAACAAGCGCAGCGCCGTGCACCACGAACATATTTTGATAGCGGTGCAATTCACTCCGTTCATTGCACCCTACTTATGCTGCGTTTTCCAAGGTGACGAACCCTCTTGGCGGCTTCGTCACAAGTGACGAACGTCACAGTTCAACAGCCACACCAGCGCGTTCACTCAACTACATGAGGATTTTTATTTATTTAAAAACAGCAAGTTAAAACCAATTTCGCTGCAAAAACCATTCTGGCCCGTATCTTGCCAACCTGCCCCTACTTTCTCCGTTCGCGACACGACAAGGTAGGCTATGAACCGCTTCGTTATCGCTGACCCCAAGCTTTGTATCGGCTGTGGCACCTGTATGGCGGCCTGCAGCGAGGTACACAAGGCGCAAGGTTTGCAGCAAGCCCCCCGTTTAACCGTTATGCGACACGAGCAGGCGACCATGCCGGTTCAGTGCCGTCACTGTGACGATGCCCCCTGCATCAAGGTGTGCCCGGTCGAGGCCATTCGCCAGACCGGCGATTGCGTGCAACTCAACGAGTCGCTCTGCATCGGCTGCAATCTCTGCGCCGTGGCCTGCCCGTTTGGCGCTATCCAGAGCGGTGGCAGCCGCCCGGTGGCCGTAGCCACCAGTTACGACACCTATATCCCCTGCTCCATCCGCTCCAGCAACCCCTCCACCTCCGCCGGCCTGCGCTGCTTTGGCGAGGATCTGCTGAGCTGGGAGCCGGGGGTGCGCAGCATCGCCGTCAAGTGCGACCTGTGCGAGTTTCGCGCCGATGGCCCGGCCTGTGTCGGTGCCTGCCCCTCACAGGCACTGAAGCTGGTCAATGACGGCGACACCGAACGCGCCGCACGTATCCGTCGCCAGCAAGCAGCCGACACCAACCCGCAAGGGGCCTCTGCCTTCTCGGCGCCCGCCACGGCGATCCCTGCATCCGATTTATCCACCACAGAGGGAGTTCGCTGATGTTGTCCCCCCTTGTCATGGCCACGCTCCTGCTCTTTTTGCTGGGCGCTGCCGCCGGTTTGCTCCTGCAAAAGCTGCCCGCACTGGCCAACCGTCTCAATAGCGGTTTTGCCCTGCTGGGGTCACTCGCGGGTCTGGTCGCCGCCATCCAGATCTTTGCCCAAGGCGCCCCCGTCGACGGCCAACTCTGGCTGCTGGGCTCGGTGCACCTCGATATGCTGGCCGCGCTGATGCTGCTGGTGATTAGCACAGTCGGCGTCGCCGTCGCCCTCTACTCCTTTGCCTATATCCGCGAATATCAGGGCAAGGGCGATGTGGCCATCGGCGCACTGATGAACCTCTTCCTGTTTGCCATGGTGGGCATGGTGCTGGCCGACAATGCGCTCGGTTTCTTGCTCTGCTACGAGCTGGTGACCCTCACCACCTACTGGCTGGTCAAGACCAACCCGGAGGCCGCCAAACAGAGCCGCCTCTATCTGGTGATGAACCATATCGGCATGGCGCTGGTGCTGATCGCCTTCTGGCTGCTCTGCCGCGAATCAGGCTCGCTGGAGTTCGCCGCGCTGCGCGAACACCATCTGGCGGGCGCCCTGGCATCCCTGGTGTTCCTGCTCAGCTTCTGCGGCTTTGGCCTGCGCGCCGGTTTCGTGCCGCTGCACGGCTGGCTGCCGGTGGCCGAGCCCGTCGCCCCCTCCCATATCTCGGCGCTGATGTCCGGCGTCATGGTGAAGCTGGGTCTCTTTGGCATTTTGCGGGTCAGCATCGATTTTCTCGGCGCCAGCCAGCTCTGGTGGGGCTATGTGGTGCTGATCTTCGGTGCCTGCTCGGCAGTGCTCGGGGTGCTGTTTGCACTGGCCGAGCACGATCTCAAGCGACTGCTCGCCTACCACACGGTGGAGAACATCGGCATCATCCTGATGGGGATGGGCATCGGCATGATCGGCATCGCCAACCAGCAACCGGCACTGGTGGTGCTGGGGCTGCTCGGCGCCCTCTATCACCTGCTCAACCACGCCATCTTCAAGAGCCTGCTCTTTATGGGTACCGGCTCTGTGATGTTCCGCCTGCACACCCGTGACATGGACAAGATGGGGGGGCTGGCCAAACTGATGCCCTGGACCGCGCTGGCGTTCCTCATCGGCGCCATGGCCATCTCGGCGCTGCCACCGCTCAACGGCTTTGTCAGCGAGTGGTTTATCTACCAGTCGCTCCTTTCCATGACCAAACTCGGCACTTCTGTCGTCGCCCCGCTCGCGGTAGTGATGCTGGCGGTGACCGGCGCCATGGCGGTGATGTGTTTCGTCAAGGTGTATGGCATCTGCTTCTGCGGCGCACCGCGCAGCGAGAAAGCGAGCCACGCCCGCGAAGTGCCGAGCGCCATGGTGGCAGGCACCCTGCTGCTGGCTGCGGTCTGTCTGGTGCTGGGTCTGGGCGCCCCCTGGATTGCCCCCCATATCGCCAGCTATGGTCAGGCACTCGTTGCCAGCCAGATGAGTGTCGCCACCGGCGCCACCCTGCTGCCACTCGACAGCTCACAAGCGATCCTCTCCCCGCCCGTTATCGCCATCACCTTGCTGGGTCTGTTCCTGATCCCGTTGCTGGTACTGGCCATCTTCAAGGGGCCCAAGCTGGGTCGTCGTCACGCTGGCACCCCGTGGGCCTGTGGTTACGCCTATGAGGAGCGCATGAGCCTCACCTCCGGCGGTGTCACCCACACCTTGCGCCAACTCTGCGCGCCGCTCTATCGCAAACAGCCGCAGCTCGATCTGGCCAGCGCCCTGCACGGGGTGAGCGATACCAGCGGGACGACCGGCTGGCTGCTGCACGGTGTTGTGCTGGCGCTCTTTATCCTGATGGCTGTAGGAGTCTGATATGCCTGTTCTTGAAATGCCGAGCTGGGGCATGGTTGCCCTCGCCCTGACCCAGGCCATCGCCATGCTGGCGCTGGCGCCGCTCGCCACCGGTTTCAACCGGGTGCTGCGGGCCAAGATGCACTCCCGTCAGGGGCCGGGCCTGCTGCAGGATTACCGGGATATCGCCAAGCTCCTGCGCCGTCAGGAGGTAACCCCCGAGCCTGCCGGCATCATCTTCAACCTGATGCCTGCGCTGCTCATCGCCGCCCTCTTGCTGGTGGGGATGGCGCTGCCGACCCTGACTCACGAATCTCCCTTCCCCATCGCCGGGGATCTCATCACCGATATCTATCTGTTCGCCATCTTCCGCTTCTTCTTCTCCCTCTCGGGGCTCGACAGCGGCAGCATGTTTGCAGGGATCGGTGCCCGCCGCGAACTGACCCTCGGCATTCTGGTGGAGCCCATTCTGGTGCTCGCCTGCTTCATCATGGCGATGATGGTGGGCAGCTCGGATCTGGGCAACATCAGCAGCTATGTGGCGACCCAGCCACTGGCCGCCCCCATCGCCACCCTGTTGGCCGGCGCCGCCTGCGCCTTCGCGGTGTTTGTCGAGATGGGCAAGCTGCCCTTTGACTGCGCCGAAGCCGAGCAGGAGCTGCAGGAGGGGCCGCTTACCGAGTATTCCGGTGCGGGGCTGGCCCTGCTCAAGCTCTCCATCGGCCTCAAGCAACTGGTGGTGGTGCAGCTCTTTCTGGTGATTTTCCTCCCCTTCGGCAAGGCGGCCAACTGGAGTCTGCCTGCGCTCATCGGCGCGGCGCTGATCCTCGCCTGTAAGCTGCTGGTGGCCTTTTTACTGGCTGGCATCATCGAAAACGCCATGGCCCGTACCCAGTTCGTGCGCACCCACAAGCTCACCCGCTACGGCTTGGGGCTGGCCCTGCTGGCGCTGCTCGCCTATCTGGTCGGGATCTGAACCATGCCCGCCAGCACAGCGACTTTTTCCGATTTCACCTTTACCGAATGCTCATTCCCGAATATTAAAGTGAGAACTGCATGACCATCGCCATTTCGGATCGCATCGGCTGCGACTATATCCAGCAGGTGCGAGCACAACTGCCCCACGCCATCGTCGACGAGGAGTGGCAAACCGCCGATCAGGCTACCATTACCGTCAAGCCCACCAGTCTGGTCGAGACGGCCAGCCTGATCTTCCATCAGCTGGGGGGCTGGCTTCCGCTCTCCTTTGCCAATGACGAGCGCAGCCTCAACGGCCACTTCGCCGTCTACCACGTCTTCTCCATGGAGGGCGACACCAAGTGCTGGATCACCGTCAAGGTGCTGGTGGATGCCGATACCCAGGAGTACCCCTCCATCACCCCGACCATTCCGGCGGCGGTATGGGGCGAGCGGGAGATCCGCGATATGTACGGCCTGCGCGCCATCGGCCTGCCGGACGAACGCCGTCTGGTACTGCCGGATGACTGGCCGGAGGATATCCACCCCCTGCGCAAGGACGCCATGGATTACCGCCAGCGCCCGATGCCCACCACTGACACCGAGACCTACCCCTTCGTCAACGAACTAGGCAGTGATGCCAACCGCATCGTGCCGGTCGGCCCGCTGCACATCACCTCGGACGAGCCGGGGCACTTTCGTCTGTTCGTCGATGGTGAAGACATCATCGATGCCGACTACCGCCTCTTCTATGTCCATCGCGGCATGGAGAAGCTGGCGGAAACCCGCATGGGCTACAACGAAGTGGCCTTCCTGACCGACCGGGTCTGCGGCATCTGCGGTTTTACCCACAGCGTCGCCTACACCACCTCGGTAGAAAACGCCATGGGTATTCCGGTGCCAGAGCGGGCCAAGATGATCCGCGCCGTGCTGCTGGAAGTGGAGCGCCTGCACAGCCATATCCTCAACATCGGCCTGTCGAGCCACTTCACCGGTTTCGACACCGGCTTTATGCAGTTCTTCCGAGTGCGGGAAAAATCCATGACCCTAGCCGAGCTGCTGACCGGTGCGCGCAAGACCTACGGCCTCAACCTGATTGGCGGGGTACGCCGTGACATCTTCAAGGAAGATCGCATCAAGGGTGCCCAGCTGGTACGGGAGCTGCGTGATGAGCTCAAACCCCTGGTGGCCATGCTTCTGGACACCGCCAACATCTCCTCCCGCCTCATCGGTATCGGCAAGCTCGAGCCACAGATTGCCCGCGATTTCAGCTGCGTCGGCCCCATGGTGCGGGCGAGCGGCTTCAAGCGCGACGTGCGCCGGGTCCACGACTTTGCCGGCTACCGCGAGCTGCCGATGGAGATCCAGACCAAGGCGGGTTGCGATGTGCAGTCCCGGGTGCTGGTGCGCATCCACGAGCTCTACGACTCCCTCGACATGATTGAGTTTGGTCTTGAGCACCTGCCGGAAGGGCCGCTTTTGACCGAAGGGTTCACCTACCAGCCGGGCAAATTTGCGCTGGGCTTTACCGAGGCGCCCCGCGGCGAGAACGTCCACTGGAGCATGACCGGAGACAACCAGAAGCTGTTCCGCTGGCGCTGCCGCGCCGCCACCTACGCCAACTGGCCCGCCCTGCGCTACATGCTGCGCGGCAATACCGTAGCGGATGCGCCGCTCATCATCGGCAGTCTGGATCCCTGCTACTCCTGTACCGACCGGGTCACCCTGGTCGACCCCAAGAAGGGCAAATCCACCGTGGTCTCCTACAAGGAGATCGAGCGCTACGGCATCGATCGCAAAAACTCTCCGCTGAAATAAGGGGTCATCATGATCAAGCTGTTCAAGACCATCCTCAAGGCTGGCACCCCGACCGCCAAGTACCCCTTCGCCCCTTACGAGGTGAACCGGGATTTTCGCGGCAAACCGAAATATCAGGCGGATCAGTGCATCGCCTGCGCCGCCTGCACCAAGGCCTGCCCGGCCAATGCGCTGGTGATGGAAGTGGACATGGAGACCGGCGAACGGCGCTGGGAGATCTCCATGGCGCGCTGCATCTTCTGCGGCCGCTGCGAGGAGGTCTGCCCGACCCGCGCCATCGCGCTCTCACCCGAGTTCGAGCTGGCGGTGACCAACAAGGCGGATCTCTATGAGGAAGCCCGCTTCGCGCTGGCCCCCTGCACCCTGTGCGGCACCTACTTTGCCCCGAGCAAGCTGGTGGCGCTGGTGGAGGACACCCTCAAGCAGGCGGGCACACCGCTGGCCACCCCGGAGCGACTGCACCACTGCCCCGACTGCAAACGAAAACAGAGCATGCTGAGCCAGCCTGACTCGGCCCTGATCACACCGATAGCCACACAACAGGAGTGGATGTGATGAGCAAGATCAAAGGCATAGAACCGGTTGTCGGCCATGCCCATACCCGCGCCGTGCCGCTGGCACAGGATCCCGAGATCACCAAACTCAAGAAGACCCTGCTCAAGGACATTCGCCGCTCGGCCTATGTCTACCGGGTCGATTGCGGCGGCTGCAACGCCTGCGAGATCGAGATCTTCGCTACCATCACCCCGCTGTTCGATGCCGAGCGTTTCGGCATCAAGGTGGTTGCCTCCCCCCGCCACGCCGACATCCTGCTCTTTACCGGCGCAGTGACCCGGGCGATGCGGGTACCGGCCCTGCGCGCCTACGAGGCGGCGCCCGATCCCAAGATCTGCATCGCCTACGGCGCCTGCGGCTGTGACGGCGGCATCTTCCACGACCTCTACTGCGTCTGGGGCGGCACCGACAAGATCGTGCCGGTGGATGTCTATATCCCGGGCTGCCCTCCGACACCGGCGGCTACCATTTATGGCTTTGCCGTGGCGCTCGGTCTGCTGGAACAGAAACTCAAAGCCACCAGCCACGAGGTGCAACCGGGTGAGCGGGTCGAGCTGCGCCACACCGGCATCCCCAATGAAATCCGGGTGATGATCGAGCGCGAAGCGCGCCGCATGGCCGGTTATCGGCAGGGGCGGATCATCGCCGACGAGTTTATGGCCCTGCTCGAAGGGGCGACCCAGCAGGATGTGGATCTGCGCATCCAGAGCTACCTCGATCAGCACGACGATCCGCGCCTCTCGGAGATCGTCAACAACCTCGCAAATGCCTGCCTCAACCGGGCAGCCGGCAAGGGAGAGGCAGTGCATGGCTGACGAGGTTTTCTTCTATCGACTCTCGCGCAAGTTCGTCGACGAGCAGTTCGACGTGCCGGAAGAGGCCAAAGAGGTGATGTACTACAGCCTCGCCATCGGCCACCACCTCGGCATCGTCGATTGCCTGCGAGCAGACCTGGTCTGCTCGCTGACCGGTTATCGCGACTGGGTAGCCAAGCTGCCAGAGGGGAGTGAAGCGCGCCGCAAGATGGAGGGGTTTCTCACCTTTGGCGAGATCACCATCTATCGCGAGCACTGCCATATGCTGGCCTGCGCCTTCGACCGGCTGCGCAAAGCCGACAATCTGCTCGATAAGCAGGAGCTGGGCTGGACCAACACCTTTATGGATCAGCTCACCGCCCTCTTTAACGACCCCCATATGTACCTGATGGTAAGGAGCCGCTGATGGGCTGCAATCTCGTGTTGACCGTGGGCAATGCCATGATGGGGGACGATGGTGCCGGCCCCTATCTTGCCGACAAACTGCAAGCCGCCCCCCTGCCCGGCTGGGTCCATATCGACGGCGGCATCGCGCCGGAAAATGTGGTCTACAAGGTGCGGGAGCTGCAACCTGAGCGGGTGGTGCTGGTGGATGCCGCCGAGATCGGCGAGAAGGCGGGAACCCTGCAGGTGATCCCCCCCGAGACCATCGCCGAGATGTTTATCTTCTCGACCCACAATATGCCGCTCAATTTCCTGATCGACGAGCTCAAGACCTTTGTCCCCGAGGTGATCTTTGTCGGGGTACAACCGGCCATAGTAGCGTTCTCCTTCCCGATGACCGAGATGGTGAGCGAGGCCATGGATTATCTTTATCAGCATCTTGATGCCGCCAGGGATACCAGCTTGTTAATAGAACATCTGAACCGGTGGAATATTGCCAACACCGAGCGGTGACAATTCACAGAGTTGTTAATTACAGTTATTAATTAACGATCTCGGCCATATTTCCATAGCCCGATGCCAATTAAAAACATCGGGCTAATTGTGCTGAAGTTGATATGGAACAAGGTTCTTTGGATTTTTCAAAAAAATTGCTAAGCATCGCTTTTTAATGACAAAAAAAGCGTTGCCAGTCACAGAAATTTGCCACAAAATGGCGGCCGTTACGGAAGTTGATGGGGTCTGGTGGCCTCCTCGGTCTTCAAAACCGATGTGAGCCGAGAAGGCTTTGGCAGGTTCGATTCCTGCCTCTTCCGCCAAATTTATCTATTGAACAAATACTCTCTCGCTGAATTTTTCGGCCTGGATGTTATTTCCATTGTTTGTTCAATATGTTTGAAGTAATACCTTAAAAAAGGTGCTTGCCGCTTGCCAATATAATCCGAACTCAGGTTATCTCGCTGGCCAAAAATTAATTTATCAGCATCGATGAAGTATGAATTTATACCCGCTCATTGATGCACCCAGTTTGCACTCATCCGCAAATCGCCAGCAGTGCCATAACCCGTCAGCTCGGCCTCTCTATCGGCAAACCGGTGCGCATCCCGAACCCACGCACTGCACTGGTAATCCCATGCCGAACCCGTCTCACGCGCCAGCCATCACCCACCGCCAGCCCGCATCAGGTCAGGCTGCCGACGATTCACTGCCAGATTCACAGCAACAGCCCAGCCAGCAACAAACGCGCCGTTTGCCCCAAGTGGAGCAACTGCTGCAGCAACCCTTTCTCACCGGGTTTATCGAGGCACTGAGCCGCCCACTGGTGACTCAGGCGGTGCGCGACACCCTGAGCGAGCTGCGCCAGAGCGAAGATTTTCGCCAGCATGGCGTAGCCCCCGAACAGATCGAGGCGCTGATTGCCAAACGCTGCCAACAGCAGTTGCGCCAGCGTCAAACCCGGGTGATCAACGCCACCGGCACCCTGGTGCATACCAATCTGGGGCGTTCGCCGCTCTGTAGCGAACTGTGGGACGAGGTGCGCGACCTCAACACCGGCTACAACAATCTTGAGCTGGATCTCGCCACCGGCAAGCGCGGCGGGCGCAAGGGGCTGATCGCTCCCCTGCTCCGTTGCCTCACCCAGGCCGAGGATTCGCTGGTGGTCAACAACAACGCCGCTTCGCTCTTTTTGCTGCTGCAGGAGATGGCCAAGGGGCGCGAGGTGATCGTCTCCCGCGGCGAGCAGATCCAGATTGGCGGCGGCTTTCGCATTCCCGATATTCTGGCGCTCTCCGGCGCCAAACTGGTGGAGGTGGGCACTACCAATATCACTACCGCCAAAGATTACCTCGATGCCATCACCGATCAGACCGCGCTGGTGCTGATGGTGCACAGATCCAATTTCGCCATTCGCGGCTTTACCGAGTCCCCCGATATCGGCGAGGTGGCCCGCGCCCTGCCCGAGCACGTAGTGCTGGCGGTGGATCAGGGGTCGGGCTTGACCAGCGAAGAGTTTGCACCGGATGAAACCTCGGTGCGCCAGTACATCAAGGCGGGGGCGGATCTGGTCTGCTACTCAGGCGACAAGCTGCTGGGTGGCCCGCAATCGGGCATCATCAGTGGCCGCAGCGACCTTATCAAGCGGCTGGAAAAACACCCCATGATGCGCACCTTCCGCCCGAGCCGCATCGTCTACTCCCTGCTCGAACGCCTGCTCATTCACAAGCTCAACAAGTCCCCCATCGGCGAAGGGATTGCCCAGCGCACCTTGAGCAACCCGGCCGCCATGCAGGCGAGAGCCGACCAGCTGATGGCCGCCCTGCCCGGCTACTTTGTGCCGGTCCCCGCCCAGCTGGTGGTGGGTGGCGGCACCTTGCCGGACGAGTTTTATCCGGCCCCTGCGCTGGAGTGCACCGACCCACGCCCGGCCCAGCAGTTGCTCGATGATTTGCGCGAACTGCCCGTCCCTGTCATCGCCACCGTGCGCCAGCAGAAGGTGCTGCTCAATATGGCGACCCTGCTGCCAGCGGAGATGGAACTGCTGATCGCCCAACTCAAGGCGTTGCTTCTCCCCGCCCCGTTCAATGCAACAAATGCGACCGAGGAGCCCTGATCCCATGACCCCCTATCGCGCCGTTATCGGTCTTGCCGGCCACGTGGATCACGGCAAGACCCTGCTGATCAAGGCCCTCACCGGCATCACCACCGCCCGTGCCCACGAGCAGGCCATCGGCATGACTCAGGATCTCGGCTTTGCCCACTTCGACGACGGTCAGGGCAACACCATAGGCGTCATCGACGTGCCCGGCCACGAGCGCTATATCCGCAATATGGTGGCGGGGCTCTGGAGTCTGGATCTGGTGCTGCTGGTGATTGCCGCCGACGAGGGGTGGATGCCGATGACCGGCGATCACCTGCGCCTGCTCAAGGCGATGGGGGTGCCGCGCCTCTTGGTCTGCATCAACAAGTGCGATCTGGTCTCCCCTGACGAGCTTTTGCTGTTGGAGGAGAGCCTGCTGGAGCGGGTGATGGACGAGAGCGGCATGGTGCCCGATATCGTCAGCGTCAGCGCCAAAACCGGCGCCAATATGGCTGCCCTGCACGCAGCCATCGTGCGCCAGCTGGGGGATATGGCCGAACATCATGCCCCCCGCGAACAGGCCGCCCCGCGCCGCTCTCGTGAAGAGGCGCCGCCGCGCCTCTATGTTGATCGTGTCTTTACCGCCAACGGCACCGGTACCGTGCTTACCGGCACCCTGCAACAGGGCAGCCTCAAGGTGGGGGACAAGCTGCGCCTCTACCCTGCCGATCGGGAAGTGCAGGTGCGCTCCCTGCAGGCCTATCACCAGAGCGTCGACGAGATCGGCGCCGTCTGCCGGGTGGCAGTGGGCCTTAAAAAAGTGCCCCACAAGGAGGTGGCTCGCGGCCACTGCCTCACCAGCACTGTCGGCCAGTGCGAGGCGGTAACCCATCTTATCGTGCGACTCAACGCCGAGAGCCTGAGCGACAAGGCGCTACGCCCCTCTCTGCACAACAAGGAGGTCGAAGTCGCCCTTGGCAGCTGGCATGGCCGGGCCCGTTTTGTTCCCATCAAGGATACCCGGCTGGTACGGCTGATCTTTACCAGCCCCATCCCCTGCTTCTTCGGCCAGCCGCTTGCCATCATTCGCCACGGCAGCAGCGAACTGCTGCACGGCGCCCGTATCGTCTGGTGCGGCGACATCCATCCCGCCAGACGCAAGGCGCTGCACACCCTGCTAGGTGAGCTGCCTGATGACTTGGAGCACTACAACCCGGCCACCCTGCAACTGGGGCTCAATGGTTATGTGCGGGCCAGCCGCTTTGACCAGCAGCCCGAGCTGGTCACCCCCCTCGGTGAATGGCTGTTGGACAACCACTGGCTGGCCCAGAGCCGCGATCAGCTGCTCACCACGCTGGCCAGCGAACCGCTCAGTGCCGCCGAGCTGGCGACCCGCTTTGGCATCGCCCTGCCGGTCACTCAGGCCCTGCTCCAGCAGCTCAAGAGCGAGCAGCTTGTTCGCCTGCACCATGACAAGTGGCAGCAGGGCAGCGGCGAGTCGGAAGATGATCTGGGGGAAGAGGCGCAGCTGGTACTCAAAGTGGTGCGAGATCAAGGCAAGGAGGGTTACGAGCCCGGTAAACTTGGCCCCGGCGGCGTGGAGCTGGATCCCTTTATCACCCGCCAGCTGCCCGCGGCCCTGCAGCAGGGCTTGCTGCAAAAAGGCGCGTTGCAAAAGCAGCTGCGCAATCTGGCGCGACTCAAGTATCTGGTGCAGCTCGATGGCCCCATCTACTACGACGCCGAGCTTTACAACCAGATGGTCGCCGAAGTGCTGGCGGGCCAGCAGGTGGGAGATCTGATCGACATGGCATCCCTCAAGGAGATCACCGGCTTGTCGCGCAAATACGCCATTCCGTTCTGCCTGCGCATGGAGATGGATGGCTGGGTGCGGCGCGAGGAGAACGAGCGTCGGGTGCTGCGTCTCCCAGCCAGTCAAGATGAGATGGAGCCGGCATGAGCGCCACCATCGCCCCCTCTGGCTCTGCCAATCCTGTGGCCAACCGGCTGCGCCGCGAATTTCATATCGACGGCATCGTACAGGGGGTCGGCTTTCGCCCCTTCGTCTATGGGCTGGCGCTGCGCCACGGCCTTGCCGGCTATGTGTTGAACGATGCCAATGGCGTCACCATCGGCGCCGAAGGATCGCCCGAGCAGCTGGCCAGCTTTGCCCGCGAACTGCGGGAACTGGCGCCGCCACTTAGCCGTATCGATCACTTCAGCGAGCGAGAACTGCCCCTCGCTCATGATCCCGACTTCGATGGCCAATTTCATAGCCAGTTTCGAATTAAAGCGAGCCAGCAGCAGAGCTCTGCCACGGTCGCCATCTCGCCGGATCAGGGAATGTGCGAGGCATGCGCCACGGACGTGGCCAATCCAAGCGATCGCCATCACCACTACCCCTTTACCAACTGCACCCACTGCGGCCCGCGCTACACCATTATTCGCCGCCTCCCCTACGACCGCCCCCACACTGCCATGGCGGGCTTTGCCATGTGCCCGCGCTGCGCGGCAGCCTATGAAAACCCGCTGGACAGACGCTACCACGCCCAGCCGGTGAGCTGCCCCGAGTGCGGGCCGCATCTCAGCTGGCGAAATGGCCGTGGCGATGCCTTGGCCGAGCGCGAGGATGCCCTGCACACAGCCGCCCGAGCCTTGCAAGCGGGTGCGCTTATCGCGGTCAAGGGGATGGGGGGTTATCACCTGATGTGTGATGCCCGCAATGAACAGAGTGTTGCGAGATTGCGAACGCTCAAGCGGCGCGCACGCAAGCCGCTGGCGGTGATGATGGGCTCCCTTGCCGAGGCCAAACTGCATGTCACCGGCAGCGAGGCAGAGTGGACACTGCTCGCCTCTCAGGCCAGACCCATCACCTTGCTGCGCAAGCGCATTAACGATGATCGGCACTCAGAATCTGGACAGTCAGCCGCGCCGCTGGCCGAGGGGATCGCCCCCGGCATTCCCTACCTTGGGGTCATGCTCCCCTATACCCCGCTCCATCATCTGCTGCTGGACGCCTGCGCCATGCCGCTGGTGGCCACCAGCGCCAATGGTCGCGGCAGTCCGATCCATATCGAGTGCGAGGCGCTGGTCAGGGAACTCGGGGGCGAGATTGACGGCATCCTGGATCACAACCGCCCCATCCTGCACCCGTGCGACGACAGTCTGGTGCAGTGGGCAGGCGGGCGGCGCCAGACGTTGCGGCTGGCCCGGGGCTATGCCCCCTGCACCCCCAGCCTGCAAGAGGCGGTCAGGGTGCCGCTATTGGCAGTCGGCGCGCAGCAGAAGAACCAGCTGGCGCTCGCCTTCGGCCGCCAGCGCATCTACAGCCCCTATATCGGCGATCTGCACAGCCTGCCGATGCAGGAGCACTTCGAGCAGACCCTGGCGACCTTTCGCGATCTCTACGATCTCACACCCGAACTGCTGGTGTCGGATCGCCACCCCGGCTACCTCAGCCACCAGTGGGCCAAGGGCTATTGCCGCGATCACAATGCAACCCATCTCGAGGTGCAGCACCATCACGCCCACCTGCTGGGGGTGATGGCCGAGCACAACATCACAGGCCCTGTGCTGGGTGTTGCCTTCGATGGCACCGGCCTTGGCGATGACGGCACCCTCTGGGGCGGCGAGCTGCTGATCGCAGACGTTAAGGGATTTGAGCGGGTTGCCCACCTTGCCCCCTTCAAGCTGATCGGCGGCGAGGCGGCCATTCGCGAGCCGGTACGTCAGCTGCTGGGGCTGCTGTTTGAATCGCACAGCCCTGAGCAGATCAGTGCCCTCGATATTCCGTTGATCAAGCAACTGCCCCTTAAGCGGATCAGCAACCTGCACCAGCTCTGGCATCTCGGTCGCAACGCCCCCTACACCAGTTCCATCGGTCGACTGTTCGATGCGGTGGCAGCGATCTTGGGAGTGATCGACACCCCCGATTACGAGGGCGAAGCCGGGCTCCTGCTGGAGGCAGCCGCCTTGCAGCTCACCCCCGATGAACAGCCCTTTCACCTCGCCTTTGAGCTCAGCCAATCAGCGGAAGGGCCACTGCATATCGAGTGGGCAGAGCTCATCAATACCCTTGTCAACGAGCTGCGCCAAGGCACCGCCACCGCCAGCCTGGCCGCCGGTTTTATCCGTGCCATCAGCAATCTGGTTATCGCCCTTGCCGAGCGCTTCCCCGACTATCCGGTGGCGCTGGGGGGCGGCGTCTTTCAAAACCGGGTGCTGATGGACCAGCTGGTGCCCGCTCTCGAAGCCGCCGGTCGGCAGGTATTGACCAGCGACACCCTGCCGCTCAATGACGGCGGCATCGCCGCCGGTCAGCTCTGGTTTGCCATCCACCATCTTGCCACGCACCAGCCCGACACAATCGGTGGTGCCATCTTGTCGGAGTCCTGAAATCCATGTGTCTATCCATCCCCTCTCAGGTGGTGCAGCTGCACCCCGAAGATAACTGCGTCACCGTCGACACCCTGGGGGTGCAGCGGCGCGTCAGCTGCATGCTGCTCGAAGAGCCTCTCCAGGTGGGGGACTATGTGCTGCTCCATATCGGCTTTGTGATGAGCAAGATTGATGAAGAGGAGGCGCAGGCCAGCCTCGAGAGCTTCCGCCAGATGGTGGCCCTGATGCCCAAGCAGGATATTTTGCCATGCTGACCCTCAATGATCTCTTTCAGGGCTTTCGTCAGCCCGAGGTGATCCGCGCCCTCGCCGCCCAAATCAATGAACTGGCCAAAGATCTGCCCGAGCCACTGCGGGTGATGGAGGTGTGCGGTGGCCATACCCACACCATCATGAAGTACGGCCTGCACCAGTTGCTGCCGGCCAGCATCGAGTTCGTTCACGGCCCCGGCTGCCCGGTCTGCATCATGCCAAAAGAGCGCATCGATCAGGCCATCGAGCTGGCGAGTCAACCGAATGTCATTCTGGTCACCCTGGGGGACATGATCCGGGTGCCGGGCTCCAAGGGCACGCTGGCCCAGCAGCGGGCCAAGGGGAGCGATATTCGCCCGGTCTATGACCCCCTCGACGCCCTGCGTATCGCCCGTGAGAACCCGGACAAAATCGTGGTCTTCTTCGCCATCGGTTTCGAGACCTCCACCCCCATGACAGCCGCCTTGCTGGCTGCCGCTGAAGCTGAGGAGATTGAGAATCTGCTGTTTCATATCAACCATGTGCTGGTGCCCCCCGCCATTCATGCGGTGATGGCCGATGGAGTGGCCAAGGTGAACGCCTTTATCGGTCCTTCTCACGTCAGCGTCATCACCGGCGCCGATATCTACCTGCCCATCGTCGATCGCTATCAGGTACCGGTGGTGGTGAGCGGCTTCGAGCCAGTGGATGTGATGGAGGCGCTCTTGATGATGGTGCGCCAGAAGGTGGAGGGTCGCTACGCGCTGGAGGTGCAGTACAGCCGCGCCGTCACCGCCAGCGGCAATAAAGCCGCCCAGCGGCTGGTCGAGCGCTTTTTCGAGACCCGCGAGCACTTTCGCTGGCGAGGTCTGGGGGATATCAACGCCTCCGCCCTGCGCCTGCGCGATGCCTTTGCCAAGCGCGATGCAGAGCGTCACTTCGCGCTCAATCAGACCCCTATCGATGACCACAAGGCGTGCCAGTGCGCCGATATCCTGCGCGGCCTGGCCAAGCCGAACCAGTGCAAAGTCTTTGGCCGGGGCTGCACCCCGACCCAGCCCATGGGCAGCTGCATGGTCAGCTCCGAGGGGGCCTGCAATGCCTACTACCGATATATGGGGATCCAGGAACGATGAGAGAAATCCAACTTAGCCACGGCGGCGGCGGTGTCGAGATGAACCAGCTGATCGACCAGCTCTTCTTTCGCCACTTTGGTAACGAGATCCTGCTGCGCGGTGAAGATGCCGCCCTGTTGCCGGTAGAGGGCCCCGTTGCCTTCACCACCGACAGCTTTACCGTCTCACCGCTCTTCTTCGAGGGGGGCGATATCGGCAAACTGGCCATCGCCGGCACGGTCAACGATCTCGCCATGATGGGGGCCAAGCCAGAGTATCTGAGCTGCAGCTTTATCATCGAGGAGGGCTTCCCATACGCCGATCTGGCCCGCATCGTCGAGTCGATGGCGGCTGAGCTTGCCAAAAGCGGCGCCCGTATCGTCTGCGGCGACACCAAAGTGGTGCCCAAGGGGGCAGCCGACAAGATCTTTATCAACACCAGCGGGGTCGGCACCTTCCCGCTGCCTGAGCAGAGCCGGGGCATCTCGGTGCGGAGCCTCAAGGCCGGTGATGCCATTCTGGTATCACGGGATATCGGCAGCCACGGCGCCTGCATCCTGATGGCCCGTGATGCCCTGCAACTGGGATCTGATCTGAAAAGCGACTGCACCACCCTCTGGCCGCAGGTAGAAGCGCTGCTGCAGGCGGGCATTACTCCTCACGCCCTGCGCGATGCCACCCGCGGTGGCCTTGCCGCCGTGCTGAATGAGTGGAGCAGCGCCTCCGGCGTTGCCATCGAGCTGGAGGAGTCTGCCATTCCGGTGTGCGATCCGGTGCGCGGCCTGTGCGAGCTCTACGGTTTCGAACCCCATGATCTCGCCAATGAAGGAACCATGGTGCTGGCCCTGCCTGCCGAACAGGCGCAGGACGCGCTGGGCATCTTGCGGCAATTCAACCCCGCTGCCAGCCAGATCGGCGTGGTGCAGGCAAGCGATCGTCACAAGGTGATCCTCAACAACCCCTGGGGTAGCCGCCGTTATCTGGAGCTACCGCAAGGGGAGCTGCTGCCGCGGATCTGTTGAGTAGCCATGCCGTTCCGTCAATTACAGGGAGGAGTCACTGCTCCTCTCCATATCGGTTAAGGAGCCACCATGCACGAAATGTCTCTGGCCATGGCTGCCATCGATCTGGCGGCCGAACAGGCCACCCAGCGGGGCTTTAACAAGGTGACCGCCCTCTGGCTCGAGGTCGGCAGCTTCTCCTGCGTCGACCCTGACACCATCGCCTTCTGTTTCGAGGCCGCCGCCAAGGGCACCGCCGTCGAGGGCGCCCAGCTGCACTTTCAGCATCAGGCAGCAGAGGCCTGGTGTTACGACTGCAACCAGACGGTCACCCTCACCGAGCGCGGGCAGGCCTGTCCCGAGTGCGGCGGATACAAATTACGAGTCGCGCAGGGTGATAGCCTGCGCATCACCGACATCGAGGTAAGTTGATATGTGTAGCGTATGCGGATGCGGCCAGGCGCGGATCGCCGGCCATGAGCACGATCATGAGCATCATCACGAACATGAACATCACCATGAACATGGTCATAAGCACGACCATCATCATGCTCATGGCGCCCATCACCATCATGACCACGAGCAGAGCGCACCGCGCACCCTGATCATTCACCACCACTATCACCATCAGGGGGATGTTCATCACCATTACCACGGGGGGCGGGCTCCCATAAGCCATGAGGGACATGATCACCCCCATGAGCACCACTATGATCACCCCCACGACCATCATCATAAACATGCCCACTCTCATGAACACGGCCATTCCCACGCGCATCCCCATGATCACTGCCATGACCATGACCATGACCATGACCATCAGCAGGGTGATCTGCACTATGGCAAAGGGGAAGCGGGATTGTCGGTCCCCGGCATGGGGCAGCGCCAGCTGATCGCCATCGAGATGGATGTGCTGGCCAAGAACAACGCGCTGGCGGCCCACAACCGCGAGCACTTCGACGAGGCGGCCCAGCTGGTGCTCAATCTCGTCTCTAGCCCGGGTTCAGGCAAAACCACCTTGCTGTGCGAAACCCTGCGCCTGCTGGCCGAAAAACGCCCCTGCGCCGTGATCGAAGGGGATCAGCAGACAAGCAGAGATGCGGATCGCATCCGTGCCACCGGCGTCCCTGCCGTGCAGATCAACACCGGCAAGGGCTGCCATCTGGACGCCAAAATGGTCCACGACGCCTGCCACCAGCTGCCAGCCAATGAAGGGGGCATCCTCTTTATCGAGAACGTGGGCAATCTGGTCTGCCCCGCCAGCTTCGATCTCGGCGAGAAGTACAAGGTGGCGATCCTCTCCGTCACCGAGGGGGAAGAGAAGCCACTCAAGTACCCAGACATGTTCGCCGCCGCCCAGCTGATGGTGATCAACAAGATCGATCTGCTGCCCTACGTCAGCTTTGACGTCGCCCGCTGCATCGAGAACGCCAAACGGGTCAACCCCTATATTCAGGTAATCCAAGTCAGTGCCACTACGGGTGAAGGGATGGATGCCTGGCTTAACTGGCTGGCCAGTGCTTGAAATCAACCGGTTAAACTCCGCTGATAACGGTAGATAAAAGAGAGGGAGGCTGATGCCTCCCTCTCTTTTATCTGCTTTCTGCGAACCTTGTCAGCAGTTTTGCCTGTACGAATGGCCAGCGCCGCACAAGCACATCCCCTCAACCTAGCCCTCTCCCCAGGGAGAGGGAACCGGTTCGTGGATGCCGCATTTCGCTCCCTGTCTCAACAGGGAAAGGGGAACCTATTCATGGATGCTGGCAATATGCTCGAAATATTCGCCCCAGAGAGCCTGCGAGCATACAACCAGCCCCTGTTTCCCAAACCCCGAGTCTGGCGAGATGGCACCTTCTGCCCCCTTCTCCCCTTGCGGGAGAAGGGCTGGGGATGAGGGGGAACTAACTATCAGGCCGCATTTTCAGCCAATACACCAGTCACGGGCTGCATCTCCCCAAAGCGCAGCACCCGATGGCAGATCTGGCGCAGCAGTGCCTGCTGGTGACTGAAGATGACCATACCAAGACCGCGCTGCTCGCATTCAACCATCAACTCCTGCCAGAGCTGGCGCTGAATCTGCGGGTCCAGCTGGGCGGTCACCTCGTCGGCAATCAGCAGACGAGTGCGAGGATCGAGGGCGCGCAGCAGCGCGATGCGGGCCAGCTCGCCACCGGAGAGCTGGCCGGGTTTACGACCGAGCCATTCAGGCTTGATCATAAAGCGGGCCAGCATGGCCTCATCGGGACGCCACACATCCCACAACGCCTGCCCGGTGGTGCGATAGGGATTGAAGGTGAGCTCCGGGTGCTGGGGCACCAGCTGGATGGGGTTATAACCTTTTACCTGTTCAGGCACCGGCAGCCCATCCAGCAGGAGCTGCCCGCCGGCCCCAACCGGTTGCCAACCCGCCAACACTCGCCCCAACGTGGTCTTGCCATGGCCGCTCGGAGCGGAGATACCGAGCCGCTCGCCCGCTTTCACCGTCAGCGATAACCCCTGCCAGAGGGGACGTTCCCCCTGGGCGATGGTGAGATCCCGTACTTCCAACATCAGGAGACCTCCGGCACAGAGAAGAGCGCGTTGAACTCTGGCAGCGCCTGCCAGTGGGCACGGAGCATCTCGCTCCCCTGCCCCTGCCGCAGATGGTGGCAGCTCAAGGTATCGCTCACCTGCCCCTGATGGAGCGCCACGATACGATCGGCAAAGCGGGCCGCCAGCGCCAGATCGTGGGTCACCCAGAGGATACCGCTGCCCTGATTGGCCAATTCACGCAACTGGCCGAGCAGGAGACAAGCCAGCCCCTCGTCGAGCCAGGCGGTGATCTCGTCTGCCAGAATGTAGCGGGCACCACCGAGCGCTGCAGTGCAGGCCAGAATGCGCTTGGCCATGCCGCCGGAGAGCTGGCGCGGGAATCTGTCCAGGGTGGTCGCGGGCAGCTGGTAGCGCAGCAGTTGCTCGCCGAGCCGCTCGCGAGAACCATTCTGGCCGCAGAGGCGTGCCGCACGGCCCAGCTGACGCTCCACCGTCAGCAATGGATTGAGAGCGCTTACCCCCTGCGGCACATAGCAGAGGGTGTGACCGCGCAAACGGGCCCGGCTGGCATCGCACAGAGGTGTGCCATCAAGTGAGATGCTGCCGCGCATGCGCAGATTGTCCGGCAGCAATGTCAGAGCGCTTTGCAGCAGCAGGCTCTTGCCCTCGCCGCTCCCCCCCACCAGCGCCACTATCTCCCCCGGTGCCAGTTGCAGGCTGATATCGGTCAGCAAAGGCTGCCAGCTGCGTCGCCCTAGCCAGGAGTAGTGGGCCGCCTCTATGGTCACATGGTCAAAACTCAGCATGGTTCACTCCTGTGCCACAGCAGCTGTTGCAGAGCGCGGGTAGCCTGATCAAACAGCAGAACCAGCAGCAACAACATCAGCCCCGGGAAGAGGGCCAGCCACCAGCCGCCACCGGCCAGATAACGCAGGGCATCTGCCAGCAGCAGGCCCAGCGAGGCCTCGTGGGCCGCCAGACCAAAGCCGAGAAAGCTCAAGGCCGCGCTGTGCAGTACCGCATGGGGAAACATCAGCAGGGTGCCGATAATCCACTGGGGCAACAGGCCCGGTAGCAGGTGGGTGCGCCAGCGACGTAGCGCTCCCATCCCCTGACAGCGGGCCAGCACCACATAGTCGCTGCAGGCGATCCGCCGCGCTTCTGCACATAGAATGAGCGCCAGCTTGGGCCAGTGGGTGAGCGCCACCGCCAGGATCACCCCGCGCATGCCGCCCCCCACGGTAAAGCAGATAAGGATCAAGAGCAGCATATGGGGTAACGCCAGCATGGCGTCGATCACCATTCGTACCGCCGCATCACATCTGGGGTGAATGAGCGACACACTTGCCGCCACCATGGCCAGCAACCCGCTGCAGAGTGCCGTGCTGATGCCCAGCTCCAGACTGGTGAGGGTGCCTTGAAAAGCCCGCAACCAGAGATCCCGCCCCATCTGATCGGTGCCGAACCAGTGGGCCAGCGAGGGGGGTTGCTGGCGCGCCAGCAGATCCATCGGCACATCCTGATGAGAGAGGCTCCAGCCGTAAGTGGCCAGCAGCGCCAATCCGAGCAGGGCAAAACCCAGCCGCAGTATGGAGGGAAACGGATTAAACAGCATGCTCGCCCTCCCAACCCCGATTGATGCGCGCCAGCAGTAAACTGGCCACCGTGTTGCCAATAAAGACCAGCAGGGTGCAGAAGAGCACGATTCCCATCAGCAAGGGGATATCGCCCCGCAGCCCCGCATCCACAGTGGCCTGGCCCAGCCCCGGGTATGAGAAGACCTTCTCGGCCAAGAGCGATCCGCCAATCAGCTCACCAAGGGAGGCAAACTGCAGGCAGAGCGCCGGGGTCAGGGCGTGGCGCAGCACATGAAAACGCAGCATGGGCCAGCCGCCATCCCCCTGAGCGCGGGCGTAGCGGATAAAGTCACTCTCCAGCACCTCGGCCACTCGCGCCCGGGTATGCAGGGCAATATTGCCCAGCCCGAGCAGGGCGAGCGTGGTGACCGGCAGCAGCAGATGACGCAACCGCATCAGCCAATCCGCCTCATCGGCAGCGAGCCCCGGCGTCCAGGCGCAGCAGACTGGCAGTAGCGGCCAGTGCACCGCAAACAGGGCGAGCAGCAACAGGCCGACCCAGAAGGTGGGCAAGGAGGCGAGCAGGTAGGCGAAGCGGCAGATAAGGCGATCGGGCCAGCGATTGAGATAGCGACCGGCGCAGAGGCCCAGCAAAATCCCGAAAAAACCGGAGAGCAGCCAGGCACCCGCCAGCAGCAGGAAGGAGGCGGCAAAGCGCTGGCCAATCACCTCGCTCACCGGCGCGTTGTAGAGCATGGAGTAACCGAGATCCCCCTGCAGCACTTGGGTAAACCAGTGCCAGTAGCGCAGCCAGAGCGGTTGATCCAGTCCCCAGCGGGCGGCGATGCGGGCGTATTGCTCCGGCGGCACATGGAGCAGATCGTTGCCGATATAGGCCTTGATGGGGTCGATGGGGGAGTAACTCAGCAGCACAAAGGTGGCGACCGAGACCAAACATAACAGCCCTGCCAGACGCAGCAGGGCTTTTAGCAACAGATAACCTGAATGACTCAAGGGCGAACTTACCGGCACGTCCACCGCCAATCCTGCAGGTTGTTGAGCAGGGACCAGCTACCGTGGATTTCCGGCGCCCCCTTGCCAAGATCGATGCAACGGTTGGCGAGATAGGTGTGCTGCACATTGAGCAGCCAGGCCCAGGCGGCATCACCCAGCACTCCGGCGCCCGTTTTGCCATCCCACTCCACCTGCTGCCAGAACGGCACGGCCGCCTGCCAGTTCGGAGCATCCAGCGCCTGCTTGAGGTGGCCATCCACCACAGGGTTGCTGTAGTAGCCCGGGTTGTAGAACTCCACGCCACCGGAGCCGCTCTGGTAGTGGTGATAGAGCTCCATGGGATCCAGACTCCCCCACCCCATCAGCACCGGATTGGCGTGCATCTCCCGCTCCACCTGCTCCCAGCTGCCGGACTTGAGGCTCACCTCAAGGCCAATGGGTTTGAGCATGGCCCGCACCGCTTCTGCCAGATCCCGGCGGGTGCTGTCGCCGCTGGTGTACCAGAGGGTAAAGGCGGCGCGCAGGGAGCCCTTGTGGCGAATGCCATCGCTGCCCCTCTTCCAGCCCGCCTCGTCGAGCAGGGCGTTGGCGTGGGCCGTATCGCCATCCTTGAAGGCGGTGTCTTTGTTCAGCCAGGGCAAGCCTTCCACCGCGCTGTAGGCGGGGATGGCATGTCCTTCCAGCAGTTGATCAGCCAAAAGCTTGCGATCGATGGCGTAGTTGATGGCGCGGCGCACTGCCACATCCGAGGTCACGTCATTGCCGATGGGATAACCCTTGGCATCCTTGCCACCCACAGGCGGAATAGGGAAGACGATGCCACGGTTCTCCACGCTCGGCCGCACCCAGAGCTTGAGGGAAGCAGGCACGGTTGGCGCCAGTGACGGGGCAATGCGCACCACATCGAGCTGGCTACTCTGGGCGGCGGCATAGGCGCTCTCTTCATCGATAAAGACAAACACCAGCCGTTTGAAATCGTTGTTGCCGCCGGCGTAATAGGGGTTCGCCTCTACCACCAGTTGCTGACCGGGCAGGAAGCTCACCAACCGGTAAGGGCCAGCACCGACCGGTTTTTGGGCATAGGCTTTTGCGTCGTAATCCTGCTTCGACACTATCCCCAAGGAGCCCAGCACGTTGACGAAGGTGCTCTGAGGGGCGCTAAGAGTGATGGCCACCTCGGTGGGCGAGAGCACCTTGGCCGAGACAAAGTTGCCCATGTCGATCTTGCCGCCACCCTTGGCCGCGCTGTTGTAGGTAAAGGCCACATCCTCGGCGGTGAGCGGCGCGCCGTTGGAGAATTTCAGATCAGGCTTGAGAGTAATGAGCCACCCCTTGCCATCCTTGCTTGGGGTCACCGCTTGGGTGAGCACATTCTGCCAACTGAGATCGGCAGTATCGCCAGCAATCTGTTTGAGCAGCGGGCTGTGCAGCAGCAGGTAGCTGCCGTGGCTCCAGCCGAGCAGAGGGTCAAACCCTTCGGTGGGCTCACTGCCGATGGCGAGCTTGAGCTCGGCAGGCACAGGTTGAGCAGCGGCCAGCGCCGTGTGAGAGGCAGTGCCCAGCAGCAGGGTCAACAGGGCGGTAGCGCTGGATCTAGCGTAATGGCGAAGGGATTTGCGTGGAACAGTCATGGGGATCCTTCTTGTTTTGTACCACTCACGGATCATCACTCAAAAAAGAGGTGGAATGCGTGTCTGAACATGGGAGTGAGGGGCCAAAATGGCCCCCTATTCTAAACTTGATTTCGCGTGAAACCTAGCAACTATGCCGGTTGACCGCGCCGGGCACCGAATAGCCGTCTGCGGCCCAGATCCACGCCGCCAGTCCCTTGCTGCACCGGCAAGGAGAGCAGCATCTTGAGGGTGCTGCTCACCAGCGCCCGCCCCTGCTCGGCACCGAGATGGGGATCGAGCGGCGACATCAGGGAGCAAGCCAGCAGCTGTCCCGTCTCGGGCAATTCACCCACCATAAAGGTCATGTTGCCGCAGGGGAGCTGCAGGGCGAGCCGATCGCTGCTGCTGCGAACCGGCCAAAGCTGATCCGGCCCTGGCAGCACCACCACGCTCAACATCCAGGGGGTGAGCACGCAGCCGAGCCACTGTCCTTCAAACAGCACGCACTCCGCCACAATGGGCATGGTGGCGTGATAGAAGGGCAACGCCTGCATCTCTTCGCGAGCGATCCGCTCGTACTGGGCTATCAGCAGAGGCGCGGGATTGCTGGCAAAACCGGCAAACTCCTGCGCTGTCTCCGGTACTATCTCCAGCACTCTCTCAGCCTCGCTTAAATGGGACTGCGCCATAAACCCTCCCGCGCTTGTTCAGCTTTCTCCTGCTCAGAGAGTGCAATGGCGGGCGCGCCAACGGCGGCCAGCAGGGTCAAAATCCGATCCGTCGCCTCCCCCATGGCAGCCGCCACCACGGGGGTGAGGCCGATGCGCGGTTCGAGGGATGCGGGCTCGACCCCGATCAAGGTGAGTCGCTTGGGCGACTCCCCCGTCATGTGCAGCGCCGAGAGCACGTCCGCCAGCCCCAGTTGATGGGGGGAGATCTTGCGGCCAAACAGGGTCGGGATCTCCTCATCCTTCAGGGTCACGACTGTGCCCGGCGGATTACCGCTGCGCACCGCATCAACCAGAATGATGTGATCGCGACTGGCCATCGCTTCGAGCAACTCCATGCCGGCGGTACCGCCGTCGAGCAGCTCGATGCCGGGGGCGAAACGGTATTCGCGCCCCAGCCCCTCGACGATGCGAACCCCCACCGCCTCATCGCTCAAGAGCAGGTTGCCGACGCCCAGGATCAGGATGTTCATCACAACACCTTCACCTGAGTTGTTTCGCCATTCTGGGTATCCACCACATGCACCGCACAGGACATGCAGGGATCGAACGAGTGGATGGTGCGCACCACTTCCAGCGGTTTGGCGGGATCCGCCACCGGGGTGCCCACTAGTGCCTGCTCGTATGGGCCGGGTTCGTCGTTGAAGTTGCGCGGGCCCGAGTTCCAGGTCGATGGCACCACCGCCTGATAGTTCTCGATCTTGCCGCCCTTGATGACGATCCAGTGGGAGAGCATGCCGCGCGGCGCCTCTTCAAAGCCTACCCCGCGAAACTCTTTATCCGCCGGGATCTCGGCCTTGATGTAGGCGGTGGTGTCCCCCTTGCCGATGTTGTCCACCAGCGCCTTCCACTGGTGCGCCAGGGTGTCTTTGAGCACGCAGCAGCGCACCGCGCGACCGATAATGCGACCCATGGTGGAGTGCAGCTGTTCAGTCTTGATGGCAGAGCCGGTGAGCGCCTTGTAGATGCCGTTCAGCTGATCGAAATGCGCCACCGTCTCCGGGTGCTTGGCGGCGAGCTTGACCAAGAGGTCTGCAAGCGGCCCCACCTCCACCACCTTGCCGTAGAAGGTGGGGGATTTGACCCAGGAGTATTTGCCATCATCCAGCCAGCCGGTGTAGTTCGGCTCGGTCTTGCCCTCCCACGGCTTGAGGGGGGCGTCATCCTTGTACCAGGCGTGCTTGTTGCTCTCGGCGATGCCATCCATCAGCCAGCCATCCTGATGGCTCTCGATGGGGCGATAACCCGTCAGATTGCCATTCTCGATATAGCCGCCCGGCATCAGGAAGCTGCCGCCGTTGGCATCGGTGGGCAGTTCCGGCACGCTCAGGTAGTGTTTGGCCCCCTGCCCCAGACTCAGCCACTCGGGATAGTGGGCGGCTATGATGGCGGCATCTACCTTGTAGACCTGCTCGATAAACTCGCCGAGCCGGTCGATAAAGCTCTTCACATAGAGCAGCCGCTCGAGGTTGAGCACGCTTGGTGCATCCAGATTGATGGGGTTGGCCACGCCGCCCACCGCCAGATTCTGGATGTGCGGGCTCTTGCCACCGAGGATGGCGACAATGCGGTTGGCATCGCGCTGGCACTCCAGCGCCTGCAGGTAGTGGGCCACGGCGATGAGGTTCACCTCCGGGCTCAGCTTCATCTCCTTGTGACCCCAGTAACCGTTGGCAAAGATGCCGAGCTGGCCGCTCGCCACCAGCGCGCGGATCTTGTCCTGCACCTTGGTCAGTTCATCGGCACTGTTGAGGGACCAGGTCGATACCCCCTTGAGCATGTCTGCCGCTTTTTGCGGATTGGCCTCAAGGGCCGCGGTGATATCCACCCAGTCCAGCGCGGAGAGCTGGTAGAAGTGGACGATGTGATCGTGGATGTTGTGGGCCGCGATGATAAGGTTGCGGATAAACTGGGCGTTGACCGGCACCTTGGCTCCGATGGCGTTCTCCACCGCACGTACCGAGGCGATGGCGTGAATGGAGGTACATACCCCGCAGATGCGCTGCACAATCATCCAGGCATCGCGCGGGTCGTTGCCCTTGACGATCTCCTCCATCCCGCGCCACATGGTGCCGGACGACCAGGCTTTGGTCACTTTTCCGCCTTCGATTTCGCAGTCGATACGCAGGTGCCCCTCAATGCGGGTGATGGGGTCTATGGTGATACGTTGGCTCATACGTTGGCTTTCCCTCGGGCCTGATAATCTTGGTGAACACGTTCAAGTGATGGCAGTACCGGCAAGAGCCGGATCAACAGCAAATAGGCACACACCTCGATGGCAACAAAGCCCAGAGAGATCAGCACCTCCTCCGCGGAGGGGAAGTAGTGGTAGCCATTGCCGGGGTTGAAGGCGAGCAAGGAGTAATCCAGTCGCCAGAGGGCGGCGCCCAGCAGCATGCTGAGGGCCCCCAGGAACAACATGCGCGAATCCCGGCGGCTCTTGTCCCAGTGGAACACCAGCAGCGGGAAGATCATCAGCGCAATCTCGCTCCAGAACATGATGGAGAAGCGATTGAACTCGGAGAGATACTCCGACTTGTCGTGGATGACGATCTCGGCAAAGCGCAGCGCCACAAACAGGATCAGGAAGATGTCGATCACCTGGGTCAGCTTGTAGAAGAGCGACTTCTCGTTGGGGCCCCGCCCCGCCAGTCCCGCCTGCACCAAAGAGCCCTCAAATACCACGATGGAGAAGCCCATAATAAATGCGGTCAGAAGCGAAAAGACCGGCAGCAACTCGTAGCTTTGCCAGAGCGGATGGATCTTCTCCCCCGCGACGATCATCAACGAGCCCATCGAGGACTGGTGCATGGTGGGCAGCAGAGCCCCCAGCGCCAGCACGAAGAACATGATCTTGTTGAGGCGAATGAGTGACGCCTTCCAGCCGAACTTCTCCAGCAGCACGGGCGCAAACTCCAGCGCCATCACCCCGATATAGATGGTCATGCAGACCGCCGTCTCGAACAGCACCGAGGAGGTGTTGAAGTGACCGGGCAGGTAGAAGTACGGAAGGTTCCAGTAACGGCCCACGTCGATGGTGATGGAGAGACCACCGAGCGAGTAGCCGAACAGGCTCGCCAACAGGGCCGGTCGCACCAGCGGGTGATACTCGCCCCGGTTGAACACATAGACAGCCCAGGCCAGTGCCCAGCCGCCGCAGGCGAAACCGGTGCCGATCAAGAGATCGAACGAGATCCAGAGTCCCCAGGGGTAGCCGCCATTCAGATCGGTGACCGAGCCCAGCCCGAAGACGAGGCGTTTTAAAATCAACATGCCGCACAGCACGGCAAAGGGGGCCAGCACCAGCACAGGCCAGCTGACCAGCTTGCCGCCGAGGGGATACGCCTTGTGATTACTCATGATCCTTGCCTCCCTTTGTGGTGCCCTGATCCTTGATCTGCGTACTCCCCTGATCATGGCCATCATCATGATGGTGATCGTGACCATTCTTGGTGTTGCGGCGAATGAGCACCGAAAGGCCGGTCAGCACCACCATGGGCAGCACCATCCCCTTGTAGAGGGTGTGCTGGATATGCTCGGAGCGGGCACCGGAGGAGAGCTCCGGCAAGTCGGGCATGTCGAGCTTGGTATAGGGCACCCCGGCCAGCACCAGCACCTGGGTGCCGCCCCCCTCCTTCTCGCCATAGACGTATGGCTGGTAGTTGGGCACTTCGTGCAGGTAGGGGTCGTTGGCAGAGAGGGTCTGGCGCGGATAGGCATATTCGCTGCCCGGAGTCGCCAGCAGACGACGCTTGGCCTCGGCCATCAGCTCCTCCCGGGTGCCGAAGATCACGGCGCCGGTGGGGCACACCTCGACACACCCAGGCAACTTGCCCTGATCGATCCGCTCAAGCCCCTTCTGGTTGCAGAGCTCGCACTTGTGGATCGCCCCCAGCGGATTGTCGTAGTCATATTTGGGCACATCGAACGGGCAGCCCACCATGCAGTAGCGACAGCCGGTGCAGACGCTCGGGTCGTAGTGAACGATGCCGGTCTTGGGATCTTTTTTAAGAGCCTGCACCGGACAGACAGAGACGCAGTTGGGATCGACACAGTGCATGCACTGCTTCTTGATGTAGGCGTAGCCATCCACCAGCTGATCCTTGTGCTCGCCAGTGCCGCTCTTCCACACCTGAATAATGTTGTTGGTGTAGGGGGTCAGCTTGTCGTTGTTGGACCAGGTTTGCGCCCCGGCTGGATTGGCCGGGTTGCCGTTGAGGCGCTGACACTCCGCCACACAGGCCTGACAGCCGACGCAGAGGGTAGAGTCGTAGAGCATGCCGAGCGCGCCGGGAATGGGCGGCTTGTTCTTGGCCGCCGCCAGTGCGGTGCCGGGTACGGCTGTGCCCGCCGCCAGCGCACCGACGGAGGCAAATTTGAGGAAGTTGCGTCTGTTCACGGTTACTCCTCCCGTGATGGGTGCTGCCCGGCTTCGTGGCGTTTCTGCTGACGACCGAGTTCACGCACCGTCATCAGACTCACCCCCACCAGCACCCCGAGGGCGCCACCGATAAGGCCGGTCGCGGTGGGCGAGGTATAGCCCCCCTCCTGAATTTTCACATCGGGTTTATCCACCCGCGGGGTCGGGTTCTCGACCTTGGCGAGCTGGAAGATCCCCTTGCTAAAACCCACCCCCTGCTCGTTGCAGCCATAACAGGGGTGACCGATGCCGACCGGCCAGATGCCGCCGCCCACATCGCAGAACTCCAGAGTCGAGCAGTTGCCGTAGGTCTCCGGCCCTTTGCAGCCAAGATGGTAGAGACACCAACCCTGACGGTGACCCTCATCACCAAACTCCTTGGCAAAACGCCCTGCATCGAAGTGCGGACGACGCTCGCAGTTCTCGTGGATCAGCCGCTCATAGGCAAACAGCGGACGCTTCTTGCTATCCAGTGCCGGCAGCTTGCCGTAGGTGATGTAGTAGGCAACCGTGGTGAGGAAGTTGTGGGGATTTGGCGGGCAGCCCGGGATATTGATGATGGGAGTACCGATATTGCCGAGGGCCTCTTCCAGGCTGACCGCGCCGGTCGGGTTGCCGCCGCTGGCAGGCACTCCGCCCCAGGCGGCACAGGAGCCGATGGCAATCACCGCAGCCGCGTCGGCGGCAGCACGGCGAATATGGTCGACAATAGGCTCACCGGCCACCATGCAGTAGACGCCGCCATCCTTGAGCGGAATGGAGCCATCCACCACCAGCACATATTTGCCTTTATAACGCTTGATGGCGTTGTGCTTGTTCTCTTCAGCCTGATGACCAAAGGCCGCCGAGAGCACCTCGTGGTACTCCAGCGAAATGGTGTTGAGGATCAGGTTCTCGATGGTGGGGTGCGTGGCGCGCAGCAGCGATTCGGTACAACCGGTGCACTCCTGCGCCCCAATCCAGATCACCGGCGGCCGTTCGGGGCTGGTGAGCGCAGTGGCCATCTTGGCGACGGCATGCTGACTTAATCCCAGGGTTGCGGCCATCCCGGCACACAATTTCATAAAATCACGGCGATTAATCCCATGAGCCGATAAAAAATTATCCTCGACCATTCTACTTATTCCCGTAGTGAGCACTTGTTTGATAAATGCTTAATAGCGGAAATGCTAAGGACTCACCCACCCTGCAGTATTGATCTCTATCAATTTCGACCGGCTTACCCCTATTTTCATAGCGAGCCACATCACAAATGAAATTAATTACCCCCTAAGGGATATTTAGCAACACCGTAAATTTTATGAACTTAATTGGATATTAAATAATTAATCACCGCATATCCTCTCTTTCACTGTGAGCCAAATTAACATGATTGAAATCTTGGCTATACCGCTCATTTCACAATACTGATACCCACCAATAAATGATCCATTGAATATATCTTTACCCATCTCATTGCATATTCCATACAGTCATCCACGGGACAACATCCTGACTTGCCTCCCCATACCAGAACTGTCTCACGGCCCGCTACCACCGGTAGCAAGCACGGCCTGCATGGCACGATTTACCTGCATGTCGTTTGGTTTCAGTTTGCACTGGACGGCGATAATTGCTTCTGCTAACCCACACAGCACAACCCCGCTTGGCCTCCCTGCCGTTTAACACCGCTTAGTGAAAAGATGCCGCCGAGGTATGCATATCAGTATGACCTCCCCCACTCTTTATTGTCTTGTATGCTGGTGAGTAAAATATCGCGATCACGGATATGTTTACGCATCATCGTGAATCTGCATTCAAATTAATGGTAAGAGAAAAGGCAAGGTGGGAGGCTGCCTGCAACATAGTGTACATATTTAACTCGCGATGCATTCGCTCATCCGGTTACAGATGTTACCGACCACCTTCACACTATTTACCTTCACGTCACCCCGCTTAATTAACCAGAGCGTAAATATCCATTCCCATCGATATAGATGATAATTATTCTTGTTCAATGGCCCCCCCAAAAAATGAGTTGGGATGACGATAAACATGACAAACGATAAGCGTGTTAATCATCAGCCGAGCAGTGGCTCCAGCCACTACCTTGCCTGATCGAACTCGAACTCGTTGACAGCCCAGCTCAGCTCGTGAAATGCAGCCCGAAGCGGCCCAGTTGCAGAGAGAAGCCTCCCCCTGACTGCCTCTGATAACCACGCCATGGAGCCTTGTTTCTGGCTGGCCCTACGGACACTTGCCAAGTGCGGGAATTGAACAAAAACCGAGAAAAATCAAGATAGATAGCCAATTAAAATGACATAATTGACTATAGTTCAATCGAACGTTTGAAAAACGTGACCACTTCACATGGGCCCAGCGCAATGACCACTGAACGGGAACAGTTGATCCGCTCACTGTTTGATGAGTACATCGAGCTGTATTCATCACGGGATGATCGGCTCACCACGCGGTTTAGCGACAATTTCAGCGGTTTTGCCGGCAGCAGTGATGTTCTGGTTACCGATAGGGATGAGTGGATCCGGATAACCCGCCGCGATTTTGCCCAGATCCCGGGCAGGATCCGCCTGGAAATACTCGATGTGACCCTGCAAGATCTGGCCGCTGATGTGGTGGCGGTCACCGCCTTCTTTCATATCCATCTACCGAAATCAGAACCTATCCTCTCCCGCAGAACCGCCAGGTTGGTATTGATTTTTCGACACGAAGCCATGGCGTGGAAAATTGCTCACAGCAGTATCTCCATCCCTTACAGTGCGGCTCGGGAAAGCGAAATTTACCCGATGACCAGTCTGGAGGAGCGCCAACATGAGCTGGAGCTCATTATCGAGCTCAGAACCAAGGAGCTGGCGGAAGCGAACCGGAAACTGGAAGCGCTCAGCAATACCGACGGGCTCACCAACATCGGCAACCGTCGTCTGTTCGACAACTCATTGAACCAGGCCTGGGAGCACTGTATTCAGACAGAGATGCCGATTGCGCTCATCATGCTCGACATCGATCATTTCAAGCAGTTCAACGACCTCTATGGCCACGTTGCCGGTGACGAGTGCCTTCGATTGCTGGCCCATACCCTGGCGCAATCCGGGCGCCGCTCGGGGGAGTTGGTGGCCCGCTACGGCGGAGAGGAATTTGTCATCCTGTTGCCACATGTCGAGCGTCAATCCGCCTATGAAATTGCCCAACATATCCAACGGCTGATTTTTGCACTCGCGCAGCCACACGCACAAAATGCCACCGGTCTGTTGACAGTTAGCATGGGTGTTGCCTGCCTCAGACCATCGAGTCACTGGCAGCCGTCTGAACTGGTAAAACTGGCTGATGCCGCGCTCTACACCGCCAAATCATCCGGCCGTAACTGCATCAGACTGGCAGAGTCACCCAGCCTCCCGCAACCAGTCTGCCCATAAGTCCCTCATGCGTGACCATCCTCCCCGTGGGGAACCACTGCGCGCTAACCATGCACGGCAAGGCTCAACGCATCCCATCGCAACATACCTTCCCACTGATCCAGTGTGCTTTGATAGGTATCTGCCGCGTTGTAATGGACCATGGCATGCAGGCGGGCATGATGGCCAAGTCGCTTGACCACGTCGGGCATGGCATTGAGGCTGGCCAGCACCCGCGCCAGATCGCCGGGATCGTTTGGCTGATATTTGCGGCAATTCACGTCATCGATGAGGTGTCGATCCCACCAGGCGCCATCGGCCGGGATCACTACGCATAATCCTGCCGCCATGGCCTCCAGAATGGAGAGACCAAACGGCTCCTGGTGACTGGTGGAGACAAAAATGCCGCATTGAGATCGGATCTCGTCAAGATTGGCGGGGTTGGCATACCAATAGGTGTCTGGCAGTTGTGGCTGGGGCTGGCTGCAGGGTTGCAGCGTGCCCTTGGGCTGCAGATAGCACACCATCAGCTCGGGGCGAGCGTCAGGGATCAGTTGATGGGCGGCCAGCATGGTCTCCAGCCCCTTCCAGCGCAGCAACGAGGCCGCCCACAAAATACGAGGCCCCCCCAGAGTCGCTTTGGGCCAATCAATCTCGCTCAAGCCGTTGGTAAATGGCTGCCAGTGTGACGGGAACTCGGTCTCGCCAAGCCGGGCCAGCAATGCCGCCAGGGAGCTGCGTGTCGATTCCAGATAAAAGACAAAACTCGCCCGCTGCAGGGCTCTGGCAGAGAGCCCCGAGCACCCCACAGGGCCATGGATCAGCTGAACCACCCGGCACCGCAACCAGCGGGCAGCCCAGTAACAGCAGAGATCCACCCCCGGCCCTGACGCCGCCACCAGGCACTTCACCTCCCCCAAACGCAACATCAGCCAGAGGATGAGCAGGGTCTGCCACCCCTGTTTGAGCAGATAACCGATGCCGGACTCCCGCCCCTTCAATATGTGGGGCAGCCAAAGGGGATGATGCTGACAACGGGACCAGGAGTCGGGATCCTGGGTCAGCACATGGCATATGAGCCCGGGCATCCGTTTGGCCAACTCATCGAGCAGCACTTCGGTCGCAACCTTGGAGCCACCGCGAAACGGGATGGGATCCACAACGATGACCTTTCCGAACACCGGCTCAGTTTGCATGCTCATCTTGCTGCTCCCTTACTCTGACACCTTGCGGCGGCCAAACCCCAGTTGCACTTTTTGCGCCACTCTTGCCATCCCACTCGCCAGCATATTGCGCCCTCTGGCAAGGAGGCGTTGCCCCGCCCAATGCATGAGTGGTCGGAAGGGTGTGGGGGCCGTGGCGTGCCAACGACCAGCCAGCGCGGCGTCCCACACCGCCGTGACCCCGTCGACATAGCGCGCCACCGTGAACAGCTGTGCGGCACGCAACTGAGCGGCCCGCCCCATTTCACATCGGCGCTGCGGATTGCTCAATTGCCGCCAGTGATCAGCCATCTCGGCCCAATCCCCCGGGGTTGCCAGCAAGCCGGTCACCCCCTCCTCCACCACTTCGGGGATGCCGCCCACCCGATAGGCACTGACGGGGAGCCCCAACATGCCCGCCTCCGCCAACGTCAGACCAAACACCTCCTCACGGGCTCCGGAGACCAGCAGATCCACCCCGCCCCGCAAGATAGCCGCGCTGTCCGGCCGCTCGCCGAGAAAGTGGACCCGCTCGGCCACCCCGAGCTCGACAGCCAACGCCATCAATGCTTCCCGCTCCGGGCCGCTGCCAATGATCAGCAACTGGGCTTCCTCCCCCGATGCCATCAGGGCAGCCAGCGAGCGGATCAGCAGATCAATCCCCTTGCGTTTGATCAATGAGCCGACGGTTGCGATGATCATATCCCCCGGTGGCAAGCCCAGCATGCCGAAGACCGGCCAGTGAGCACCGCCATTCAGGCGAGCGGCATCCACCCCGTTGGATACCCGGATCAACCGATCGGCCGCGCAGCCATCCTGGCGCCAACCGGTCAACACCGGCTCGCTCACCCCGATCAGCACGCTTGCCTGATGAACCCGCAGGCTGAATCTGTCTCTTGGCTGGTAACGGGCATGGAGGTGGCACACCAGCGGTACCTGCAACACTCGACAGACCCCCACCAGCCACTGACAAGGGGCCGCGCTGTTGGCATGCACCAGCCCAATCTGCCGCTCGGTGATGAGCTCTCTGGCTTGCCGGGAGAGGCGCCGATGGGCAGCAAGATCAAAGCGGGGCGCCTGCCATCCCAGCAGCAGGCTGAACGGCTCGACCATGGTTTCGACCCCGAGGGTGGCCGCCTCTGCCGCCAGCGTCGGGCTATTGCACCAGAGCAACGGCGTAAACCGGCTGCGATCGAGGTGGGCCAGCAGATCCAGCAGGCAGCGTTCGCTGCCGCGGATCCAGTCCTCTCCGTAGTGAACCAGCAAAACAGGGGTTGCGTTCATCCTCTTGCTCCCTTTGGTGGCACTGCCGGCAACCGGGTTGCCTCCTGATGCTCCTCAGCGGTGGCCTTCACCTCTGTGGCCGCCTGCTGCACGTACTTGATGGCGGCGACGGCCAGCGCCAACTCCAGATAGATGGGCCAGGTAAAGCCCTGGGTCAGGAAGGATCCCGAAATCACAAACCCCACCATGCTGGCCATCACCCCCTGCATTGCCGTGATCACTGCAGGAGGCATGCCAGCAAGCTGGCAACGCCAGCAACTGCGCAGGGCCACCGTCACCATGCCGATAAACAGCGCCAACCCGACAAAGCCGGTTTCAGCCAGCACCCCGAACCAGGTGGAGTGCACCGCATGATTAAGCCCATCCCAATGGGGGCTGTAGAAGAAGTAGTTGTAATAGAAATTGGACAAGCCCACCCCCACCAACGGATGGCCCAGCGCCATGCCCCAGGCCGCTTGCCAGGCGTAGATCCGCCCCATGGCCGAGGCATCGACCCCACTCTCGGCGGCGCCGCCAGATGCCCGGTCGCTGATCCCGGCAGCGGCAAAGAGCACTACCAGCGCGACCATCCCCATCGAGATCAACAGGGTTTTCGACTTCACTCGCTGCCAGGCAAACAGGCCGCTGACCGCACACACGCCAAGCAAGCCGCCGCGGCTCTGGGTGGCGATAATGGCGGCGGCGGTCAGCGCAAAGCCAAGCCCACCCAGTAAACGCCCCCCCACCCCATTGCCCTGATTGAGCAGCAAGCTCAGCGAAAAACCAGCAGGAAAGAGCAGCACCAGCGCCAGATCGTTGGGATCCCCCAGCACAGAGCCCAGCTCGCGCCCTATGGTCACCCGGGTCCCCTCCACCAGCCCGATCCCGCTCGCCTTGTTGTAGAGGGCCACCAGCGCCACCAGACAGCCCGCTACCACGAAGGTACGCACCGCCAGCGCAAAATCCCCCGGGGTGCGTACCAGCCAGGCGGTGGCCAGGGTCATCAGATAGATCTTGCTGTAGCTGCCGGTCCAGGTGGCGATCGCCTCACCCCGGTTGCTGGCAAACAGCACACCGATGGAGACCATCACAAAGAAGGCCGTCAGCCAGCTCAGGGCTGGACTCCAGTAGGGCTTGATCCGGCCGGTCAGCAAAATGTGCCAGACCAGCGCGCCGATGGCGGCCAGCGAGAAGAGCAGCGGGATCTTGAGGGGATAGAGCTGGGGGAACACCTCATGCAGCCGAAAGAAGGAGAAGGTGACAAACCCCAGCACCATCAAGAAGGGCCAGCGCAGGGCAAACCAGATGGCGGGAATGGCAAGACCGAGCACCGGTAGCAGCAAGGGATGGGGCAGCCGCCACCAGAGCAGGGCCAGCACCAGACAGATGGCGCTTGCCCAGATGGCTGGCGTTAGACGAGCCATGATCCTGCCCACCATTGGCCGAGCCAGACCATCGCCAGCGCCCCAAGCGAACTGGCCCAGAGGGTGGAAAGGCGATACGGCAGCGGCAGCAACCGCTGGCTCACCAGATAAAAGGCCAGCGCCCGTACCAGATAGACCAGCAGCAGAGTCCAGATCACCCCGGCAACCCCGAAGGGGGGGATGGCGAGCAGAAAGCCTGCGACCCCAAGGGCGCTGCAGCCCAGATTGATCACCATCTGGGCATTGCTCTTCTCGCCGCTAAAGCAGCCGACATTGAGCAAGTCCGAAACATTGCGCACCGCCATACCCAGCACCAGCAGCGGAATATAGGCAATCGCCCCGTGATAGCTCTCCGGGGTCAGCCAGCGAATGAGCAAGGGGGCAGTGAGCCCGACAATCCCCGCGGTGACAAACCCCAGTACCGACCCCATCACGCTGTAGTGAGCATTGAGTCGCAGTCCATCCGGTTCGCGCAGCAGCATGAAACGGCGGGGATACCACCAGAGGGCAAAGGGTTGCAGCAGAAGTCCCACTGCCAGCGCCAGCTTGCCCGCCACCGCGTAGTAGGCGAGCAGCGCCTCACCCACCACATCGGCCAGCAACCAGCGATCCAGTCCGCTCAGGGCAAAACCTGCCAGCCCGCTCACCACCAGGGGCAATCCATAGCGCAGCAGCGGCCGATAGTGCTGCCAGTCAAAGCGGATCCCGCTATCTCGCCACTGCCAGAGGCTCAGCAGCAGCGCCAGAGCGATGCAGGTCAGGGTGCCGGAGGCTAACACCCCGCTTACTCCCCAACCGAGCCAGAGCCACCAGCCGGTCAGCACCGACTGGATCACCGCCTTGCCTGCAGTCGCCACGAAAAAGAGCCGCGCCTGATTGCGCATCCGCAGCCATGCCAGCGGCACGCCGATCACCCCTTCAAACGGCAGGGCGCAGAGCACCCAGCGCACATCCGCAAGGCGGGTTTCAACCGGCAACCAGGCTTGCACCACAGGTGCCAAGAGCCAGAGCAGCACCAGACTGGCCAGGGCGATCAACCAGACCAGACCAAACATGCGGGCCACCACCTGCTGGCGCTCCTGCTCATCTTTCGCCAATCCGGCAAAGCGGTAGAGGGCATCCACCAGCCCGAAGCCCAAAATAAGGGAACCCAGATTGATGAGGGTCAGCAGCACCTCCAGCTGGCCGTATTCACGAGGCAGCAGCTGATGGGTCAACACCGGCAGCATCAGCAGGGAGATCCCCTTCATCAGGAGCAAGCCGCCGGCGTAATAGAGCATGGCAATCTGGTTCACACCAAGTTTCATAGGGCCTCCCAGCCACCCGAAGCATCCTGCTCCGGGTCAGCTACCGCTAATGCAAAGCCCACGCCACTCACTCCCGCCCTGAAGCGATAGCCCCTCTGTGCGGCTTAACCAGCCTGAACAAGCCCAGAATGAGACTGGCATTTGCGTTTTGCACAACGCTGGCTGCAAATTGCACCGACCGGTGCAATCTGCCCCACCTCTTAGCCCCATTTGGCCCGATCACGCTGGGGTCGTCCTGTTGGCCCGATCCCTGCTTTCTGCTTAGCGAGCAACGGACTGCACCAGAGGGAGAGGTCGCCATGAACACCATCAACCTGCACCGGATGAAAAGCTGGGCCAAACAGGGAGAGACGCCACTGGCCCGCCGGGTATGGCGTCTGGCCAAAAGTGCCCGCAACTGGTCATTCCCCGTGATCCCTCCCCTGCATCGGTTGCTTTATCGGCTGTATTTGCTGGGCAGCAACGCGCTGGCAACCCTGACCCGCACCCTTTGGTGGACCCCCTTGTTTCAATCTCGCCTCACGGCCCCCGCCCCGCGCCTCTATCTCTATGGCGGCATCCCCTATATCAGCGGTCCGGTCACCATCGAGATCGGTGCCGACTGCCGTCTCAGCGCCGCCATGACCATCAGCGGCCGGGCATCGAGCCAGACACCACGGCTGGTCATTGGCCGCAATGTCGGCATTGGCTGGCAGACCACCCTGGCGGTGGGCAGCAAGATAGTGCTGGGGGATAACGTCAGAATTGCAGGGCGCGCCTTTCTGGCGGGCTACCCGGGGCACCCGGTCAACGCCCACGACCGCGCTCTTGGTAAACCGGATCGCGATGAACAGGTGGGGGCCATTGTGCTGGAGCAGGATGTCTGGCTTGGCACCGGGGTGATGGTGATGGCCGGTGTCACCATAGGCGCCGGCACCATTGTCGCCGCAGGCAGCGTCGTCACCCGGGATCTGCCCGCAGGTGTGCTGGCAGCGGGTGTCCCGGCCACCGTACTGCGTCCCTTGCAGCCACAGGATCACAGCGACCCCGCACACGCTTCGGAGACCTTTGCATGAAACCACACTCACTGCCGCAACTGGTGGTACTGGGCGAGGATTGGGGCCAGCACCCCTCCAGCACCCAACACCTGATCAAGCGTCTGTTGCCCGATTATCAAGTGCTCTGGGTCAACTCCATCGGCATGCGCTGCCCCCGCTTTACCCTTCATGATCTCACCCGCATCGTCCGCAAACTGGGGGCGGTGCTGCGCGGCGCGCGCCATGCTGGCAGCCAGTCGGTTGCGCCATCAGAGGTCAGCAGTCCCCGGGTTCTGCCGCCGCTCGCCTTACCGCTGCCCGGCAGTCGGCTGGCGGGCAAGATCAATGGCCACTGGCTGGCGGCGCAGATCCGGCGCCAGTTGCCCGATCTGGATCGCCCCTTGCTCTGGATCTCCCTGCCCAGCGCCGTCGATCTGATTGGCAAGCTCGAAGAGCGGGCGGTGATCTACTACTGCGGCGATGACTTCTCGGCGCTGGCGGGGGTGGATCATCAAGCCATTGCCCACTGCGAAGCCCGACTGGTGGAAAAAGCGGATCTCATTCTGGCCGCCAGCCCCGCGTTGGCCAGCCGCTTTCCCCCCCATAAAACCCGGCTGCTCAGCCACGGTGTGGATCTCGAGCTGTTTATGCCCCCCAGAGAGCGTCCGGCAGATCTCCCCTCCGGCCGCCCCATTGCCGGATTTTACGGCAGCCTGAGCGACTGGATTGATATCCCCCTGCTGGCAGAGACGGCTGCCGCCCTGCCCCACTGGGATCTGGTGCTGATTGGCCCGGTCCAGACCGATATCTCCCCCCTCAAGGGGCTCCCCAATATCCATCTGCTGGGACCCCGTCCCCACCACACGCTGGCGGCCTATGCCCAGCACTGGCAGGTGAGTCTGCTGCCCTTTGTCGACAACGCCCAGATCCGTGCCTGCAATCCATTGAAATTGCGCGAGTATCTGGCCGCAGGGCGCCCCATCGTCAGCACCGATTTTCCGGCTCTCGATGGCTATCGGGATCAGATCCAGCTCCCCCACGATGGGGAGAGCCTGGCCCAGGCCATCAATCGGGCCGCCTTTGATCAATCCAATCCGGGCTGGTTTCAGGAGAGTGGCTGGGAGGGGCTGACCCGCAGCGAAGGGCGCCACACGCGCCAGCAGCAGGTGGCCCTGCAAAGCTGGGATCACAAGGCTGCCGAGCTGAACAACTGGTTGAAGGGGCTGGCCGGATGAGCAGAGGGCTTTGGCTGGTTATCCTGCTCTGCTGCCATGCAGCAATGGCCGCCACCCGGCTGGAGGGGCAGACCCCGCTGCCCCTGACAGGCAACCAGACACCCCAGCGGCTCGATCTGAGCACCCACAGCTGGCCAATAGGCAGCGATGTTGAACTGGTGATCGAGGGCCATAATCCCAGCGCTCGCCCGCAAACCCTGATCCTGCGTATCGACGATAACGCCTCGGTCAACTACCGCAGCCGGGTCAATCTGGAGCGGATTGTCGCACCCGGCCCCTTCACCCAGCGCTTTGCCTTGAGCGAGTGGCGCACCAGCCAGCCCAGAGCGCTGGCGCTGGACAAACTCACCAAGCTCTATCTCTTTATGGCCGATAACGCCCCCTCGCTGACCATTCACCGCTGGTACTGGGAGCCCGGTCTGACTCTGCCTGAGGGCACCATTGCGCTGGATCTGGGGGCGGCCGCCGCGCCCCGATTTACCGGCTTTGAAGCCCTGAGCCCGGGGGATCCCCGGCTGATTGGCCATCCCACCCCCATCTTGCGCCCCTCCGGCGATGCCCTTGTGCGCGATGGGCTGCGCAATCTCGACGGAGTGCGACTGGACCTGGCCAAAGGGCGCTACCAGCTCACCCTCTGGCTCGATGACCCCGGTGAATGGGAGTACCTGCCCCACCCCTTCGAGCGCAGCGTGCTGGTCAATGGCGAGCCCATCTGGGCCGAGCAGTGGCAACCGCAGGCATGGCTAACGCAGCGCTATCTGGCGGGACAATCCCGCGAGGCACTGCCAAATCCGGATCCCTGGCAACTGTTCGGGGCACGACAGGGGGGCCCCGTTCATGTCACCCTGAACCACCCAGGCGGCCCGCTCACTATCACATTGGTGGGCCACTCACCGGATGCCAAATACCTGGCAGGGCTGCTGCTTGCCCCCTATCCGGCCCCCACCAGCAAAGAGGCGCTCCCGAATAGTGGGAAAGATCTCGCCGTATTGGCCGACGCTACCGCAATCGTGCTGACCAAGCAGCGCCAGCTGTTTTTGGAAAAGTGGACTCTGGCCCCCTATTCCCCAACCCCAGCCCCAGCTTCGCAGCAACTGAGCCTCACGCCGATTACGGATGCCGCCCCAACCCTGCAGATCGCCCCGCTATCTGCGGCCGATGCGTTGCAGCAGGCTGCGCAACCGGTGCTGGCAGCCCGTGGCAGCCAGCTGTTGCTGGAGTTTGCCATCCACGCCGCCACCGACGATCCGGCCCCCTTGCTGGTGATCCAGCCCCCCGAGCAGGCAGGATCGCCGCTGGCGCTGACCCCCTATTACGGCAAGTGGCATCTGGTTCGCCCGCAGGCGAGTGGCACCCTGCTGGCCCCCTCGGATCAGGAGCTGGTCGAGGGGATCGCCGGGCTCACCCTGCTGGCAGACGTGCCCCGCCGTCTGGTGCTGCAAATGACCGTCCCCAGAGACGCCCCGGCGGGGCGCTATCTCGGCAATATTCAGCTGCTCAGCCAACAGCAACTGGTGCAGCTGCCACTGACTATCGAGGTGCTGCCGCTGACTCTGCCCGCGGCCAGCAAGCCGGTCGGCATCTATGTCGAAGCGCCCCCCTATCTCAACTGGCTGAGCCCCAACCCCGAGGCGTTAAAAGAGCAGATCGCCGCGGCCAGTCGCTGCGATCTGGCGCGGCTCGCCAAACTCGGGATCAGCGGCCTCTCGCCCGCCCTGCCACAGGATGAAGCGGGGATGCGGGAGGTCATGGGAGAGGCGGCCGGGCTCGGCTTTGTGCCGCCCCTGCTGGCCTATACCCCGCTCAAACGCTGGGGGGGAGACCCTGCCAACCAGCTTGATCAGTGGCAGGCGCGGCAACAGGCACTGACCGCCAGCGGCTTGCCCACGCTGGCATGGAGCCTGTTTGATGAGCCGGATCTCGCCACCCTGCCCGCCATCACCACCCTGGCGCGGGAGATGAAACGGCGGGATCCGGCGGTGATCCGTGCGGGCCACTTCAACCACCCGGGTCAGGTTGGTCTGTTGGCAGAGGTGGAGATTGCCCTGATCAACGCAGGTTTTGGCGCCGACAAGGCCGATGTGGCGCGGGTACGCCGGCACAAGGTCACCCCCTGGTTTTACAATCTGGGCACCCCGAGAGCCGCCGGGTTCTATCTGTGGCAAAGCGGCGCCGAGGGCTATTTGCAGTGGCATGGCCGCATGCCCACCGCCCTGCCTTATGACCCCACCGACGGGCGGGAGAGCGACTTTATGCTGCTCGGCCCGCAAGCCTGCGAGGCGCACCGCCTCTCTCACGATCTGTTACTGTTGCAGCAAGCCATCGAGGATCTGCGCTGGCTCGCCTGGCTGGAGCAGGAGGCCCGCTATCAGGTGGATGCCGCCCTACTGCTGGAGCGCCTGCGGGATCAGCTGCCGACCCGCTGGCAGGTGGCAGAGCAACTGCCCTCTGCCGCCTGGATCCAGTGGCGCCGCGAGATTGAACAACTGGCCAAGGGATTGAAAACATTGCAAACTGGTGCCAACTCATCCTCCTGAAGTGACTGCGTATGGCCAACCAGACTCCCCGCTCCACAGCCAAAGACAGCGCCCTGCGCCGCCTGTTGCCCCTGATGCTGCCGCTGCTGCTGCTCACCGGTTGCGCCCGTCAGGAGCCGGTCAATGAGACCCTGCCGATCCTCAACCAGTTGCGGGAACAGCAAATGGCCGAACAGCCCCAGCTGCAACTACAGTACCAGCAAGCGGAGACACAACTGCCAGCGGATCAGGAGCAGCAGTTGCATCAGTTTTTAGGACGCAAGGATCCGGCCCGGATTGCGCTGGTAAGCGGCCCCGGGCTGCAAACCGACATGCTGGAGAGTGCGCGGATAGCGAGCGTGCGGCTGACTGCCCTGACCCGCTTGCTGGGGTCTCGCGCCATTGAGCTGGAACCCCGCTATGACCCCATGCTGGCCCCTAATACCTTGCTGATCCGCATTCTGCCAAACGGTGAACCGGGGTCTGTCACCCCAGCGGCGGCGCAATAAGGCCGAGGCAGGTGGTCGGCAAGGCCACCCGATAGAGGGGATAAGGGGTCAGCCCCCACAATTTGCGCCAACCCTGGGTAAGACGGTACGAGAGCAGCGGCGGGCTCTGGTGCAACTCGCCTAAAAACATCACCCCCTGACTCATCCCTTCACTCGCCAGCGTCACTGACATCGCCTCCCGATCCGGCGCCACCAGCATGGCCTGCAGCAGGCCGTCACAGCGGGGATGGGCCAGCTGATAGCTGACATAGGTGCCGCCCAATACCGGCGTAGCCACCCGCAAGCGCCATCCCAACTGGACCAGCTCCATCAGCATGGGCTTGGCTCCCTCGTTAACGGCCCGGTTCTGATAACGCCAGCCCATGGCGGCAGCACTGAGCAGCGCCACCAGCAACAGCAGCAGATATCCCCTAGATAGATGCATCATGGCGCCCCCTTAGAAAGAGGATGGTCATCACCAACAACATGATGGCCCACTGGTAGAGCTGGGCCAGCGAGCCGGTATGCAGCCAGCCATACCAGCGCAGATCCAGGCTCATCAGCACCAGCCGCAGCTGATTGGCCCCGATATAGAGCAGGCAAACCAGCAGCAACATGGGCCACTGCCGGTAGAGTGGGCGCTCCGGCGCCAGCCAGCAGCAGGAGACCAGCCAGGAGAGCACCACCAGATAGAGTTGAGAAAACGAGGAGCACCCCTTAAGCACAATCAAGGCATGGCCCCCCAACCGCTCGATGCGATTGCCATCAAGACGAGTCTCCCAGCCAAGCATCTGCAACCACTGGCCCACCCCCCAGGCATCGAGCGCCAGCACAGGGCCGGAGAGCAGGGCAAACACCTGCTGCCCCCACAACACCGCCACGGTAAAGGCGAGCACAATCTGCAACACCGCCCGCTCATCGCCACTCTGATGACGGCGCCATAGCGAGGCCACCAGCAGCAGACAGGCCAGCGCCTTGCAACTGGCGCTGGGGATCAGGATCAGCAGGATAAAGAGGGCGAGCGCCAGTGGATGCGGGCGCCAGCTCGGTGCAACCCGCAATGCAATTTGCCACCAGATAGCAATCAGCAACACCACCAGCAGGTTGAAGTGGCCCATATTGAGCCACACCATGCCCCACTGATTGGCCAAACCAAGTAGCAGCCAGTTGGGTGCCCACTGCCAGGGACGGATCTCCATCGCAACTCCTGCCGGTTATCAGCGCTTTTGACCGCTGTCGCAAGTTCCATGCCTGCCCGACCTCACCCGGATCAAGCCAAGTCAGAGGATTCGCCAAAGCTGGCACGCTTTATTCATTCCCCCTGCTGGCACTAGCGCCAGGGAGAAGGAGTGAGCAATGAAACTCAAACCGTTGGCAGGGCTGCTGGGGATGTTGTTTGTAACCTCCCCCGCATACGCCTTGACCGAAGTCGATACCGAACTGCAACTGCTGATGGATGTGTCGGGCAGCGTCAGTTCATCGGAATTCAATTTGCAGTTACAGGGGTATGTGGACGCCTTTTACAGTCAGGAGGTACAAAGCGCCATCCTCGACACCAGCGGCGGTAAGCTGGGCTCCATCGCCGTGCAGATGATCATGTGGAGCGGCTCGACCCAGCAGAGCGTGATGACCGACTGGTTCCACCTCTACGACATGACCTCCATCAACAACTTCGCCGCCACCCTGGATGCCCTGGTACGCCCCTATGCGGGGATGACGGCCCCCGGTTCGGCCATGGCCTTTGGTGGCTTGCAATTTGATACCAACGACTTCACCGCCGCCCGCCAGGTGATGGATGTGTCGGGTGACGGGATCCAGAACGCAGGGCTGGATACCGCCACCGTGCGGGATCAACTGCTCGCCTCCGGCATCGATACCATCAACGGCATCACCATAGGTCAGGACTACGCCGATGGGGTGTTGCAAGAGTGGTATGTGGAGAACGTGGCGGGCGGTCAGGATGCATTTGTCATCAATGCCACCACCTTCGCCGACTTTGGCAATGCGCTGGAGCTCAAACTGGCGGCCGAAATTGAGGGGGGCATTATTCCGGAAGGTGCACTGGCCGCCCCCATCGAGGAGATCCCGCTGGCCGCCCAGCTGCTGCTCGGTATGCCACTACTACTGGCCTGGCGCTATCAGCGCCGTAACCAAGGACGCCTGCAGCAAGCCAACTGGCAACAAACGCCAGCCATCGGCTAGTGAATCACCCCGTGTGTTGCGATTAGGGAGCCATGGCTCCCTGATTTTTTTGTGGCGGCTATAGCATACAGTGTTCAAGATGGTTTCGTATTTGATCGATAGCTTATATTTTTTAATAAAGTTCGAACTACAGATAAAAACTTGCCAAATACCAAATTGGGAAGAGACTGAAAATCGGCCATTATTTTTGAAGTAGAAACATATTACCACATAGCTTAACGATTCAATGATACTAGAAACACCACATATGACCGTCCATTACAAGGAACTTGTTATAACGAAAGTTCACCAAACAAGTCGTTTACTTTATCTAATGACCCTATCAATGAGTTTTTAGGCATACCTCTCGCCGATAAATATTTCGCAATTATATCAAAACATGCATCTATGTCTTTCAAGTCTTCATCTGTAAAAGTTATCGTTGTAATTCCAAACTTTGAAAAATAATCATTTCTCTTATCCATCTCCTTTTTCCATTGCTCAGATAAATCTCTATTCATATCGACTTTTTTAACATCTCTAATTTTTGGAACTGACATATGGGTTGAAGCTGGACTTATTTCAAACCCCACTAACTCCATTGTATATGGATTTAATATTGTATAGTCCAATCTATATTTATGTTTGGACTCTTTTCCTGCATACCTTAGCTCAGGAATTAAAAAAGGCTCCTCATATGGCGCCAATGACTTCTTTAAATATTCAATATAGCGTTCTGCAATTGCTTTTTCATACAGAGAATTTGAAACTCGTTTTAGAACACTTCTATAAAATTGGATAAAATCGTCCGGTTTATTAAACTTAATCGGTTCTTTTGATTCGGGATCAATTAACCCAGTTTTCATAACATGCCGAATCGTCCAAAAATTAAAATCAGAACGTCTAATCTCAGACTTATCTATCGCCCAATCATCATTTCGCATTTCAGGTGAAATGAGTAGCCCCCAGACTAGGTTTCCGCCTCCAAACCATATAGACCACAATGATTCATCAGGCTTACTGCGTATTCTTTCTTTGAAGTTTCGATAGAAATTCCTAGCTAAGAATAAAAATAAGTACTCTCTAAGAATTGTATCTTGAAGTGCGTGCATCAGGAAATACTCTCTGTTCACTCCAAAGTTTACTCGAGGTTTTAATGTTTTTTCTTTCGCTCGTTGTTTTACCTTTTCAGTAAGTCCTTCTAGCCAACGAGATATAAAGTCATTAGGATCTAAAAAAACACTATTAACACTATCTACATAAGTATTATTATTTGAACCCATCATTGCATGGAACGAGTGGATAGAGTTTCTGCCCGTGATTTCTTCGAATCGCATAAGAGCTTTATCTTGCAGAGACTTCAAACGAGCAGTCATTGTAATTTCTTTACTTTCCAAATATTTTCTATCAATATTTACTACGTTCATAAATTCCTACTTATCTGTAACAGATATTACAAAAATATCAGTGACACATTCCATCCTAATTTATTCTAACAAACCTCACCATTATCAGTTTTCGCTGTCTGTTGTAATATATATCTTTAACTCGCCAAAATCCTTCCATCTTGCTGTCTCTCCAAAAACTCACTCTCAAACTGGTAGCCAAAGTCAACAATCGGGACGTACTTGCCATATTAGCGGCGAGTGTCTCCGCGAGCGTCCGAATACTCCTACCGGCTCAAGCGAAACTTTTTAGATACACGGCTAAACCGATACCTAATTGAACATATATTAAACCAAAGCTCTGACCACTTTTCACTTAGTGGCATATTGAGCTGCCTATGTTCATGCCTAATGCAGAGCAGAATCCTAAGATAGGGATCTTCAACAGGCTCTTCTATTACCTCACAAGCTTGATCATTAACTCGCTTCAAGGATAAGTATTCATTTTTTACTTTTTCTGGGGAAAGTAGCCTCATTTTCTCCCAGTTTTCAACGATTACTGGACTAAAAAGAGAAAGGTTCTCTGTAACATGATTAAGCAAGCGTTTAAACCGGCTGGAAAACTCTTCATCATCTAGATGGAAGACCGGCGATTGGTAGTTTAAAAACTCCTCAAATGAGCTGTTTTGTTTTTCTCTTTCAAATGTATGATATGCCTCCCTGACTTTTTCATTGAACTCTCGCCGTTCATCATCGGTTTCTAGTGAACTCGGGATATAGATATTAAAACCGTAGGTTTGTTCTAACCAATGAGCATTAGCATATTCATTTACCGCACGTTCTAAATCTTTATCTTCAGATGAAAATGGCTTCTCTATCGCATTTTTATAATGGAACAAGAGTAAATCAGATGCGTCATGGTACACCTTGTCATATGCACGCAGCCGTTCATTATTTTTATTTACTGTTGACTGCCTAACGGCGAAAAGAAAGCTAAGAGAAGAAACTGCTAAGCTTCCGAGAGATATGTATATTGCGATTTGCGAGTTCTCTGCCATAACTTCCTTAGTATATTTAACAGTAATTAGATGGAAGGCTACATTCATGTGTTAGTAACGCCTTTCATCTAACTCCGCCCGACCAAAAAATCATTTAAAAGTCAACTTTTAATAACCAGCGCCTGATTTATCAGTGTATTATCAACATTTTAAGCCAGCTCCACTTGTACCACTGGATAAAACCACAGTCAACAAACAGAAATAGAAAATGAAGCCTATATCCTCTTTTATTGGCTTGCCGCGATGTTTACTCCGCCATCCGTACAATATAAAAAAGGCCTTATCACAAGGCCTTTTCAGAAATATTGTCCCGTCCTGAATATGGTTTACACCTTTCCCCCCAATAAATGGAGAACCCGATGGGACAAGGTGTGAAACGGACACAGCGCGATTACTCGCTGACTTTTAAACTGGCGCTGGTCGAGCAGATTGAAAAAGGCGAGCTCACCTACAAACAGGCTCAGGTGCGTTATGGCATTCAGGGCCGCTCCAC
>NZ_JBFOCL010000017.1:0-107403 GCF_040907785.1 Aeromonas sp. s8
CTGGATGTGAATGGCAACTGGGTGTACACCGCCGACAACGGCCAGGTGGCGATCCAGCAGCTCAGTCAGACCCAAAGCCTGACCGACACCTTCACCGTGCTCAATGCGGACGGGGTGACCAGCACCACGGTGACCATCACCATCCACGGCACCGATGACAAGCCGACGCTGAACATCTCCAACGATGTTGTCGTCTCCGAAGAAGGTCTCCTTGGTGGGTTGAAAGATGATGAAGGTGGCAAAGATACTACTGATGAGGTCGTTGCCAAGGGAGTGATTACCGTCGGTGATATTGACAGCAACAACTTGACTGTTTCACTGGGATGGCCAACCGATAATGGTGTTAAACCTGTTTATTCTGGTGGTGTTAAGGTCGAGTGGAGTTGGGATGCTGACAGCAAAACGTTGATTGGCTACGCCGGTAGCAAGGACAACGTTGTTCTTGAGGTTAAGCTGACAGCGCCAGTTGGTAGTAGCAAAGGTGACTGGGGTTATGAAGTGACCCTGAAGCAGCCGTTGGATCATGCTAATACCACCCAGGAAGACACCCTCGATCTCAAGATAAATGTGTCTGTTTCTGATGGGGCTCAGTCTGTGACTGAGTCTTTGACGATTACTGTCGAAGATGACGCCCCGATTGCCCGGAATGCTGATGCGGTCTCCGTTGCCAAAACAGACATTCCCAAGGTATTGACTGGTCTGTTTGATCTGACCCAACACTCGGCAACGGCAAATCAGAGAGAGCTTGATCTGGACGGGTTCAAGATCACCGCCAAAGGGTTCAAGTCGGCGACCGATTCAACTCTTATTGCTGCAGATGTCAATGCTTCAACGGCAGGGCTTGGTGTTGCCAGTGGTGATAGTCCGTACCACAACCTCGCCAATGAAGTGGATTTCCGTCTCTTTGGGAATGGAAAGTCTGCATCCGAGGAGCTGATCGTCAAGCTCGATCCGGGGACCGTGGCCTATGGCGCCAATATCAAGTTCAGCCAGATGTTTGGCAAAGAGTTGGAAAGTGGAGTGGTAGAGTTTTACCGCGACAAGGTATTAGTCTCCACACTACCGTTCAGATCGGATGCAGCGGGCGGAGAGTTCAACCAGAACTTCCAGGTGCAGCAGGGTGGCTTCGATACCATGGTGATCAAGGCGACCAATAACGGCAACATCAATACCAAAGACAACAGCGACTTTACCGTCAAGTCTATCGAGTTTCTGGGGGCTGATACGCCGCAGGCAATTGCCTATGGTTCGGGTACGGTTGCACCGCAATGGGGTGCTGATGGCAAGGGGCATATAGCGCTTTTGGGATCCAATGAAGTTGGTTTGATGACAGCTACTGGTAAAGAGATCTCAATTTCCAGCAAAGCAGGTCTACCCAATACCCTGTATGGCGAAGCCAGTGACGGCACTTTGGTGTTCAGGTTGGAGTTCACCCCGGCCACCGGCAAGTGGGAGTTCTTCCAGTACCAGCGCATGTCCAAACCCCTGGGTGATGGTGACATCGACTTCCAGATCCGGGTGGTGGATGGTGACGGTGACGCCAGCATTGGCTCCTTTGCCACCAAGCCTCTCTTCACGCCGCTGGTTCAGGGTGTCTCCAGCGAGAGCGTGACTGAAGGGGGCAACCTGTTGCACAAGGTCACCTTGTCCGATGCGACCCAGGAAGCGACCGAATACGATTTCGCCATTCGCGGATCGGGCAACAACCCCGCCTCCAACCAGGACTGGGGCAATGCCCAGTTCAGCAACGGCGTGACCTACAACAGCACCACCGGCAAGATCACGGTACCGGCGGGCGTGACAGACTTCACGGTGACCATCCCGACGGTGAATGATCGTCTGGTCGAGACGAACGAGACCCTCTCGGTGACCATCGGTGGTCAGAGCGGGACCGGTACCATAGTGGACAACGATCGGGCGCCGACGGCGGTTGGCGGCCACAGCACCGGTGCCGAAGATCAGCCCCAGGTCCTCACCTGGGCCCAGTTCGGTGCCAGCGACGATCAGGACGCGACCGATCTCGGGGTGCAGATCAACACCCTGCCGCTGAACGGTACCCTCGAATACCTCAATGCGGCTGGGCAGTGGGTCGCGGTGCAAACCGGATCCCTCATCTCCTATGCCGAGGTGAACGCAGGCCATCTGCGCTTCGTGCCAGGTCTGAACGAATCGAGCACCCATGCCGCCAACGGCAACGGCGCCGTGGTCGGCAACATGAAGGGCGACTATGCCAGCATCGGCTATCAGATAAGCGACGGTGCCAACCTCAGCAACGGCAGCAAGCTGGTGATCGATGTGGCGGCGGTGGCCGATAAGCCCACGGTCAACGTCACCCTGATGGGGAATGGCATGCCGTCTTACAGCCAGAGCTTCCCGAGCGCGGGGATCACCACGGGCCAGTTCCAGTCCGGCAGCTTCGACAAGGGGGCCCTGGGGATCACTAATACTCTGACCGATAGCACTTCTAGTAAGGACTCCGTGGTGGGCGGTGATGGCAACGACTACATCGTGAGCCAGAAGGGGGGCGGCGACCACTTCGTCGGTGGCAACGGCAATGACGTGCTGGTCGGTGGCAACTCAGTGTCGGGCGATACCCTCGACGGCGGCGTTGGAAATGACATTCTGGTCGCTGGGTTGGGTGGCGATACTCTCTATGGCGGTGCTGGTGATAAAGATATCGCTGTACTGTCCGGCAACCGTGCCGACTACGCCATCACAAAGGGCAGCGGATACTCGATCAATGATCGCTGGTTCAACTTCTCGGTCACGGAGAAGGGGGTCGGTATCACCAAGGCGCTGCACGACGTGGAGTATGTCCAGTTCGCCGACGGTGTCTACCAGATCAATCAGGATACGGGCGTGCTGACCCTGGTGCAGCCGGTGGTGGTCGACTACCCGCTGGAGGTGAGCGCCTCCCTGAGCGATCGGGATGGCAGCGAAGTGCTCGACAGCCTGGTACTGAGCGGGATGCCGAAGGGTGCTGCACTCTACAGCGGTAGCCAATTGCTGGGAACCGTCGGGGTTGATGGCAAGCTTACCCTCACCGCCAACAGCGGTCTGTGGAGTGAGATCGCGCTGGATGTGAAGTTGAGCGGACTGACGCTGCGAGTGCTGGGCAGCAGCGCCGGTCGGGTGGATCTCAAGGTGGAGGCGATCACACGCGAGTTGTATTCGGAGTCGTCAAACACCGCCAGCGACGAAGACAGTATCCGTCTGAGCTACTTCAATGCCACCGAAGGGGAGCCGGGCAACCAGGACCAGACCTATGGCAGCGAGCACAACATAGTGGTGGGGGATCTGGATGGCAGCGTGGTGCTGTCGGGTCAGAACTACAACATTGCCTTCATCGTCGACAGTTCCGGCAGTATAGGTGACGAGGCGATGGAGACGATCCGCACCCAGCTGGAGCAGGTCTTTACCAGCCTCAAGACCAGTGCGGGCACCGACAATGCGGGTACTGTCAATCTCTTGCTCGTGGATTTCGATACCACGACCCGCGGCAGCGTCAGTGTCAATCTGGCCGATAGCGGCGCATTGAAGACCCTGCTCGATGCCCTCAAGGGGATGTCTGCCGATGGCGGCACCAACTACGAGGCCGCATTCAGCAAGGCGGCGAACTGGTTTGCCGGCAGCACGGCGACCAGCAATGTGGATGCGAAGAACCTGGCCTACTTCATCACCGATGGCAAGCCGACCTTCTATGACCTCGGCACTACCACCAGGCTCAGTGATGTGAAGGTCATCGATTGGGCTTATAGCAGTGACGAGTATCTCAACAGCACCTCTTTGAACCTCGGCAACTATGTGCTCGGCAATACCGTGACCTACCGCGGTGTCGAAGTGGTCAACAGCAAAGGGGAAGTGATCAAGTGGTCCGAAGGGTGGGGTGGCTGGTTCACGACCACTGTGGGGGTCATCGTCAAGGGCAGCAACGGCCAGAACCAGATCCAGTTGCTGGGTGGGGATGGGCGAAACAGCACCGATGAGGTTCGGGCCGACGCCTTGTTGGGTTACCAGCTGTTGACCGCAAAAGGGGTGACCGTCGAGGCGATCGGATTGGGTAATAACATTTCCTATAACGATCTCAAGTCCTACGACTCTGACGGTGTCATCATGACCGGCGTCAATGCTAGCGACTTGGCCAACACCATCTTGGGTAGCTCCGTCAACAACAAGCCGGGCAGTGACCGGATCGATGGCGGTGCCGGCGACGACATCCTGTTTGGCGACGCGGTACGCTTCACCGGCATCAGCGGGGAAGGGTATGCGGCCATCAAGCAGTATGTGAGCGGCAAGCTGGGGGCAGGGTCGGTGACCGATGCCCAGGTGCACGCCTACATCACGGATCATGCCAGCGAGTTCGATCAGTCGTCGACCAATGACAAGGGTGACACCCTCCTCGGCGGTGATGGCAATGACATCCTGTTCGGTCAGGGGGGAGATGACTTCCTGTACGGCGGTGCCGGCAACGACACCCTGTTCGGTGGTAGCGGCAACGACACCCTCTATGGGGAGAGCGGCAACGATCGCCTCTATGGTGGCAGTGGCAACGACACCCTCTATGGCGGTACCGGCAACGACATATTGAGCGGCGGACTGGGCAACGACATCCTGATCGGGGGGGCCGGAAACGACATCCTCATGGGGGATGCAGGTGCCGATACCTTCACCTGGCTGAAGGGGGATACCGAGGCTGGCAAGGTGGCCAAGGACTACATCGTCGATTTCAGCAAGTCGGAAGGGGACAAGCTGGATCTGAGCGACTTGCTCGACAGCGATGGCAGCAAGAGCGAGAGCTCCCTGAAGAGCCTGCTCTCGGTGTTCCAGGACAGCGAAGGGGTGCATCTGCAAGTCAAGGAGAGCAGTGCCGCGCCGGTGACCCAGGAGATAGTGCTGATGAACCACACCTTCGACACTCTGACGGGCGGTTCAGGGACGACTGCCAACCAGGTGATCGACTTCATGTTGCAAAACAACATGTTGGATATCAACAAGTAACAGCCAAGCGGGCTGGGCAAAAGCGGCAGAGCAATCTGCCGCTTTTTTTATCTTTGCAGGGAAGCGAAATCAGTTGCCGAGGGTGGCGAACAGGCTCTGCTCTAGGGTACCGCGGGAGACGCAGACCGGCTTGATGGACGGGGCCGGTACGCGCTCGCCTGAGGATTCAACGAAGAACAGCTCGGTGTTGCCCTTGACGTTGACGGTGGCCACGCTGCTGTTACCGCTCTGGGTGATGATCAGGTTGATCTGCAGGTTCGGGTTGCCCAGTGCAACTTTGGATCCCATGGTGCCGCAGTCCAGCCACTCCAGCCCGTCGGCTGACTGGTTGACGTTGGCGGTCATCAGGCCGGAGCCACGCTGGCTGTTTTCGATGGTGAGGCCGTGATCGGTGAACCACTTCTCGGCGCGAGCCCACACCAGATCCACCGGGATCGCCATTTCCTGAGTATTGTTGGTTGCCTTGGCAATTGGCGGGTTGTAGCGATACTCCTCACCGCCGTTATTGTCACCAGCACAACCAACCAGCAGCAGCGCCAATGCGCTCCCCATAATCTTTTTCATCTTGTTTCTCTCGTCCATATCACCAGGCCATTGGCCAACCGGCGCCTATTATCGCCGGAGCGACAATCTCTGTCAGCAACCATCCAGCGTTCGGTGTTATGGGGAGGTGATCGGGGTGCTTTACAAAATTGGTTTGCTATCATAGATTTGCTCGAAATTCCTCCATAAGCGCCCCTGTGACCAACATGCTCACCCCGGATCTGCTGCAGCAGATCATCGACCAATTGCCAATGAGTATCTTCTGTCGAGATAGTCATGGGCGTTACCTGTTCGCCAATCGTGAGTTCGCCCGTGAAGCCAAGCTGGAGTCGCCTGCCGAGGTTGTCGGCAAGACAGATGCAGAGATGCCCTGGGGCGATCTCTTTCGCAGTGAGGATGAGCAGCTGCTTGCCGGAGGCGTGCCGATGCTGTATCAGCAGCTCCATTGCAACCGGGGTGGTGATACCTGCTGGATGGAGGTGCACAAGGTGCCTCTTTACACCCCGCAGGGGGAAGCGTGCGCAGTATTCGGGGTGGTTAACGAGATTGCCCAGCGCAAGAGCCTGGAACAGACCGTCAAACAGCAGCAGTTGTTGCAGCGTTTTCTGCTCGATGCCATTCCTGACCTGATCCGCTTTGATGATCACAACGGGGTGTTGCTGGAGTGCAATCAGGCGTTTCTCGACTTTATCGGCCAAGGGGCGGATGAGGTGCTGGGTCAGCAGCTGCCGTTCCGGTTGGCGGCGCCGCAGGGGATGGGTCATGGCGAGTGTTGTCTGCTGGATGCCAGCGGGCAGGGGCGACACATGGAGATCACCCGGGTAGATGTCCCCGATGGTGATGGTCACTCTCTCGGGATCCTGACGCTGGGGCGTGACATCACCGGTCTGCGCACCACTCAGGCGCAGTTGCAGCAGGAGCAGCACTACGACAGTCTGACCGGGCTGCTCAAACTCTCCCGGTTCTTGCAGACCAGCCGCCATCTTGGGGGACGCAGTGCCACATTGGTGCTGGTCGATCTGCACCATTTTCGTGAAATCAACGATCGCTTCGGGATCCGGATTGCCGACCGCCTGCTCAGCCAGGTGGCCAAGCGGTTGCAGCAGTTGGTACCGCCGCGTTCTCTGCTCTGTCGGGTCGCTGCCGATGACTTCAGCCTGCTGTTGCCCGACTTCAACGAGCCATTGCAGGGGTGGAGCCAGCATCTGCAGCAGCAGTTGATGGAGCACTATCAGGTGGAAGATCACCGGATCCAGATCCCGGTGTTTCTGGGGCTGGCCCAGGGGCGGGCAAGCGATGCCGAGCGGTTGCTCAGTCATGCCGAGGCTGCGCTGGCGCAGGGCAAACGGCAGCAGCAGTACTGCACCCTGTTTGATCCCGAGCTGCATGCCCGGCTCAAGCGGCGTCAGCTGATCGCCGCCCAGTTGCCACTCGCTATCAAGTCCGCCCAGCTGGTTGCCGTCTATCAGCCCATTATCTGTACCCGTACTCACCGGCTGCACGGCGCTGAGCTGCTCTGTCGCTGGCCCCATCCCGAGCTTGGGATGATCTCCCCCGACGAATTCATTCCGTTGGCGGAAGAGATGGGGATCATCGGTCAGCTTGGCCAGTTAATGTTGGAGCAGGGCTGTGCCCAGCTGGCGCAGTGGCAAACTGCGCAGCCGGATATGGTGCTCTCCATCAACCTTTCGCCGCTGCAGTTCCGTGATCCGGCGCTCTGTGAGCGGGTCTCAGCCTGCATCGCTCGCCATGGTCTCAAGGCCAGTCAACTGGAGCTGGAGATCACCGAAGGGGTACTGATGGAGAATGCCGACGAGATTGAGACCAACCTCGACAACCTGATCGCCGCCGGTTTTCAGCTGGCCATCGACGACTTTGGTACCGGTTACTGCTCGCTGGCCTATCTGCCGCGTTTGCAGGTGGCGACTCTAAAGCTGGATCGCAGCTTCACTCAGGGGCTGGCCAGCAATAGCGCGACCACCGCTATCGTGCGTTCGGTCATCGGATTGGGCCATGAGCTCGGGATCCGCATCACTGCCGAAGGGGTAGAGACACCCGAGCAGCAGCTGTGGTTGACCGAGGCGGGGTGTGATCGGCTCCAGGGCTATCTGTTCAGTCGCCCCCTGCCGCCGGCGGAGTTTGCTGCCAGCTATCTGGTGTGAGAGATCGTCAGAAACAACAAGGCCACCGCAAGGTGGCCTTGTTGTTTTACGATGGAGGCAGGATCAATCCTGGAAGTAGGTGCCCCAGCCATCGTAATCCACCCCATATTTTTCCAGGATGGGCAGCATATTGGCGATATCGGCGACGATCGCTTCGACATTCAGCTTGCACTCGATGGTGGCATCGAAGCAGAAGATGGTGGCGCCGTCATCCAGTTCCATCTCTTCGGCATCGGTCACTTCAAAACCAGCCTTGAACAGGTCAACCGCTGCTTTTTCCAGACGGTCGAAATCCTGGCAGGCGAAGTGGTGCTCGATATCGTAATCCGCATCGGGATTGCTGCCATCGGCCAGCAGTTCGTTGACGATCTCGGTGGTCTCATCACGCCACTCTTGCATATTCAGACTCATGTTGCCTCCAGGCGGTATCATTGCGGCAAAGCATACTCGCAGAGTGGATTCGGCTCAATGCGGCGGACCCACTGAACCTCGAATTTCCATCATATTGGCGCAGCCTGCAGGGCGTGCAGAGGTCAGCAAGTATGGCAAACAGGACTGAAGTGGATAATAAATGGCTGCTTCGTTCAGTTGTTGAGCGAACGCACTTTTTATCGAGCCATCATGGTTGACACTCTGCGCTGGAAAGGGTTTAATGCGCGCCGTTGCCCAGATAGCTCAGTCGGTAGAGCAGGGGATTGAAAATCCCCGTGTCGGCGGTTCGATTCCGTCTCTGGGCACCACAATTCCTCCTTAGTTCAGTCGGTAGAACGGCGGACTGTTAATCCGTATGTCACTGGTTCAAGTCCAGTAGGAGGAGCCAAATTCGAAAAGCCCGCTCAATCGAGCGGGCTTTTTCATTTCTAGTTGCTGTTGCATGCTGCCAAAAAGAGCGTTGCGCCACAGGTGGCACTGAACAGCAGCATTCCGGTCTGCAACATGCTGCCAGGGCATGGCTTCTTCTCTCTTTTTCTGGCCCTGATCCACTTCGGTTTCATCACATTCCCTTATCCATTTTGTCGGCCTGAATGGCTGCACTCCTGTGCAGGCGAGCCATCTTTGTTGAATGGCTCCATGGCGTCAATCTCCCCTGCAAAACAATTAATTCAGCAGCGTTGAAGAGCGGCTTGTCGGGTGATGTTTCGACCTTTAAGCCATTGTTAACATTTTGGAAAACCGGAGTGACCCTGTGGCTGGGCGGGGCTATGATGGGATCAATGATGTTCCCATCCTGACGGAGAGATCCCAGATGAGCAGCCCCTTGAGCTATGTATTGGACGGCATTCATTGCGAGCCGCACTTTTTTACCGTTCCCCTCGATCATGATGAGCCGGATGGTGACAGCATTACCCTGTTTGCCCGCACCCTCTGCCGCAAAGACAAACTCGATGACAAGCTCCCCTGGCTGCTCTTTTTGCAGGGCGGTCCCGGTTTCGGCGCGCCGCGCCCGACGGCCAACAGTGGCTGGCTCAAGCGGGCGTTGCAGGAGTTCCGAGTGCTGCTGCTGGATCAGCGTGGCACCGGGATGTCGAGCCCCATCCACGGGCATAGTCTGGCCAAAATGACCCCGGCCGAGCAGGCGGAGTATCTCGGCCATTTTCGCGCCGACAGCATAGTGCAAGATGCCGAGTTCATCCGGCAGGAGCTCAGCCCCAAGCATCGCTGGAGCCTGCTGGGGCAAAGTTTTGGCGGTTTTTGCTGCCTGACCTATCTCTCGCTCTTCCCCGATAGCCTGCGGGAGGTCTATATCACCGGCGGTATCGCACCGATTGGCCGCAGCGCCGAGGAGGTTTACCGTGCCACCTACCAGCGGGTGGCTGACAAGAACCGAGCCTTCTTCGCCCGCTTCCCCCACGCTCAGGGGATTGCCAACCGGCTGGCCAACCATCTGCACCAGCATGATGTGCGACTGCCCAACGGCCAGCGCCTGACGGTGGAGCAGTTCCAGCAGCAAGGGCTGGATCTTGGTGCCACGGGTGCCTTCGTGGAGCTTTATTACCTGCTGGAAGAGGCCTTTATCGGCGACAAGCTGAGCCCGGCCTTTCTCTATCAGGTGCAGAGCATGCAGCCATTCAATACCAACCCGCTGTTTGCCATCCTGCACGAGGCTATCTACGCCGAAGGGGAGGCGACTCGCTGGGCGGCGGAGCGGGTCAGAGGGGAGTTTCCTGCGGTGAACTGGGCGCCCGGCAAGGATTTCGCCTTCACCGGCGAGATGGTTTACCCCTGGATGTTCGAGCAGTTCCGCGAGTTGCTGCCCCTGAAAGAGGCGGCTCATCTGCTGGCCAACAAGGCGGACTGGGGGGCGCTCTATGACCCAGCCCAGCTGGCCCGCAACAAGGTGCCGGTGGCATGCGCCGTTTATGCCGAGGATATGTATGTGGAGTTTGACTACAGTCGCGAAACTCTGCATGGCCTTGGCAACAGTCGCGCCTGGATCACCAATGAATATGAGCACAACGGTTTGCGTGCCGATGGTGAAGCGATTCTTGAGCGCCTGATCGCGTTGAATCGCGACCGTTAATTGCCGTTATCGGCAACTATCGCGGGAGCCCGGACTCCCGCGATAGTTGTGATGGATAGTTGTGATGGATAGTTGTGATGGATAGTTGTTATGAAAGCGTGACACCCTGAACCTTGCCCCGCGCCTGCCAGACGATGAGTGGATAGCTGGCTGATTAATTTCCCCCTCTTTCACTGTATCTGCCGATCCCTCACCATATACTTGCCAAACGACTCTGTATTGAGCCGCGGTCAAACCGATTGACCAACCCGTGCTCGTTACCATTAGAAAGTCGCTCCGATGCTCTGTATTCCGCGTATCAGATATGCCATCTCTGCATGCCCCGCTATCCGGGGGAGGGGATGGTCGTGCTTTTCAATCAAGATAAGGATGTATGATGAGAAAGTCTCTGTTGGCCTGCTCCCTGTTGCTGTGCCCTGTCGTGTTTGCTGCCACCCCCCATTGGGAATATAGCGGTGAGGCGGGGCCTGCCCACTGGGCCAAGCTGACCCCTGAGTTTGGCCAGTGTGCGGGCAGCAATCAGTCGCCGGTTGACCTGAGCGGATTGGTCGAGGCCAAACTGGCCCCGCTGGTACTCCACTATCAGGCGGGTGGCAAGACCGTGGTCAATAACGGTCATACCGTGCAGGTCGGTTATACCCCGGGCAGCACCTTGCAACTCGATGGCACCACGTTTGAGCTCAAGCAGTTCCACTTCCACGCCCCGAGTGAAAATCTCATCGAGGGCAAATCCTATCCGCTGGAAGGGCATCTGGTGCACGTCAGTGACAAGGGAGAGATCGCCGTGGTGGCGGTGATGTTCGAGGCTGGCAAGGCCAATCCGGCGCTGGCGGCTGCCTGGGGTGAACTACCTGCCAAGGTGGGGGAGACCCAGGCCCTCAATGCGCCGCTCTCTGCTGAGCAACTGCTGCCCGAGAATCGTGACTACTATCGCTTCAGCGGTTCCCTTACTACGCCTCCTTGCTCGGAAGGAGTGCGCTGGCTGGTGATGAAGCAGCCAGTCGAGGTCAGTCAGGCCCAGATCGACACCTTCAAGGCGGTGATGCACCACCCCAACAACCGGCCGGTGCAGCCCCTCAATGGGCGCGTGGTGCTGCAATAACACAGCGTTGCAATAGCGCAGTCGATAGCAAAAATAACAAAGAGGGCCGCGAGGCCCTCTTTTACATGGAGAGGTATCGGCGAGCTATCAGAGGCTGGCGGCAATGCGTGCACCGAGGGCCGCGTTGTTCAGTACCAGCTGGATGTTGGCGGCGAGTGAGTTGCCGCCGGTCAGCTCGCAGACGCGGGCCAGCAGGAAGGGGGTAGACGCCTTGCCCTTGATCCCCTGCTCATCCGCTTCACGCAGCGCTTGGGCAATGGCTGCGTCGATATCGGCTTTTGGCATGGCGTGTGCGGTCGGGATGGGGTTGGCCACCACGGCGCCGCCCGCCAGTCCCAGCTCCCACTTGAGGCGCAGCGCCTCTGCGATGGCTGCCGGGGTATCGAGGCGATAATCGACCTTGAAGCCGCTCTCGCGGGTGTAGAAGGCTGGCAGCTCCTCGGTTTGATAGCCGATCACCGGCACGCCCTGGGTCTCCAGATACTCCAGAGTCAGCCCGATATCGAGAATTGATTTGGCCCCCGCACAGACTACGGCCACTGGCGTTTGTGCCAACTCCTGTAGATCGGCCGATATATCGAAGGTCTCCTGCGCGCCGCGATGCACCCCGCCAATACCACCGGTGGCAAAGACCCGGATCCCGGCCATGGTGGCAATGATCATGGTGGAGGCGACCGTGGTGGCACCCATCCCCTTGCGCGCCAGTACGAACGGAATGTCGCGGCGGCTGCACTTGGTCACGCTGTGGCCTGCCCGGCCGAGCGCTTCCAGTGCACCCGCATCGAGACCCACCTTGAGGCGGCCGTCGAGGATGGCGATGGTGGCCGGAATGGCGCCGTTATCGCGCACCACCTGCTCCACCTGACGGGCCGTCTCCACGTTCTGCGGATAGGGCATGCCGTGGGAGATGATAGTGGATTCGAGGGCGACGACCGGTTTGCCGGCGGCCAGCGCGGCAGCAACTTCCGGTTGGATATCGAGGTAAGCGTTCAGCATGAGTACTCCTCCAGTATGCGGTCAACGGCGGTCTTGCTCAGACCGGAAAAAACGGTATCGGAACAATTGACGGTGAGGGCGGCGCAGCCCAGGGCAAAGCGGGTGGTTTGGGCAATGTCGAGCTGTTGCAGCCAGGCGTGGGCGAGACCAGCCATAAAGGCATCCCCGCCGCCGGTGACGTTGAGTACCGGACTGCCCAGCACCGGCAGGTGGCCCTGCTGCTCGCCATCGCTGTAGAAGATCCCCTGTTCACCCAGACTGAGGAACAGTCGCTTGACCCCGGCGCGGTGGAACCAGGCGGCCACCATGGGCCAGGTTTCGGGCCCGGCGATGGTCATGCCGCACAGCTGCTCGGCTTCGCTTCGATTGGGTTTGAGGGTGTGGATCTTGCCGAGCCAGGGGCGGATCTTCTCCACCTTGGCCACCGAAACGGTATCGACAAAGATGGCGTGCTCCCCCTGTCGCTCGAACAGCCAGTCGAGAGTGTGGATGGCCAGATTGGTGTCGAGCACCCAAAGCCGGGCACCGCCGAGAAAGCCTGCGAGGGGGGTCAGGCGGGCAGGGGTGAGCTGCTCTATGATGGCCATGTCATTGATGGCGCAGCTCATTTCGCCGCTACCATCATGCAGGCTGAGGTAGCAAGAGGTAGTGTGGCCATCGAGCACCAGGGTCTGGCGCACATCGACGCCGGCCCGCTGGCTTACCTCCAGCAGATGATGACCATACTGGTCGTTGCCGACTGCAGTCAGCAGCCGGGTATCGCTGCCGAGCCGAGCCAGATTCTCGGCGATATTGCGGCCGACACCACCGGCCGAGGTGCGCACCTTGCCAGGGTTGGAGTCGCCAAGCAGCAGGTTGTCGTGGCTGGTGCCGCAAATATCCATATTGGCACCGCCGATCACCACCACGTAAGGGCCTTCTCGCAGTACATAACCTCTGCCTTGCACATATCCCTGCCGGATCAGGCTTGAGATGTGGCTGGCCAGCGCGGAGCGGCTGATGCCAAGGCGATCGGCCAGCTCCTGCTGGGCAATCATGGGATCCTGACGCAGCAGGGCGAGGATCTCTTGTTCACGCTCAGTCATAGACAAACATCCATTTACAAACGTTTGTCTATTATTGCTGGGAAACGTTTGCTGGCTATCAGCTTGTACAAAATTTGTCGGCTTGCGCACAAAAAATTGACATTCAAAGCTGGGTTGGCAAGCGGTTTAGCCGGGGAGGGGACTTTTAACGGGTCGATGGCCCTGCAACGGCTTATAATGGCCGCCGCAAGATGAGGAGAGATGATGGAAAAGAGTGCATTCTGCTGCGTGGGGCTGGTCAATCCCAAGTCTCCGGAAAATGTCGGCTCCGTGATGCGAGCTGCGGGCTGCTACGGGGTGGACGAGGTCTACTACACCGGCAACCGCTTCGAGTTGGCGCGCCGCTTTGCCACCGATACCAAGCAGATGGTGGAGAAGATCCCGCTGCTCGGGGTGGATGATCTGATTGCGTTTATCCCGCAGGGATGCGTGCCCGTGGTGGTCGATTTGATCGATGGCGCTACGCCGCTCCCCGACTATGTCCATCCGGAACGCGCTTTTTATATCTTCGGGCCGGAGGATGGCACGCTCGATCCCGCCCTCTATGGCGCGGTGAAAGATGTGGTCTATGTGCCGACTCAGGGCTGCATGAATCTGGCCGCCTCGGTCAATGTGATCCTCTATGACCGCTTGGCGAAGGGGTTCCGGCAACCCTGAGTTGTGGCGTGGCCACGGTCAATCAAACCGTAATGGAAAGGTGTTGCTCATAGACTGGTTGCTGGCGGTGGCCGCGGTTGACGGGGCTGCGGTATCCTTCTCTTTCCCCTATGGAGGGATCAGTTTTCGCCGGCCTTGACCGCCTGCTCCTCGAGAAAGTCGCGGTAGTAGTCATAGAGGTGATAACGGCGATATATCTCGGCCAGCGTGCCGCGACGGATCAGATTCACCATCTCCTGATCCCACAGCTGCAGTAGCCGGTCGCCCTGTTCGGTATCGGCAAAAATGGGGTAAGTCGGTATCCAGCGCAAAATGGTGCGGTACATATTGGCCGGGGTCTCATCGGCTGCATGGAGCACGCCAGCGGTCAGGTAATAGCGATAGCGCCCCTTGCCAATCAGCTGCAGGGCCATCTCATGGTTGTCGATCTCGTGCCATCGCATGGTGACCGGAAGATATTTATCCAGCACCCATCCTCGCCGCCAGAGGACGGTCTCGCCTTCCAGACTGCGCTCTCCCCGCCATTGCGGCTGCCACTGCTTGAGCATGAATACGGTCACATCATCTGCGGAGGCTGGCTGATGGGGCTGCTTGACCCCCTTGATCTCGTCCAGATAGACACTCATGGCCATATCGCCCTCTTGCCTGGCTACCATGGCGACGGCGCGTTTGTAGGGCACGATATGGGGCACGATCTGATAGCCGTGGGGTTGGTAGATGGTTCGCACCAGATCGAGATAGATACCGCGGCCATCCGGTTGGCAGAAACCGGGCCAGCCATCGCAATAGACGTGGATATCGGTTGTGCGAGCGTGGGTGATCGCACACAGAGAGCAAAGCAGCAAACAACCGATGCGCAGCATGGTCAGCAATATCCTCGCAGGGGTGAGGAGAGCATTTATCACCTGATTTATACCATGCATTGATCGCGGCGGGCGGAGAAAACATCTCGCATCTCCATTTTGCGACAGGGTTGAGAGTTATTTACCTTCGAGTCGTTCTCATTAATGAGAGGTGCAATAGTGGCCAATTGGTTGTCGCTAATAAGATGGCTAACCACAAATACGTAGGGCTGGTCTGACAGCAGGGGGGATATCAACGTCTGTTTGCATGAGGCGCTGGCACACTCATGCGTACAGGTAAGTGACATATAGTTTTTGATAAACCTCAGCGGTAGCAGCCATACAGCGATATAAAAAGGTGACCCTCATCCGCCTCATGTTATCCCGGCTATGAATCTCTGCAGCCTCACCCGGCGGCCAGCTAGCTTCTCGATCTTGCGCTGTGTTCAGTAGTGCGGCGGCGGGGTCTCTTCGGCCATGCTGGCAATCTGGCTGGGTTGTACGCTTTGCAGTTTGTCGATCAGCAGCTGGATCTGGTATTTGAGCCGATCGAGTTCACGGCCCTGGGTGGTTACCTCGTCGTTGAGCTGCTCTATGGTGTACTCCGCATAGGCGAGACGGGTTTCCAGGGTTTCGATGCGATCGTTAAGTTGCTGACTCATGGGCCTTCGGGTCCTTACTTGATTGTCCAGATTTCGGCCAGACCACTGGAGCTGGCACTGACAAGGTGGCTATTGTCGCGCAAAGCGACGCCGTAGACCACTGCGCTGGGCGGTTTCACCTTGGGTTGCGGCGAGACGCGCCAGCTCTGCAGCAGGGCACCATCGCTCACTTGCCACAGGGAGAGCTGACGGGAAGGGGCGCCGGTGATGAGCCACTTGCCATCGTTGGCAAAGCGGGCGCTGGTGTAGACCTCGAAGCGGTGATCATATTGCAGCTGACTCACCTCTTTGCCGGTTTTCAGATCCCAGATGCTGGCCCGGCTGCTGTCGGCGGTGAAGGCGTAGCGGCCGCTCGGCTCCAGTCTGGCCATGATCACCCGGCCACCATGGTTGAACCGCCAGATCACCTGCCCGCTACGGGTATCCCACAGATAGGCGCTGTAGTCGTTGCCGCCGGTCAGGGCGTAGCGACCGTTGGCGGAGAGATCCACCGTATTGACCTGTTCTGTGTGCCCGAGAAACTGCAGGCGACGACCGCTTCGGGTATCGAGCCACTCGGCCTTGCCATCTTCCCGACCTATCAGCACATAACGACCGTCGGCAGAGAGCGCGATATCCCTCAGCCTGGATTCAGGAAGTGAGTAGTAGCCTTGTGATTGCCCGTCGCTCAGTCGCCAGGTCGCAAAGGTGTCTGGTGTGGCGGTGACGGCATGGCTGTTGCCTTCGGAAAAGCGGGTAATGAATACCAGATCATCCGCCGAGTCGGATTGCTTCCAGCGCCAGCGTTGACGGTTCTGTTCCAGATCCCAGACGATGATGCCCTGGCTGATGCTGGAGACGATGGCCTGCTTGCCATCACTGGATAGATCTGCGGTCAGCAGACCCGTGCTGGCGAGGGTCATTTGCTGGTTGGGTTGGGAGCTTTGCTCGCAACCGGTGAGCATTAAACAGAGGCTCACCAGATAAATGGCACTTTTTATCATTTTTGCGGTCTCACGCTTTTGTTACCTGCGATCACGGCGTTAGTATAAGGCGCTTATCACGATAAACCTCTCATTTCACGATGGAACCGAGAGCGGTATTTGGAGTTTGGAGAAACTGATGAACAAATTTCTGAAGGTGTCCCTGTTGGCGGCGGCCGTTGCCGTCGGTCTGACTGCTTGCCAAAAAGACGAGAAGCCTGCTGCGGCCAATACCGCCGAAGTGAAGGCAGAAGCCAGCAAGCCGGCAGAGGCGACCAAGGCCGAAGCCAAGAGCTTTGAAGAGCAATCTGGCTACGCAATTGGCCTCTCCATGGGTCGTTACATCGCCAATACCCTGGAGCGTCAGCAGGAACTGGGCATCAAACTGGACAACGCCGTGATCCTGAAAGGGGTGACTGACGGTCTGGGCAAAGAAGCCAAGATGACTGATGAAGAGATCCAGAAGGTACTGCAGGATTACGACGCCAAGATCAACGAGCTGACCAAGGCCAAGGCCGAGAAAGACGCCGTTGAGAATCTGAAGAAAGGCGAAGAGTTCCTGGCTGCCAACGCCAAGAAAGAGGGTGTGAAGAGCACTGAATCCGGCCTGCAGTACGTGGTCGAGAAGATGGGCACTGGCGCCAAGCCGAAATCTACCGATATCGTCAAGGTTCACTACACCGGTACCCTGACTGACGGCACCAAGTTCGACAGCTCCGTCGATCGCGGCGAGCCGGCTACCTTCCCGCTCAACCAGGTTATCCCGGGTTGGACTGAAGGTGTGCAACTGATGCCGGTTGGCTCCAAGTTCAAGTTCTTCCTGCCGTCCAAGCTGGCCTATGGCGAGCACGGTGCAGGCTCCATCCCGGCGAACGCCGTGCTGGTGTTTGACGTTGAGCTGCTGGCTATCGAGAAGCCGACTGCTGATGACGCCAAGAAGTAATCCCTTCTTGTAGTTAAAAACGGCTCCTTAAGGAGCCGTTTTTACTTGTGTATTCCCTGCAATCGCGGGATAACAGAGCTGTCTTGGCGTTGGGTTTGCGCGCGAAAATAAGGCAAAATAGATCGCAGAATCAAATACAAGGATGAGTCCAGTGGCTGAAAATAAATCGCGTGTCCTGCTGGTGGAAGATACCCGTAGTCTGGCGGTGGTCTATGAACAGTACCTGCGCCAGGAGGGGTACGAGGTGGTGCTGGCCGACTGTGGTCAGCAGGCGTTGGCACAGTTGCTGGCAAGTCCTCCCCCCGTGGTGCTGCTGGATCTGGAGCTGCCTGATATGTCCGGTATGGATATTCTGCAGATGATCACCGAACAGCAGTTGCCCTGCTCTGTGGTGGTGATCACCGCTCACGGCTCGGTGGATGTGGCGGTGGAGGCGATGCGCCTCGGTGCCTTCGATTTTCTGACCAAGCCGTTTGACAGCAAGCGGCTCTGCGCCACCGTTCGCAATGCCTTGAAACACCAGCAGTTGAGCTCACTGGTTGCCCACTATCGAGAAAACTTCGAGCGTAGCTCCTTCTTCGGTTTTATCGGTGCCTCCATGTCGATGCAGGCGGTCTATCGCATCATCGAGAGCGCTGCGCCCAGCAAGGCGACCGTCTTTATCACTGGCGAGAGCGGCACCGGCAAAGAGGTGTGTGCCGAGGCGATTCACCAGTGCAGCCCCCGCAGCGAACAGCCCTTTATTGCCCTCAACTGCGCCGCCATTCCCCACGATCTGATGGAGAGCGAGATCTTCGGTCATGTGAAGGGCTCTTTTACCGGCGCCCAGGGGGATCGCAAGGGGGCGGCCAGTCTGGCTGATGGCGGTACCCTGTTTCTCGACGAGATCTGCGAGATGGACCTGGATCTGCAGAGCAAGCTGCTGCGCTTCATCCAGACCGGCACAGTGCAGCGAGTCGGCAGTGGCAAGCTCGAGACGGTGGATGTCCGCTTTATCTGCGCCACCAACCGGGATCCGCTGGTCGAGGTAAAAGCGGGCCGTTTTCGCGAGGATCTCTATTATCGGCTCCACGTCATTCCCCTCACTCTGCCGCCGCTGCGGGAGCGGGGTGAGGATATCCTGCTGCTGGCGCGCACCCTGCTGCAAAGCTACGCCAAGGAGGAGAACAAACGCTTCAAGGATTTCGATGTCGAGGCGGCGCGAGTGCTGCTTGACTACCCCTGGCCTGGCAACGTACGCGAGCTGCAAAACGTGGTGCGCAATATCGTGGTGCTCAATGACAAGGAGCTGGTGAGCCCGGATATTCTGCCGCCACCACTCAATGGAGTTCGTCCCCAGCTGCCGGCTGCGATTGCGGCAGCGGTGGCATCGGCTCCGGCCGCCACCGGGGTGGCCAACGGGCCAATTCGTCCGCTCTGGCTGGTGGAAAAAGAGGTGATTGAGCAGGCCATCGCCAGCTGTGACGGCAATATTCCCAAGGCGGCGGCCCTGCTCGAGATCAGCCCCTCCACCATTTACCGTAAAAAGCAGGGGTGGGAGGAGTCCAATCGGGCCTGAACCATCTTGCCAGCAGCAAGGGCGGCTAGCGTGCCGCCCTTGCTATTTTGGGGATCAGAGTTTGGCGAGGCGCTTGAGGCGGGCCAGTCGCTCACCCTCGTTGGCGCTGAACCAGCGGTCCTGTGACAACAGAAACCAGGCACGGGAGAAGTATTCCGCGGCCAGCGGATCGTCCAGCACCAAGGCATTCTCCCCCAGCTCCTCGAACAGATAACCATCCTCAGGTTCGCCTGCCTCGGCCATATCGGCCTTGAGCTGGTGCAGCTCTGCCAGTGCCTGCTGGTGCTGACCTTGGGCCCGGGTCAGGCGAGCCAGACTCCAGCGAGCGATAAACGCCTTGGCCGGCTGGTTATGCTGCAGATGCCAGGCCAGGCACTTCTGTTGCTGGATTTTCGCCTCATCAAAGCGGCCCAGTTCGAACAGGGTACAGCCCTGATTGTTGTAAAGGGGGGCCAGCCAGCCGCGCACCTTCTCGTCACTGCTGCGTTCCGCCAGCTCCATCGCCAGTTGATGCCAGCGGCTCTGCTCTTCCAGTGGTGCGGCGATGGCGATCATGTGAGCGGCGTCGATGGCGAGATAGGTCTCCTTCTCCTTGAGTCCCCACTGCCAGGCTTGTTCAAACAGCGGTTTGGCACTGGCTTTGTCGCCCGCCGAGTTAAAGGTGCGGCCTCGCTCCAGCAGAGCTCGGATCCGCGCTCTGGGGGTTGTGTCGGTGAGGCGGGGCTCTATCTCGTCGAGCAGCTGGTGGGCTTCGGCAAACTGGCGCTGCAGCGAATGGGTGCGGGCAATTTGGGTCAGCAACTCCAGTTCGAGTTGCAGGTCGGCGGCGGTGCGCGCTTCGGGAAGAAGGGTGTGAAAACGCAGTGCGCTGGCGGCGGGATCCTGATAATCCCACAGCGCCATGAAATCGGGCGGATTGTCCATTTGGCCTCCTTGCTGGTTATCCTGTCACCAAGATGCCTGCAGGCCATTGTTTGTACAAGGGGCGCCCGTCACAGAGCGCCCCTTGAGTCATGTTAACGGCTGTTGTCAGCCGATCAGTAGACCATGGCCAGGCTCATCAGCATCAGACCGAAGGCGGCAAAGGCCCCCTCTTTGATAGCGAGCCGTGGCACCAGCGCCTTGGGCAGGGCCGGAAACAGGCTCAGGGCAAAACCAAGGCCCGGCATCAACCAGTGGAATGCCGGATCGCGCAGGGTGGGATCGGCGGCACCGTTGATGATGATCAGTAAAATAAACAGGGTGAAGGCGGGGAGGATAAACCAGCGTACCCCGCCGGCGGCGACCGCCCGCAGCGGCGAAATGCGATAGAGCAGCATGGTCACAAGGAACAGAACAAAAGGGGCCAGCAGATAGAGCGGAGCGGGGTTCATAACATCTTTCCTGAAAACTGATCGTCAAAAAACCGGGTGTCCGGTGCAAGAGGCGCGGGATTTAATCACTCTTCGCAGGTAATCACCAGCAGTCCGGGTCCGGGCTGTGAAGAGGATCCCGGATAAAGGTTTGCTAGCGCACTCTTAGTGCAACCAGAACCAGGCTGCAGCAAATCCCAGCCAGCTCAGCACCAGCAAGATCCAGGGCAGGGGATGCTGATGGCTTACTTCAACCAGCTCCAGCTGATCGTCTTGTTCTTCGGTTTGGGGCGCGCCCTGTGGCTGCCTGGCTTTGGCCTGCAATTTCTTCTGGCGGCTCGCTTCACGGGCCCGCGCCTTCATCTGTTTCTTGTATTCGTCGATGCCTTTCTGGATCCCTTGCGCGATAAGCTGGGTCTGTTCCTTGGTCTGCCCCGGCTTCTGGTTGGCACGGGCAATTTTCATCGCCTCCTGCTGGGTCTCGGGGGAAATCTTGTCGTACTTGGCCATCAAATCATCTCCTCGGGCATGGCTGGCTGGGGAGTATGCCATAAAGGCGCGTCCGGGTGGCGCCTCCTTGGTGCGGGAGGAGAGCAAGTGAGTGACTGCTCAACAAAAAACCGGATAAATCAGCAGGAAGCCGGATGTTGGGCCGAAGATCACAATTAGCAGAATTTGTGAGTCATCGATGAAAAACGGTCATCTGTTGTTTGTTATATTGGCGCCCGACCCGCTGGACAGGGTTGATAAATAACAAAACAATCAAGGTGATATGGAAATGAATAATAACTTTATCAAAGGCGGCGTGGCACTGGCCGTGCTTGCTGCACTGACTGGCTGTAATACCTCGAGCAATGACACCGTTGCACCCTGCACCGAAAATGTCTGCAAACTGACCATCCTGCACACCAACGATACCCACGGCCGTTTCTGGCACAACGCTGAAAATGAGTACGGTATGGCTGCCCAGAAGACTCTGGTCGAGCAGCTGCGTGCCGATGCCAAGGCTGCTGGCAGTGACGTACTGGTTCTTTCCGGTGGTGATGTGAATACCGGGGTGCCGGAGTCCGATCTGCAGGATGCCGAGCCTGACTTCATGGCGATGAACAACATTCGTTACGATGCCATGGCAGTGGGCAACCATGAATTCGACAACCCCCTCAGCGTGCTGGAGAAGCAGCGCAAGTGGGCCCAGTTCCCCATGCTCTCGGCCAACATCTATGACAAGGCGAGTGGCAAACACTACTTTGACCCCTACAAGGTGTTCAAGCTGGAGAGTGGTCTCAAGGTTGCCGTACTGGGCCTGACCACCGAGGATACCGCCCAGCTGGTTGACCCCAACAACGTTCAGACCCTGGAGTTCCGCGATCCGACCAGCGAGGCGGCCAAACTGGGTCAGCAGATCCGCAGTAACAAGGAGGCCAATCTGGTCTTCGCCATCACTCACATGGGCCATTACGAGAATGGTCAGCACGGCAGCAATGCGCCGGGCGATGTAGAGATGGCTCGTGCACTGCCGGCAGGGACTCTGGATGCCATCATTGGTGGCCACTCCCAGAATCCGGTCTGTATGGAACCGGGCACCACCAACAAGTACGCCAATTTCAAACCGGGTGATAACTGCCAACCGGACCAGCAAAACGGCACCTGGATCATGCAGGCTCACGAGTGGGGCAAGTATGTGGGCCGTGCCCAGTTTGAGTACCAGAATGGCAAGTTGACCCTGACCAGCTATGACCTGATCCCGGTCAACCTCATCAAGCGCAACGCCAAGGGCGAGGCGATCGATGCCAACGGCGCCGTAACCAAGGACCCGACCAAGATGCAGTTCGTACAGGACGAGATCACCAAGGATCCCGAGCTGTATAACTCCCTGCTGGGTTATCAGGAGAAAGGTCAGCAAGAGCTGAATGTCGTCATTGGCTCGGCAGATGGCTTGCTGGTTGGTGATCGCAACTCGGTTCGCAATAAGCAGACCAACCTGGGTCGCCTCATCACCACGGCGACCAGCAGCAAGCTGGGTGTCGACTTTGGTATCGTCAACTCAGGCGGCGTGCGTGACAGCATCCCGGCCGGTGATATCACCTACCGCAGCGTGCTGCTGGTACACCCGTTTGGCAACACGGTCAACAAGGCTGTCATGAAGGGAAGCGAGCTGGCGACCTATTTGGGCCAGGTGGCAAGCAAGACCCGCAATACCGGTGGTTATGCCCAGTTTGGCGGTATCAACATGGCGGTGGATTGCCAGGCCAAGAGCGTCAATATCACCAGTATCGGTGGCAAGGCGTTTGATCCGGCAGCAACTTACAGCTTCGCGATCCCGAGCTTCAGCGCCTCCGGTGGTGACGGCTATCCGAAGATCGATACCATCAATGCCGGGTTGGTGGATGCTGCCGTGCTGAAGGAGTACATCGAGATCAAGAAGACCATCAACGTGGCCGATTATCAGCCAGGTAATGAGGTGAGCTATCTGAACTCAGCCTCTACCGAAGGGTGTAACTGATTCGTCTGCGGGGCGCATACCCCCAGATGTGATCCCAAAGGGCAGCCGGTGGCTGCCTTTTGTCGTTGTTTGGGTGGCGGTTACAACTCTTCAATCATCAATGACGATAGCAATCGTCTGTATGAGGTCAGGTGAGGGGATGGAATGAAAAGAGGGGGCCCATGGGCCCCCTCTTGCGTAGTGACAATCTAAACCTTACAGCTGTTCGATACCAACGATATGCCAGGGGGCATTGTTCTTGGCCAGATCGCGCTCGAGGTGCCACACCTCTTTGATGTCTTCTTCGACCTGCTCCTGACGGTCCATGTAGCGGCCGCTGAAGCGCACGCTCACCTGAGCCCAGTCGCTGCCGTAGTCGGCGCGTACCAGCTGGGTATCCACATACATTACTTCCGTATGCTGGTCGCCAGTCAGTTCGGCGCGCTCGGCTTTGAGCTGCTCAAAGAGCTCGGGGCTGACGTACTCGCGCACCTTTTCCAGATCGTTCTTGTTCCACGCCTCTTGCAGGGTGCGATAGTGATCGCGGGCACCGGCCAGGAAGCTGTTCATGTCAAAGCCCGGCGGCAGGCGGAACGGCACATCGCTGTCGGCAAAGCCGGTGGCTTGCGGTGCGCTGTTGCTCTGCTCAAACTGCTGCGGGGCCGCGGATTGTGGTGGCTGATAGCCCGCATAGGCCGCCTGTTGTGGCTGTGGCGTTGCGACCTTGCCCTTGCGCAGGGTACGGATCAGGAAGACTGCCCCCAGCGCCAGCAGGGCGATCAGCAGGAAGTCCATTCCTTGCAGACCTTCAAAGGCACCGCTGCCCAGCAGGTAGGCAAACAGGCCGCCAGCCAGCAGGCCGCCCAGCAGGCCACCCATCATGCCGCTCTTTTTCGGCGGAGTCTGGGCATTCAGTGTCGGATTCTTGTTGTCGACCGGTTTGGCCGCAGGCTGGGCCGGCGCAGTTTTGTAACTTTTACCAAAGGATTTGCCGCCGCCAAATTTCTTGGCTTCGGCGTGAGGTGCCCCCAGGCCAATGGCCAGGATCACGGCAAACAGGGTCAGCATCTTTTTCATTTTGACTCTTTTCACTCTCGTCTGTGGGTGGGGCATGCTCCGCTTTGGCAAGCTCAGCAAGGCGCATGGCAGGCTGCCTGTCCCTAATTGTGTTGCAGCTTGTATTCATCAATATCACCTCTGGCATGAATTATTCATGAACGAGGTTGCCGCGATGCGGCGTCAAACAAGAGGAGTAAACCGGATGAAAAGCAGAAGATTGAGTCGCAAGGAGCGCAAAATGCGAAGCAAAATCAAAATGGTCAAGGTAGAGCAGACTCTGGTTTGGCCCTTTATGATGGTATGAGCCGCCAGATAGGGCTCGCCGTAGTTGGCTTTCTTTTGTAAAATTCCCGTCCCCTTCCCGCTGCGGTTTTTATGTGTATGGCAGAGCAAGTGACGGCGAAAAAAGACGCCAAGACACAACAGCTGAAAGTTCCTCCCCACTCTTTTGAGGCCGAACAGTCCGTACTGGGCGGCCTGATGCTGGATAACGATGCCTGGGATCGGGTTGCCGAACGGGTTATCGATCAGGATTTCTACAGCCGTCCGCACCGGTTGATCTTCCAGGCCATGACCCGCCTCTCCAATGCGGGCAATCCCATCGACCTCATCACCCTGCAGGAGGAGCTGGAGCGCTCCGAACAGCTGGAAGAGGCGGGCGGCTTCGCCTATCTGGTGGAGATCGCCAAGAACACCCCGAGTGCCGCCAACATCAACGCCTACGCCGAAATCGTGCGCGAGCGGGCGGTGGTGCGGGAGATGATCTCGGTCGCCAACGAGATAGTCGAAGCGGGCTACGAGCCACAGGGCCGTACCTCAGGCGATCTGCTCGATCTGGCCGAGAGCAAGGTATTCAAGATTGCCGAGCAGCGCACCAGCGCCAACGAGGGGCCCCAGCCCCTGAAGCTCATCCTCGAGCAGACTGTCGACAAGATTGAAGAGCTGTTCAAGACGCCGCACAACGGGGTGACCGGGGTATCGAGCGGTTACAACGATCTCGACAAGATGACCGCCGGTTTGCAGCGTTCGGACTTGATCATCGTGGCGGCCCGTCCCTCCATGGGCAAGACCACCTTTGCCATGAACCTCTGCGAGCATGCGGCCCTCACTGCCGACAAGCCGGTGCTTATCTTCTCGCTGGAGATGCCCTCCGAGCAGATCATCATGCGTATGCTCGCCTCGGTCGGTCGCATCGATCAGACCAAGGTGCGTACCGGTCAGCTCGACGACGAGGATTGGGCCCGTCTCTCCTCCACCATGGGATTGCTGCTCGAGAAGGGCAAAATGTATATCGATGACGCCTCCGGCCTCACTCCGACCGATGTGCGCTCCCGTGCCCGTCGGGTGGCGCGCGAGCATGGCGGCCTATCCATGATCATGGTGGACTACCTGCAGCTGATGCGGGTGCCGGCGCTCTCTGACAACCGTACCCTGGAGATCGGCGAGATCTCCCGCTCCCTCAAGGCCTTGGCGAAAGAGCTGCAGTGCCCTGTGGTGGCGCTCTCCCAGCTGAACCGAAGTCTGGAACAGCGGGCCGACAAGCGCCCGGTCAACTCGGATCTTCGTGAATCGGGCTCCATCGAGCAGGATGCGGATTTGATCATGTTTATCTATCGTGATGAGGTTTATCACGATGACAGCCCGGACAAGGGGATTGCCGAGATCATTATCGGCAAGCAGCGTAACGGCCCTATCGGAAGAGTGCGTCTCACCTTCCAGGGTCAGTTCTCCCGGTTCGACAACTACGCCGGTCCGGCGTTTGACGACGATTATTGATAAGTAACAATCATGGCAATCCTATGGTCAGGATTGCCACCACCGCTCTGACCCGCTTGCCATTCACTGCAAGGCAGCCCGTCAGAGCCTGTTTTCCCGGTTCGACAATTATGCCGGTCCGGCCTTCGACGACGATAAGTGAGTGGCGGTCTTCTGCCCGATGAGGGGGAGACCATTTGTGCCCTCGTAAGGGAAAACCATGAAAGCGGCTACTGCCCAAATCAATACTGCGGCCTTGCGCCACAACCTCGCCGTGGTCAAGCGCCACGCCCCCGCTTGCAAGATCATCGCTGTGGTCAAGGCCAACGCCTATGGCCACGGACTGCTGCCGGTCGCCCGCACCCTGGTGGATGCGGATGCCTATGCGGTGGCCCGTATCGAAGAGGCGCTGATGCTGCGCTCCTGCGCCGTGGTCAAACCCATCGTGCTGCTGGAGGGATTCTTCTCTGCCGATGATCTCCCGGTGCTGGCGGCCAACAATCTGCAGACGGCGGTTCACACCTGGGAGCAGCTCGAAGCGCTGGAGCAGGTCGAGCTGCCAGCCCCCGTGGTGGCCTGGCTCAAGCTCGACACCGGCATGCACCGCCTCGGGGTGCGTGCCGACGAGATGCCCGCTTTTATCGAACGACTCGGCAAGTGCAAGAACGTGGTGCAGCCGTTCAACATCATGACCCACTTCAGCCGTTCCGATGAGCTGGAGCAGCCCACTACCCGCGAGCAGATCGACTTGTTCAGCAAGTTGACCGCACCGTTGGCGGGCGAGCGGGCCATGGCCAACTCGGCGGGCATTCTGGCCTGGCCAGACTCCCACTGCGACTGGGTTCGCCCCGGTGTCATCCTCTATGGCGTCTCGCCCTTCCCCAACACGGTAGCGGCCGATTATGACCTGCAGCCGGTGATGACCTTGAAGACCCAGCTAATTGCGGTGCGGGATCACAAGGCGGGCGAGCCGGTGGGCTATGGCGCCAACTGGGTGTCGGATCGCGATACCCGGCTCGGGGTGATCGCCATCGGCTACGGTGACGGTTATCCACGCATGGCGCCCAATGGCACTTCCGTGCTGATCAACGGCCGCATCGTGCCGCTGGTGGGGCGTGTCTCCATGGATATGAGCACGGTAGATCTTGGGCCCGGCGCAACCGACAAGGCCGGTGACGAGGCGGTACTGTGGGGCGAGGGGTTGCCGGTGGAGCGGGTGGCCGACGAGATTGGCACCATCCCCTACGAGCTCATCACCAAGCTCACCTCCCGCGTCTTTATGGAATACGTCTGATGTGGCAGCAGTGCCTGCTGACGTTGAAGCCCCGTTCGCGGGGCTTTCATCTGGTGACGGACGAGCTGGTGGCCAAACTGCCGATGCTGGCGGATTACCGAGTCGGCATGGCGCACCTGCTGCTGCAACACACCTCCGCCTCGCTCACCCTCAACGAGAACTGCGACCCCAGCGTGCGCAGCGATATGGAGGCTCATCTGCACCGGCTGGCGCCGGAAGATGCCCCTTACTATCGCCACACCTATGAGGGGGCGGATGACATGCCCGCCCACATCAAATCCTCCCTGCTCGGGGTGAGCCTGCTACTGCCGATCCGTGACGGTCAGCTGGCACTTGGCACCTGGCAGGGGATCTGGCTTGGCGAACATCGCGTCGATGGCGGTGCCCGCAAGGTGCTGGTGACCCTGCAGGGTGAGTAATCAGGCTGCAACCAGCTGAAAGATGACGATAAAAAAGAGGGATGGCATTGAGCCATCCCTCTTTTGTTTTTACGATTTCGCGAGCTATCCGCCTGCCAGTAGTGAAGCGCTCTGCTTGGCTCAGGCGACCTTGAAGGGGGTCAGCTCAGCCAGCGGGGCGGCGTCCATAAAGGCTTGCGGCTCCTGACCCTGTTTGAAGATCTTGAAGTCCTGCTCGCGGGCGCTCCAGTACTCCAGACGCTCGCTGCCGTTTTCTCCGGTGATTTGCAGCAGACTCGCTTCGCGCAGGGCCACCACATATTCGCTCGGGTTGATGGCGCAGAACTCGGCCAGACGCTCGTCGCGGGTCTCGCCCATGTGGCCGCTGATGCTGGCGTCCAGATAGTGCGGGTTGATCTGCAGCGGGAACAGGCCCAGCGCGGGCAGCACGGCGGCGTTGCAGACCGGCATGTCGTTGGTGGTGCGGATGCTCGGGGTCGCCACGTTGCAACCGGCGCTCCAGCCCACATAGGGGACGCCCCGCTCGCGCACGGCACGCTGGATCGGCACGATCAGGCCGTTTTCATGCAGCAGCTGATTCAGGCGCCAGGTGTTGCCGCCGCTGATAAAGATGGCGTCCGCCTGATTGACGGCATCGACCGGATCATCGAAGTGGTGAATGCTGATGGTCTCGATCCCGAGGCTCTCGGTAAGTTCGTTGGCGCGGGCATCCCAGTCGCTGCGGATCACCGCGTAGGGGATGAGCAGAATGCGTTTGACCTGTTTGCGAGCCAGCAGGCTCTGCACCCGGTCGCGGGCCCAGCCGAGCAGGCCGGGAAATTCGTTGGCTTTACCGTTGCTAAGCAGAAGCAGTTCCATCAAATCGTTCCTCAAAAAGTGAAAGCGGAGGAGGGAGGGCCACCGGATCCGCCGTGCGGCCGGATGGCAAGAGGAGGCATGCTACCACCATTGGCGCGGCGGTTCTGTGATCGGAGGGCCTATTCAACGGCTATGGATGAGTTATGGATGGATAACTCAATGCCAAGCGGTGGATTAATGAGCCGTGGTCAACTCGCCAGTCATCGCCAAGAAAAGACCCCGCCGCAGCGGGGTCATGGCAGAGTTAGTCGAGTTTGAGATCGACCCACACCATGCGGTGATCCGAGCTGACTCCCTTGGCGATGCCGAGTTTCGCATCATAGACCAGGTGATAACCGGCCTCGAAGCTGGCAGGCCAGAAGACGCCGCTCTTGACCGCGTTGAGGTTGGCGGAGGGGATGACGTGATCCAGCTGCAGCACGCTGGAGTTGGTGATGCGTTCCGGGTTGGGGCGAGTGAGGTTGCGTTTGCAGTCGGTCCCCTTGCTGACACACTCCGGGCCCCCTTCGCTGACCGGGATCAGGGTGCCATTGGTGATGGCCTGATTCATCAGCGGGTTGTTTAGCAGATCCTGAATGGCGGTCAGGTCACCGTCACCGGTGAGCGGATCGGCATTGAGATCCCCGGCGATGACGAACTTGGCGTTTTTGGCCAACCCACCCTTGGTGCCTTTGTCATCGGTCATGTAGTTGAGACCCTTGACGTAGTCATTCCAGAAGGCGATCTCGGCGCGGTTGTGTTTGACGGTGTGACGCGCTGCGTTGGCAAAGATCGGCGGGGTCGGGTGGGAGATCAGGAAGTGGATCACCTCTTCCCCCTTCTCGGTCTTGATCCGTACCGGCACATCGGCGTGGTTCTTGGAGGAGAGCGGGTACTGCTGCCAGGCTGCGTCTTCATACCAGGCATCGCCACACTGGCGGCTGGCCGGGATCTTGACCTTGGGATTGTTGCAGTCATCGATGACGGGGTTCTGCTCGCCCGGCATATCCTTCCACTTGAAGTGCTGGAAGGTTCGGATCTGCTTGGTGTCGATGGGGTATTTGGACATTACCGCAAAGGCGTACTGGCCGTGGTAGTTGCCAAAGCCCCAGGCATCGTCGGGGCCGCTGTTGACCTTGCCATCCAGATTGAGGTCATAACCGCTCATCAGGCCGGTGTTGGTGGCGAAATTCTGCATCACCGGATAGCTGATGGCCGTCACCTCTGCGTGCTGGGCGTGAGCCAGATAGTTGTCGTTGAAGGCTTTCAGATCGGCGGTGCTCTCGCCTTTGCCGTCGTTGTCGAACTCGTTGAGCAGGAACACATCCGGGCGAGTGCGCTGGATGATCTCCGCCACGTTGCGGATCTGCTGCACGTTCTTGGCTTTGGTTTCCGTGGCGCCGCTCAGGCTCCCTTCGGCGAGGCGGGCCAGCAGGGCGTCCTGTTCGGTGCGGGTCAAGGCCAGCTCACCGGTCAGCATACCGGCGGTAGTGCGATCAAAAGAGAGGTTGAAGGTGGCAAAACGAACCATGGGATCTGCTGCCTTTGAGTCGTTGTCGCTGTTGCAGCCTGCCAGCATCCCGAGGGAGATGGCAGCGGCCAGTAGGGTCTTGTTGATATTTTTCATTGTAATTGTTCCGTAGCATCAATGAGTTATGCCTTCTGTGAGGCGGCGCCATTATAAGTAGACGGCGATGCTGCGGGGATTTTGCCTGAGTAAAGTGTGAGGATATTCACACCACATATCTGGCGATGATGAATGTTAGCAGGGCGATATGGGGTGTGAAAAACCGGTTTATACGCTGCAGTTTCCGGGATGAATGGCGCATTTCCTGCCGTTACCGCACTCTGAATTTGTCACACCACCATCGGCAGGCCGCTCTCGGGGTGATGGATCACCTGTGCCGGATAGTCATAGAGACGGGCGATGAGCTCAGGGATGAGCACTTCGGCAGGCGTGCCATCGGCCATCAGTTTGCCCCGCTCCAGCATCACCAGCCGATCGGCATAGCGCGCCGCCAGATTGAGGTCGTGCAGCACCACCAGCACAGCTGTATTGCGGCTGGCGAGGGCGCGCGCCATGGTGAGCAGCTGATGCTGGTATTTCAGATCCAGCGCCGAGGTGGGTTCGTCGAGCAGCAGCAAGCGGGGTTGCTCGGCCTGCTCGGTCGGGGAGGGGGCCTGCCAGATCTGCGCCAGCACCCGGGCAAACTGCACCCGCTGCCGCTCGCCGCCGGAGAGCCCGGGATAGAGCCGCTTGGCCAGATGCTCGACCCCGGCATGGGTCATGGCCGCTGCCACTATCTCGTCACGCCGCGCCGCCGGTTCACTGTGGGGCAAGCGCCCCATGGCGACCACTTCCTCGCAGAGAAAGGGGAAGTTGAGGGAGGAGCTTTGCGGCAATACCCCGAGCCGGTGGGCAAGCTGGCTGCTGTCCCACTGTTGGCGATCTGCGCCAAACAGGGTGATGGAACCCTCATATTCCAGCTCGCCGGTCAGGCACTTGAGCAGCGAGCTCTTGCCCGCCCCGTTGGGGCCGAGCAGCGCGGTCAGGGTGCCGCTCTCGAGACTAAGATCGAGCCCATCCAGGATCTGGCGCTGGCCGCGACGCAGGCTGAGTCGGGTGCAGCTCAACAGGGGGGAGGAGAGTGAGGATGAGAGTGGTTGCATAACAGTCCGTATCACAGGGCGCGGCGGCCTTTTACCAGCAGCCAGATGAAGAAGGGGGCGCCGAGCAGGGCGGTGATGATGCCCACCGGCAGCTCGGCAGGGGCCAGCAGGGTGCGCGCCAGCATATCGGCCGCCAGCAGCAAGGCGGCACCAAGCAGGGCCGAGAGCGGCAGCAACCTGACATGGTTGGGGCCTGCCAGCAGGCGCACCAGATGGGGCACCACCAGCCCGACGAAGCCGATCATCCCCGACACCGCCACCGCCACGCCGACGCCCGCTGCGGTGAGCAGGATCAGGCGACGTTTGAGGGATTGCACATTGACCCCCAGATGACGGGCCTCCCCTTCACCCAGCAGCAGGGCGTTGAGGGGATTGGCATCGCGCATAAAGAGCCACAGCAGGGCCACCAGAGTGAGCAGGGCCAGCGCCACATCGGCCGGTTTGCCTGCCGCCAGCGTTCCCATCTGCCACAGGCTCAGGTTGCGCAGCATCTGATCGTCCGCCAGATAGGTGAGCAGGCCGATCACTGCACCGGAGAGCGCCGTGATGGCGACCCCGGCCAGTAGCATGACGGTGACCGAGGTGCCCCCCTCACGGGTGCCGAGCAGATAGACCAGGGTGGTGGTGAGCGCGCCGCCGAGAAAGGCGAGCAGCGGCAGCAGACCAACCCCGATGGTGGCTTGCAGCTGCTGGCCGAGGGGGGCCAGCAGCACGATGGCGAGCGCCGCACCGAGTGCCGCACCGCCGGAGACACCTATGATGCCGGGGTCAGCCAGGGGGTTGCGAAACAGCCCCTGCATCACGGCGCCACAGAGCCCGAGGATCCCCCCCACTGCGATGCAGAGCAGGGTACGAGGCAGGCGAATTTCCTGCACGATCAGCAGCTTGTGCGACTCTATCCCGCTCTCCTGTCCGGCAAACAGCGCCCGCAGACTCTCGCCCAAGGTGAGGGTCATGGGGCCGGTTGCCAGCGAACCGAGCAGCAACAGTGCCAGTGCAGCCGTGGTGAAGGCCAGCAGCCAGGAGAGGGGCAACCGCATCATGACCCCTGCTTGATCCATTGGGCGATCTGGTTCGCCTGTTGCAGGGAGTTGAGGCTCAGGCCCCCTTGCAGGGCGTGGCCGTCGATGGCGTGAATGGCGTTGCGCTTGCCAGCCGGGGTGGCGGCCAGGGCGGGCACTTCAGCCAGCACCTTGGCCGGATCGGCATATTGCTGCCAGTCACGACCGCTGACCAGCACCAGATCGGGCTGCATCTCGATGAGGGATTCGGCGGATACCGGCTTGTAGTTGCGCAATTCGGCGACCGGATTGATGCCGCCCGCCAGCGAGATCAGCGCGCTGGCTGTGGTGTCACCCCCGGCGATGCTGGTGGGTTGCCCCTTGTGCAGCAGCAGGAAGGCGACCTTGAGCGGTTTGTTCTGTTTGGCTTGCGCCGCCAGCTGATCGGTCTGGGCCTGGATCTCTGCCTTCAGGCGATCGCCAGCGGCTTTATCGCCCAGCAGGCTGGAGAGGGTGTCGATGCGCTGGTTGAGGTTGGCGAGAGTCGGCGCGGTATCCAGCACCTCCACCTTGACCCCGGCACGGCGCAGCTGATCCAGGGTCGGGGCCGGGCCCATCTCGTCGCTGCCCACCAGTCGGGTGGGAGAGAGGCTCAGGATCCCTTCGGCGGCCAGTGCCCGGTGATAACCCACCTTGGGCAACCCTTTTGGCAAGGGGCTGCTGACATCGGTGGCGATCAGGCTCGATTCACCGCCAAGTGCCAGAATGAGTTCTGTGGTAGCCGGGCCGATACTGACGATACGCTCTTTCTGTCCGTCGGCGGCAACGGCAGAGAAGGGAGAGAGTGAACTGCAGAGCAGGGTGATGGCGAGGGCAAGACGACGGCCCATGCTAACCTCCGAAGGGGTGAATGAAACGGGTGTGCCGCCGAGAATATCAAGGCTTTGGAAAAAATGCACTGATAATGATAGCAATTATCAATTGCATTGATTCCAGTGCTTTATTAGAGTAGCCGCCATGATAAACAGCGGGACAATATGGTCCCGCAGAGGGAGAAAACATGAGCATTGCACAACGCATTCACGCGCTGCTGGAGCAGGATCCCGGCGCTCATCCGTCCACCCTGGCGGCCCAGCTTGCCATCAGCGAATGGGAGGTGGTTCGCCATCTGCCCGCCGAGCTGGTGACCCTGCTACCCGCCGATCGCGCACAAGGCCTGCTGGAAGATCTGGCCGACTGGGGCCCGGTGACCACCATCGTTGAATCAGAAGGTTCCATCTTCGAGGTAAAAGCCCCCTTCCCGAAAGGCAAGGACGCACGCGGCTACTACAACCTGATGGGCCGTGACGGTGAGCTGCATGGTCATCTCAAGCTCGACAACGTGGCGGGGATTGCGCTGGTCAGCAAACTGTTCATGGGCAAGGAGGGGCACTCCTTCCAGTTCTTCGGTCACTCCGGCCGCTGCATGTTCAAGGTCTATCTGGGTCGCGACGAGAAACGCCAGCTGCTGGCCGATCAGGTCACCCGTTTTATGGCGCTGCGCCACAACTCTCAAGAGGAAGTCAAAGCATGAGTGAACGTCAGGAGCGTCTGCAGAACCGCCTGCAACCGGAGATCCGCGAGTTTCGCGACAGCTGCCGTACCCTGCAGCTCGCCACCGTCGATGGTGAAGGCAATCCCAACGCCAGCTATGCCCCGTTCGTGCTACAGGAAGATGGCTACTATGTGCTGATCTCCGAGATCGCCCGCCACGCCCGCAACCTGCAACAGGTGCCCCGGGTATCCCTGATGCTGATCGAGGATGAGAGCGGTGCCCGCGAGCTGTTTGCCCGCAAGCGCTTGACCTTCGATGCGGTGGCTGAAGTGGTGGCCCGTGACGACGCCCGCTGGAGCAAGGCGGTGGCGGCACTGGAAGGTCGTTTTGGCGAGATCATCAAGGGTCTCTCCAACCTCAAGGATTTCAAACTGTTCCGCCTCAAGCCGGAGCAGGGGCTGTTCGTCAAGGGCTTCGGCCAGGCGTTCGCGGTCTCCGGTGACGAGCTGGTGGATTTCGTCCATCTGGTGGAGGGGCACAAGCGCATCGACAACGGTGCCGAGCTCACCAGCCCGGCCGATGCGCCGGTCTGATAATCTCTGTCGACCACGACAGCCGTCATAACAAAACGGGCAGCCAATTGGCTGCCCGTTTTTATTGCGTTATCTCATCCGCCAGTTCAATCCTGCCAGCTGGCCTTGTTGGGAAAAGCGCGACGATCGGCGTCGGTGGCCGTTTCGTTGCACTCTCCCCGCACCTTCCAGGAGGTCTGGCTCAGTACGATGTAGCCCTGGCGGCAATACTGCTTGGTCGCCAGGGTCTCGGTCAGCAGATTCTCCTGTAACGCCTCCCGCTGCTCCAGCAGCCGCTGGCTCTGGGCCGCCGAGAGGCCGCGCGGCAAGGTGTCGTTGGGCGCGGCTTCAAAGGTGAAGCGCTTGCTCCCCTCCTCGTTGATGTGGGTCAGAAACAGAGGTTCCGGCCCGTCATACTTCTGTCCGGGCAAGCTGGAGCAGGCCGACAGCAGGGGAACAATCAACAACAGGGTGGCAGACAACAGGCGCACGACAGACTCCAGTGAGAAACGAAGCGAGGCTCGCAGATTAGCACGGCTGCAGGGCGGGTGTTACTGCCAGCAGTTCGTCGGTGGTGAGCAGGGTGACACTGCGCCCCTCCGGCAGGCTAAGGTGGCGCCACATCCAGTGATGGTGCTCGGTGATCTGGGCCGCGCTCAGGTGGGGGCGATCGGCGGTGGTGTGACCATCGCTCAACACCAGCACCTCGTACCCATGGGAGGCGGCACTGCGCACCGTGGTATCGACGCAAAAATCGGTGGCGCAGCCACAGAGAATGAGTCGATCGACCGGCTGCTCGGCCAGCAGGAAGGCAAGCTCGGTATCGAGAAAGCTGTCACAGGCTGTCTTGCGCACCCGGCTCTCCCCCTTGGCCGGTTGCAGCGCACTGTGAAGCTGCCAACCCGGGGTGCCCGGTTCCAGTTCGGTACCGGGGGGCGAGTCATGCTGGATATAGATGACCCGTCCCTGTTGCTGCCTGACATGGGCCGCAGCCCGGTTGATATTGGCCAGCACCTGCTCCTGGCGGTAACGGGGCTCGTTGAACAAGCCTTGCTGCACATCGATGATCAGTAACACATCCATATTTTACCCGCCGTTTCCTGGAAGATTAGGGTTGCAGCCACTGGCTGCAGTCACGACTGCGGGATTGATGCAGCGCGCCCATATCTTGCTTCATCTCGTCACTGTTTTGCCAGCGCTTAGGCAGCGGCATGATGGTTACCTGCACATCGGCTGCGGGATCTGCAACAGAGGTCTCATCTGTACGAGGCACGACCAGCGCCACCTTGAGTGCAGGATTGCGGCTGGCGATGCGACTGGCGAGCCCAAGCCCCCCCTCGACGTGGAAATTGCCGGCGATATGCATGATCTGCTGGCCCGGGTGCTTGGCGAGATAATCCACCATGCTCTCGGCCATGGTGTCATCCCAACTGGTCTGGGCGGCGAAGCGGCGGGCGTTGCTGTCGGCATCGCCGTGGTGCATGGAGGCCATAAATTTCTGGCGATAGGGGTCATCCCCCAGCGTCAGTTGGCGGGCCAGCTGGCTGCGGCGCGACGCGGGCAGTTTGTCGAGCCACTCAGCCCCCTCCTGACCGACACAGCTCACCAGCGGTTTGGGGGCGTTGGCGGCGATCACCGGCATCTGGTGAGCCTTGGCAAACTCCACCAGCGGACGGTAGTCGCTCGGATAGTTGGGCCAGGCGTTGCCTTCGCGGATCAAGGCCGCTTCACCAATCTGGTTCGCCAGATAGGCATCCAGCGTCTTCTGATCGGCGCGGCTGAACTGCTCCATGGAGAGGGCCAATGGCCGCCCGTGCTGCTGACCTGCGGTGTAGAGCCCGCTCAGCAGGCGCGATTGCAACAGATGCACGGCGGGATGGCTGTGCAGCTCACCCACCAGAATGATGTCGGCGTCGGCAATGCGCGCGATCGCCTGCTCCAGCGTCAGGTCTGCGTCTCCCTCGCTGCTTAGCCGGTAGTCATAGAGCGTCTGCAACTGTGATGACTGGGTCGGTTGGGTGGGGGTGGCACAGGCTGCCAGCAGCAGCGGCAGGGCGAGCAGGGGAAGTCGTCTAATCATGGGATCTCACGGCTGATATGCCCGGATGCCGGTGCATCTCGGGGGGCTAATAGAGAATAAGGGCAACACAGGGCGACAGTGTAAAACCAATTTTGTTCAAAACAAATGAGAATGATTTCGTTTCTTGTTGATCTTTGTCGAGAGCCGGGTAATATGCGGTCTGTTTGATAATAGTTCTCAATAAGGATTCGCTGTGACCCATCAAAACGCACTCTCTCTGGTCGCGCTCGCCGTAGCGGCCGGTCTCTCCTCCCAGGTCTTTGCTGCCACCCAGAAGGCGGATGAAGTCGTGGTCGTCAGCGGCTCACGGATGGAGCAAAAACTGGAAGATGTCTCTGGCCCCATCTCGGTGATCACTGCCAAGCAGATTGAAGAGCAGGTCGTCACCAACGTCGCCGACCTGTTCCGCTATGAACCCGGTGTGACTGTGCTCGGCGGTCAGGGGGATGCGCAGACCTTCATCATCCGCGGCATGGGTGAAAACCGGGTCAAGGTGGTGCGCGACGGTGTGCGCCAGAACGATGCCTACAGCAAGGGCGGGGTTGGCCAGAGCTACTTTGATACCGATATGATCAAGCAGATAGAAGTGGCCAAGGGGCCCGCTTCTGCCGCCTACGGCTCCGATGCGCTGGGTGGCGTGATTGCCATCACCACCAAGGATGCCAGCGATTTCCTCAAGGGCAAGGATAGTTATCTGGACGTGACCAGCGGTTACGCCTCAAGCAGCCACCAGAAGATGGCGGGCTTTACCGGCGCCTTGCGCACTGGTGAAGTGGAGAACCTGCTGCGCTACACCTGGCGCGATGGCGGTGTGACCCAGAATTTCGACTCCACCAAGAACGACTTCGATATCGGTACCCACGCCCTGCTGCTCAAGAGCAAGTGGAACCTCTCCGATGAGCAGTTCCTCAAGCTGACCGTTGACTACCTGACCGATGGTGAGGAGCCGGATGCGGTCAAGCTCAACAAGGTCGGTACCGGCACTGCCCGTGTCTTTGATCAGCCCATCACCGACAAGCAGACCGACAACCTCTCAGTGGTGCTGGATCACGGCATCGCGCTGAATCAAGGCTGGGCCGATCGGATGGATAGCAAGGTCTACTTCGCTCGCACCAAGCAGACACTGGATCAGTACGCCTCATCCAAGTATCCGGTCAGCCCCGGCAACCCCTATGTGACCAAAAACTCGCTGGATCACAACGTGTTCGATCAGAAGAACATCGGCGCCCAGCTGCAGTTCCACAAGGCAGTCGCCAACCACCGCCTGGCCTGGGGGGCTGAATACGAGCATACCGACAACGAACGTACCCGTTACAAGGGGCCGACGACCCCCGGTGATTTTGTCGGCTACAACGAGCTGAGTTTCCCAGCTACCACCAGCGAGCGCAGCGCCCTGTGGGCCTTTGACGAGATCAAGTTTGGCGAGCGCTGGGTGCTGACCCCGGGTGCCCGTTATGACTACTACCGGATGACCCCGGACAACGATCCGGCCTACACAGGCGACAAGCTGCACAAGTTCTCCGAAGGGGAGTTGTCACCCAAGCTGGGTCTGGTGTTCAAGGTCCACGAGGCGGCCAACCTGTTCGCCCAGTACAGCCACGGTTTCAAGGCACCCATGTATGACAGCGCCTTCTCCACCCTGAACCATCAGGCGTACGGCTATCGCATCGAGCCCAACCCGAACCTCAATCCGGAGAGCAGCGACGGCATCGATCTTGGTGTACGTGGCAGCAGCAACGGCTTCAGCTATGAAGTAGCCAGCTTCTACAACAAGTTTGAAGACTTCATCGAGATGGTGGAAGTGGGCAAAGAGGGGCGCACCGCCGTCTACCAGTACCAGAACCTGAGCAAGGCGACCACCAAAGGGGCCGAAGCCAAGGCGGATTACTGGCTCAACGACATCGTCAATGTCTGGGGCAACCTCGCCTACATCGAAGGCAAGGATGGGGATGGCAACTACATCAACAGCCTGAGCCCGCTCAATGGCTCGATCGGTGTGCGTCTGGAACAGTCCCAATGGAACTTCAACACCGCGCTGCGCTTTGCTGACGACATGGACAAAGTCCGTAAAGACAGCAAAGGCAACGATTACGTGAAGAGCGCCGGTTGGGGTGTGGTTGATATGTACGCCCAGTTCAACCCGATGACCGACCTGCAGCTCAACGTCGGGGTCTTCAACCTGTTTGACAAGGAGTACACCAGCTACGAGCGCATCGCCGGTCGTGCCGAGGGCTCCGATAACAGCATGATGACCGAACCGGGCCGCAACCTGAGTGCACGGGTCAAATACGTATTCTAAAAAGACAACACATGCAGCCGGGCTGGAAGCATCTCGGCCTACCCAAGGCCCGCACCATATGGTGCGGGCTTTTTGTTATTTGGTATCTGGAAAAGTGCCGGGTATTGTTGGCGTCGATTTTTTTAATGCCTCTCTAGTTTTCATACTGGCCAAGAACTCTTGCTGTATTAAGCACTTAACGCCGAGTTTTTTTGATAAATAGTCCGCAATATGGGCCCAGGAAAACAAAACCCCCGGTGCCGTGCACTGGGGGTTTTGAGTCGTTCAAATTAGTTGAAAAGATCTGAACCTGTCGTGGGCTCAGATTTTTCTGTTCAACCTTCTGACATTGTGATTTTCAGTTATCCGCTACAGCACGCAGACCGGGCAGAAGGCGTAGGTGCCTTGCGGATCGTTGAAGCGGGTGAGCGGGTCGAGACTGCGGTTCACTTCCACCAAGGCCTTGCCAAATCCGGCTGGCAGCCAGCTTTGCAACTGGGGGGCCAGCACTTGGGCACTGCTGTCAAACAGCTGGCGCAGGAACTTGTCCTTGGTGGACTCCTCCTGCTCGATGGGGGTCACCTGCCACTCTTTGAGGTTGGCCAGTTCGGCGGCTGCCTTGATGGCGTCATCCAGATTGCCGAACTCGTCCACCAGCCCCAGGGCCTTGGCATCTTCGCCGGTCCAGACTCGGCCTTCGGCCGCTTTCTCGGCCTCTTCCGGGCTAAGACCGCGGCCCTTGCTGACCAGACCGATGAAGCGCTGGTAGGTATCCTCCACGCTCAGCTGGATGGCCTGACCGACGTGATCCGGCAGGGCGCGGGTCGGGCCGACGCCGACGTAATCTGTGGTGCCAACCCCGTCGGTATGCACCCCGAACTGGGCCAACGCCTTGTCGATGGTGGCGAACATGCCGAACACCCCGATGGAGCCGGTGAGAGTGGTGGGGGAGGCGAAGATCTTGTCCGCATCGGCGGAGATCCAGTAGCCACCGGAGGCGGCATAGCTGCCCATGGAGACCACTACCGGCTTGCCTGCCTGTTTCAGGGCCAGCAGCTCGGCGCGGATCTGCTCGGCGGCGAAGGCGCTGCCGCCCGGGCTGTCGACCCGCAGGACCACGGCTTTAACCTTGTCATCGCGGCGGGCATCGGCCAGCAGGTCGGAGAGGCTGTCGCCGCCGATGGTACCGGCAGGCTGGACGCCATCCATGATGGCGCCGCTGGCGACCACCAGACCCACCTCATCCTTGCCGCTCTGGGGATATTGTTCCGGAATGGCAGCCAGATACTCTTTCAGGCCTACCCCTTTCCAGCCGTGGTCGTCCGCTTCACCCACCTCTTTAATGACCGCCTGGGTCATCTCGTCGCGGGTGGCCAGCTGATCCACCAGCCCGTTGTCGAGGGCGTAGTTGGCGGCATTGCCACCGGCCTTGCGCAGCAGCTCGAGGAAGCGATCCTTGCCCGGCGCGACCGCATCGGGCTCGATCTCCCGCTGCTCGGCGACATCGGCCACATAGGATTGCCACAGCTGATCCAGCCAGCGCTGGTTCGCTTCTTTGCTCTCGGGGGACATCTCGTCGCGGGTATAGGGTTCGACGAAGGATTTGTAGGTGCCGACCTTGAACACGTGCGGGGTGATGTTGAGCTTCTCCAGCGCCGACTTGAAGTAGGTCTGGTAGACACCAAGCCCCTCGATCACCACGGCGCCGCTCTGGTTGAGCAGCACGTGATCGGCGTGGGCCGCCAGCAGGTATTGCCCCTGAGTGTAGAAGTCGGCCATGGCGATCACCGGTTTGCCGCTCTCCTTGAACTGGTCGATGGCGCTCGCCACCTCCTGCAGTTTGGTGAAGTTGGCTCCCTGCAGCCCTTGTGGCTTGATCACCAGCGCCTTGATGCGCTCGTCATCCTTGGCACTCTTGATGGCCCACAGCAGGTCGGAGAGGACGATCTCGCTCGGCTGCTCGTCGCTGCTGTCCATCTGGCGCAGCAACTGGACTGTGGGATCTGTCTGGGTGCGTTGCTCCACCAGCACGCCGTTGAGATTGAGGGTCAGCGCCCCTTCGATGGGCGCCTTGGGGGCCTCTTTCTGGCTGACGCTGAAGACGATGACCAGCACTACGATGAGAAACAGCAGATTGACCAGCATCAGCCGGGTGAAATTGAGCAGGCGCCACAGGCTGCGGAACAACCAACCCAGACCTTTGAAAATAGACATAGTCGCGTTATCGCCCTGTTAATGGGTAGAGAAGAGCCATTATTAACCAGTTGCGGGCGAAATTGCCATTTCCGACTGGCGGATCCCGTCTATCTTCGTTCAGGGCACGGCTGTTCGCTGAAAAATTGTCCAAACATTTGTTTGAAAAAGAATTTTCGATTCTTTACTCTAGCTTCAGTTTGATAACAAAAAATTAACTGGAGGCATCGTGAGCCGCTATCCGACCCTGCTGACCCCGCTCGACCTTGGTTTTACCCAGCTGCGCAACCGGGTGTTGGGCGTTGTTCCATGCACCCTGGCCTTAAAGAGGAAGGCATCATGAGTCGCTATCCCCATCTGCTGAAGCCCCTTGACCTCGGTTTTACCCAGCTGCGCAATCGCGTGTTGATGGGCTCCATGCACACCGGCCTCGAAGAGGAGAAGGGCGGTTTTGACAAGCTGGCCGCCTTTTACGCCGAGCGCGCCCGTGGTGGCGTTGGCCTTATCGTCACCGGCGGCATTGCCCCCAATCTGCGCGGTCGGCTGGTGCCTCACGGCTCCCAGCTGAGCTTTCCCTGGCAGGTGAGCAAGCACAAGAAGGTGACCAGCGCCGTGCATCAGGAGGGGGGCAAGATAGCGCTGCAGATCCTCCATGCCGGTCGTTACGCCTACCATCCCTTCAGTCTGGCCCCGAGCGCCCTCAAGGCCCCCATCTCCCCGTTCAAACCGCGTGCCATGAGCGAGCGGCAGATCCGCGGCACCATTCGCGACTTCGCGGCTACAGCTGCGCTTGCCAAGGCGGCCGGTTATGACGGCGTCGAGGTGATGGGCTCGGAAGGCTATCTCATCAATCAGTTCATCTGCGAGCGAACCAACAAACGCACCGATGGCTGGGGCGGCAGCAGCGAAAACCGGATGCGCTTCCCAGTGGAGATTGTTCGCGCCATCCGCGAGCGCGTCGGCACCGACTTCATCATTATCTTCCGCCTCTCCATGCTGGATCTGGTGGAGCAGGGCTCGACCCTGGAAGAGGTGATTGCCCTTGGCAAAGCGCTGGAAGCGGTGGGGGTGACCCTCATCAACACCGGTATCGGTTGGCACGAAGCGCGTATTCCCACCATCGCCACCAGCGTGCCGCGCGGCGCCTTCAGTTGGGTGACCGCCGAGCTGAAAAAACACCTCAAGGTGCCCCTCATTACCACCAACCGTATCAACACTCCCGAGGTGGCCGAACGCATTCTGGCGGGTGGCGAGGCGGATATGGTCTCCATGGCGCGCCCCTTCCTGGCGGATCCCGAATTTGTCATCAAGGCTGCCGAGAACCGGGCGGACGAGATCAACACCTGCATCGCCTGCAATCAAGCTTGCCTTGACCATGTGTTCAAGCAGAAGCGCGCCTCCTGTCTGGTGAATCCCCGCGCCTGCTTCGAGACCGAGCTGACCTTTGGCCGCGTGCCCCAGCCCAAGAAGCTGGCGGTCGTGGGGGCGGGCCCGGCCGGGCTGGCGTTTGCCTGCTACGCTGCCGAGCGCGGTCATCAGGTGAGCCTGTTCGATCAAGCCAGCGAAATCGGCGGCCAGTTCAACTTCGCCAAGCAGATCCCGGGCAAGGAGGAGTTTCACGAGACTCTGCGCTATTTCGCCAAACGGCTGGAGAAGTGCGGTGTCGAGCTCTATCTCGGCCAGCGCCAGAGTGCCGAGAGCCTGCTCGGCGGCGGTTTTGACGAGGTGATCCTCGCCACCGGTATTCGTCCGCGCACTCCCAATATTCCGGGCATCGAGCATCCCAAGGTATTGAACTACCTCGATGTATTGCGGGATCACAAGCCGGTCGGCGAGAAGGTGGCGGTGATCGGTGCCGGCGGCATCGGTTTCGATGTGGCTGAGTATCTGGTAGAGAAGAAGGTGGAGATGGATGCCGATGGGCACCGTGATCACTGGCTCAAGGAGTGGGGCATCGACAAACAGCTTGGCGAGCGCGGTGGCCTCACGGCTCCTGAAATCGACGCCCCCGAGCGCCAGATCTGGCTGCTCCAGCGCAAGGAGAGCAAGGTGGGTGACGGACTTGGCAAGACCACCGGCTGGATCCACCGTACCGTGCTCAAGAACCGCAAGGTGCAGATGCTCTCCGGGGTGCAATATCTGGGGATCGATGACGAGGGCTTGCACATTCAGGTGGGCGAGAGCAAGCAGTGTCTGCCGGTGGATCAGGTGATCGTCTGCGCCGGGCAGGAGCCCCTCAAGGAGCTGCAGGCGGGTTTGCAGGCGGCAGGCAAGCCGGTGCATATCATCGGCGGAGCCGACGTGGCTGCCGAGCTGGATGCCAAGCGAGCGATCAGACAGGGCGCCGAACTGGCTGCGGTCATCTAGCCAACTGTGCTCTCTTGTCCTTTATAGTGCGATAAACCCCTGAGCCTCAGGGGTTTTCTTCATTCGGTGCTGTGCTAAGGTAGCGCCATCATTGCCCCAGAGAAGGAATTGCCCATGGATGCCCTCACCCTGTTGCTCAATCGCCACTCCTGTGGCCGTCTCGCCGATCCCGCCCCGAGCGGTGAGGTGCTCGACAATATCCTCAAGGCGGGCCTGCGTGCGCCGGATCACGGCACCCTGACCCCCTGGCAGTTCATTCTGTTTGAAGGGGAGGGGCGCGAGCGGCTGGGCAAGCTGCTGGCCGAGGCGGCCCGTGCCCGTGGCGAAGATGAAGAGAGCATCAAGAAGTGCAGCGAAGCGCCGCTGCGGGCGCCCTTGATCGTCGCCGTGGCAACCCGTTATCAGGATCACCCCAAGGTGCCGAAACTGGAGCAGGAGCTCTCTGCCGGTTGTGCCCTGATGGCGATGCAGATGGCGGCGCAGGCGCAGGGCTTCAACGGCATCTGGCGCTCCGGCTGGTTTATCTTCGATGAGCAGATCAACAAGGGATTGGGACTGGCGGCAGAGGATCAGCTGGTGGGTTTCCTCTACCTCGGCACCCCCATGCTGGAAGCGCGTAAACTGCGCGAGCTGCCGCTCGATGAGTTTGTCCGCCGTTTCTGACTTTTTGGCCACGTTGCGGTTGAGAGAAGCAAAGCCTCGAGAAATCGGGGCTTTTCTGTTTAACCGTGAATAGTAACCAGAGAAATTGGGGAAAATAAATGGGTCAAAGATGCTTCGCGCGCCATAGCAGGTAATTATTTAAATAGTGCGATGTACCTCGCAATCCTGTTGTATTTCACTATGTAAAACGTTTGCGCATTCGCTAATATCTCCCTGCCAGTTTAGAAGGGCACTCCTTCTAATTTTTCTGCGATGAGAGTCGCAATTCCGTAGCACCTTTTAACAGCCCAACGTCTTCGTGACATTGGGCTTTATTTTTTATGGGGAGGCGGGGTTGTTGTGAGTTGATGGCGGCATCAAGATGCAGCCCGGTTGGCCGCCTTATACCCTGTTTTTGGCTGGCAGGATCCGGGCAGGGTTGCCGACTACCCGAGCACCGGACGGTACATCTTTGGTGACTACGGCGCCCGCGCCGACGATCGCCTCCCGTCCTATGGTGACGCCGGGCAGCAAGATGGCACCGCCCCCAATCCAGACCTTGTCTTCAATGGTGACCGGCAGCGCCGTCTCTGTGCCCTGAATCCTTTCGTCGGCCTCCAGTGCATGGGCTGCGGTATAGACCTGCACGTTTGGCCCAATCATCACATGGGCGCCGATGCGAATGGGGGCATTGTCCAGCAGGGTCGCCCCCATATTGATGTAGGAGTCCTTACCAAGCTGAATATGACGGCCATAGGTGCAGTAGAGTGGCGGGCAGATAAAGGCGTTCTCTGCCAATTTGCCAATCAGCTCCGCCAGTAGTGCCCGCTGCTTTGCCTCCTCTTCCGCCTGATTGAAACGGCGATAGCGCTGGGCCGCCTCCCGGCGCAACTGGGCCAGCTCGGGTGCCATGCAGTTGTACGGTTGGCTGCTAATCATCTTCTGGTATTCGCTCATGGCAGGGCCTCAATGATGTGGAAGAACGATGTTAATCCCTCATTGGCCAGAGAAGCGTGAACCGTCCCCCAGAGTAGGAAAGGGGGGGGGAGAAACAACAAGAGCACCCGCGGGTGCTCTTGTTTAGTAAAGATGCTGACTTGCCGCCTTGAGAGCGGGAGCTATGTTTAGCCGTGCTTGCGGCCGGAGAGGCGGCACCACTCCTCCTTGACGGCGGTCGGGTCCATCTCGAACCACTGGCCGTAGATGGTCTCCAGCTCCGGCGCCTGGCTCTCCAGCACGCCGGAGAGGGCCATCAGGCTGCCCGGCTTGCCGTGGCCGGCGATAAGTGGAGCCAGTTCGCGCAGCGGGCCGGCCAGGATGTTGGCGACCACCACGTCCGCTTCGACATCTTGCGGCTGGTCGGCTGGCAGATAGAGCTCAATCTGGTCGGCGACGCCGTTGCGCGCGGCGTTGTCGCGACTGGCCTGAATCGCCTGCGGGTCGATGTCGATGCCGATGACGCGGGCAGCACCCAGTTTCAGGGCGGCGATGCCGAGAATGCCGGAGCCGCAACCAAAGTCGACCACGGTTTTACCGGTCAGATCGAGGCCGTCCAGCCATTGCAGGCAGAGAGCTGTGGTGGGGTGGGTACCGGTACCGAAGGCCAGACCCGGGTCCAGCATGACGTTGACCGCATCGGGGTTTGGCACGTCGCGCCAGCTCGGGCAGATCCAGAGCCGCTCGCCGAACTGCATGGGGTGGAAGTGATCCATCCACTCGCGCACCCAGTCCTTGTCCTCCAGCTGCTCCACCTTGTAGCCCACGTCTTCACCGAAGATCTGCTGGAAGAAGGCGATGGTGGGGGCCGGATCGGTTTCGGCGTCAAACAGCCCCATCACTTCGGTCTCGCCCCACAGCGGGGTTTCGCCCGGCATGGGTTCATAGACGGGCACATCCTTGGCATCCATAAAGGTCACCGCCTGGGCACCACGCCCCAGCAGCATGTTGCTCACCTTGTCTGCGGTCTTGGCAGTGGCGTTGATTCGAATTTGTATCCAGGGCATGGCGTCGACTCTTCATAAATGTGAAACCGCGAGATTCTACCATCATGGGGAAGTGCTGTCGTGGTTTGCCCATGACGTGGAGGGATACGGGGGTTTTTGCCGGATTGGCACGGTTCCTGTATTGCTCTATGCAGGCGAAGACGACCGGTTTTCGCTGAACGCTTTGCTCAAGTTCCGTCATCTTTCACTGCCACCCTCGGGTGGCATTTTTTTATCTGCACTTCTTTGCTTGGTAAACAGTCTGCCAGACAAAAAAAGAGCAAGGTCGAAACCTTGCTCAAGGATGGGTTGACGCCGTTTTGGCGCATTCATGCTGCTGTTGGCACGCCAGATGCAAAGACTAATATGTCCTGCATAAGGATATGTGTGTGATTGTTACCCCAATGTTCAGGTATTCAGGCCATTTCTCGCGAAATGGCCTCTTTTTTGGCTGATTGTCGGATGTTGGTCTGCCACAGGCTGTCATGAGTGCCGCTGATTGTGCCCGTTTGGGGCATCTCCTTTGTGAACTTATCCCATCATGGTGCGTTGGAGGGCTTAGTTGGCAAAGCCGCTCATGTCGATCACCAGCTTGCCAACCATACGGCCCGCTTCCACCTCGGCATGGGCCTGAGCCAGCGTGATCGGGGTCAGTGACGAGATGGTTCTGGTCAGGGTGGTCTGCAATACCCCTTCATCGACCAGTGCCGCCACCCGGCCGAGCAGGCGGTGCTGTTCGATCATGTCCGGCGTCTGGAACAGGGAGCGGGTGAACATGAACTCCTGGCTGAAGGTGACGCTCTTGCTCTTGAGCAGGGAGAGATCCCACGGCTCGCTCGATTCGGCAATGGTGCAGATATGGCCAAACGGGCGGATCAGCCCTGCCATGGTGGCCCAGTGCTCGGCGGTGGCGTTGGTGCAGAAGATGGCATCGACCTGGGTGATGCCAAGGACGGTCAGCTCCTCCTGCAACTTGTGGTGGTTTACGACCTGATGGGCGCCCATCTCGAGGCACCACTCACGGCTCTCGGGGCGGGAGGCGGTCGCAATCACCTCCATGCCGGTGAGCTGGCGGGCCAGCTGGATGGCGATGGAGCCCACGCCACCGGCGCCGCCGATGATCAGCAGTTTGCCACGGCTTTCGCGGGTAAGAGCGAAGCGCTCGAACAGGGTCTCCCAGGCGGTGATGGCGGTGAGCGGCAGGGCGGCGGCCTCCACATCGCTCAAGGTGGTGGGGGCGATCGCGGCGATACGCTCATCCACCAGTTGCAGGGCGCTGTTGCTACCCGGGCGGCTGATGTCGCCGGCATACCAGACCCGGTCGCCCGCCTTGAACAGGGTGACTTCGCTGCCGGTGGCGATCACTTCCCCCACCGCATCCCAACCCAGTACCCGGGGCGAGCTTTCAATTTTGGCCTTGGGGGAGCGCACCTTGGTATCTACCGGATTGACGGAGGTGGCGGTGACCCGCACCAGCAGATCCCGCGGGCCCGGAACCGGATCGGGCAGGTTGGCGGCGATGAAGCAGTCGGGGTGGTCGCTTGGCAGATAGTGAGTCAGGGCAATGGCTTTCATGGTTTTTCCTTTCAAATCGCTGTGTTCGGGATTGCCACTCACTCTAGTCTGGTTGATTATCAAGATTAAGATGGGTAATCGGTAAAGACTGTTTGAATATATGAACAATGTCGATCTGGAGTTGATGGGACTGTTTGCCACCGTGGTGGAGCAGGGAAGCTTTACCCGGGCCGCCGAGCTGCTTGGTATGCCCAAGTCATCGGTGAGCCAGAAGATCTCGCGGCTCGAATCCCAGCTCGGGGTGCGGCTGTTGCAGCGTACCACTCGCAGGTTGAGCCTGACCCCGCAGGGGGAGCTCTATGTGGAGCACTGTCAGGGGCTGCTGGCACTGGCCCGCAGCGCCAATCTGGCGATGGCACGGCTGCGCTCGGCCCCGGCGGGGCGGGTGCGGATCACTGCCCCCGAGGCGACCGGCACCCTGCTGCTTGGCCGGATCCTCGCCGAGTTTCGCGCTCTCTATCCCGAAGTGGTGCTGGAGTTGACCCTGAGCGACGATCAGCTCGATCTGGTGGGGGAGGGTTACGATCTGGCGCTGCGGGCGGCGCCGCTGAAAGACTCCAGCCTCATCTGTCGGCGTATCGGTCAGGTGGCGCGTCATCTGGTGGCAGCGCCCGCCTATCTGGCGGCCCACGGCATGCCACAACAGTTGAGCGAGCTGGGCCGTTATGCCTGTCTGGTGCACTCGGCCATGCCGGTGTGGCCATTGCAGGAGGGCGGCTGGCGGCCGCAGGGGGCCTGTGTCAGCAACAGCTTGCTGGCGCTGCGGGAGATGGCGCTCCATGACGGGGGGATTGCCCTGTTGCCCCACCATGTCTGTGAAGGGGATTTGGCGGCGGGGCGGCTGCAGAAGGTGTTGCCGGATCAGCCCATTCCGGCCAACCCGTTTTACCTTATCTATCCGAGTCGGGAGCATCTGGCTCCCGCCCTGCGCACCCTGATGGATTTCGTGGCCGAGCGGTTGCCGTTCGCCTGAGTTACCAACTGCTCTGGCTGGCCGACTCCTGATTGGGTTTGAGGCCAAGGGGGACCGACTGGCGCTCCGCCAGCATGCGGATCTGCCCTTCAATCAGGCTGGCGCTGGGGCCCAGCACCAGCACCAGCTGGTGGTCGTTGAGCTGGATCCAGGAGAGGCAGCCGAGGCCCAGCAGGCGAGATTCATCCACCAGTGAAATATCGCGCACCCGCAGGCTGAGGCGGGTGATACAGACACTCATCGCCACCAGATTGTCCATCCCGCCCAGCACCTTGAGGTACTGGATCGCCAGCATCTGCGGGTCGGAGGGGGCAACACTGGCAAGGCGCGGATGCTCCACCGCGATGGGCTTGCTCGGCATGCTGAGGGGGGCACGCTCCAGCAGCTGATAGAACAGCAGGGTGTAGGCAACGAAGAACAGGATACCGACCGGAATGAGCCAGAAGCTGTGCTCCCCTGCCTGATAGCTCAGCACCAGATCCAGCAGACCGGCGGAGAAGTAACTGCCCACCTTGATCCCCAGCCCGCTACAGACAGCGAGCGATAGCCCGGTCAACAGGGCGTGGGCGAGAAACAGCCAGGGGGCGGTAAAGGCGAACAGAAATTCGATAGGCTCTGTGATCCCCACCAGTGCCGAGGTGAGCGCCAGGGTGAGCAGCAGCCCGCCCTGTGGCAGCCGCTGCATCCGCTGGCGGTGTAGCCAGATGGCAAAACAGGCGCCCGGCAGGCCGAACATGATGATGGGGTAGAGACCGGCCACATACCCTTCATGAAGGGGTTGGGCGGTGGCCAGCGCCTGCAGGTTGCTCTCGCCAAGGCCGATGACGCTGCCCAATACCTGATGCAGCCCGAGCGGGATCAGCAGTCGGTTGAGAGTGCCGTAGCAAAAGGCGCCAAACGGCGTGGTGAGCAGCTCGGAGGTGAGCAGGGTCAGCCCGCGCTCCAGCGGCGGCCACAGCAGCGAGAGGGGGATGGCGATCAGCAGGCAGGCCAAGGCCGACACCAGCAGGCTGGGAAACTCCCCCCTGGCGATCTGCAGCCAGCGGGGCAGGGTTTGCTGGTGTACCCAAGGGTAGATGATGGCGGTGGTGAGCCCCGCCAGCAGGCCGCAGATCATGTCGGCGTGCAGGTTGGGGGCCAGCGTATTGAAGGCGGTGCTGAGCAGCAGGAAGTTGACTGCCCCCGCCAGCGTCTGCCCGCCCAGCTCTTGCCGACTCAGGCCAAAGGCGATCGCCACCGCATAGATAAGCGGCATCTGGCTGAAGATCGCCTGACCGGTGAGGGAGAGCACCGCCAAATCGAGCACGTCGGGTTGCCCAAGCCGGTATATCAGCGCCGCCATCGGCAGGATGGAGACGGGCAGCAGCAGGGCATAGCCAAGCCGCTGCAGGGCTTGAGTAACGACTTGTCGAGTGGCTTTAACGGGCATACAGCGGCTACGTTCTGTGACTTGGCGCACAGTTTAACCGGAAAACACCTATTTGGGGATAGTTTTGGAACCCCTAATTTATATTTTTATTATTTCTGCCCGAAAAGCTCGCGTACTTCCCGCGAGGGCGGTGCCGTCAGCAGGCTGACCGTGATAAAGACCACCAGCGCCAGCGTGAGGCTTGGCACGATGGCGTGCAGGCCAGCCAGCTTGATCCCCCACTGACTGAGTACCCCATAGCTGACGATGCCGCTGACCATGCTGGCCAGCGCGCCCGGGCCGTTGGCCCGCGACCAGTAGAGGCCGAGCACCAGCGGCCAGAGGAACACCGCCTGCAGACCGCCAAAGGCGAGCAGGTTGAGCCAGATGATCATCTCGGGGGGCTGCAACGCCGCCAGCAGCACCAGAGTGCCGAGGATCAGGGTGCAGAGCAGGGAGAGGCGGGGGATGCGCACCTCCAGCTTCTCCTGCTTTGGACTCAGATAGTTGAGATAGAGATCCTTCACCAGAGTGGCGGAAGCCTGGATCAGCTGGGAGTCGATGGTGGACATGATGGCCGCCATCGGCGCCGCCAGAAAGACCCCGGCCAGCCAGGGGGGCAGCACTTCCATCATCAGGGAGGGCATGATCTTGTCCGGGCTGTCCATGCCCGGCAGGATGGCGCGGCCGAGGGCGCCCGCCAGATGCATGCCGAACATCAGCAGGGCGCTGACCACGGTGCCGATCAGAATGCCACGATGGAGCGCCTTGCTGTCGCGATAGCCAAAACAGCGCAATGCCGAGTGGGGCAACCCCACCACCCCGACACAGACCAGGATCCAGAAGCTCAGCATAAAGGGCTGGGTCAACATGTCGCCGGCCCCTTGCGGGCTTACCAGCTTGGGATCGATCTCCCTGAGCTGGTGGATAAGGTTCGGTAGGCCGTCACCGGCAATCAAAATCCCCGCCAGCAAGGCGCCGGTGCCGATCAGCATGATGATCCCCTGCAGGGCATCGGTCATCACCACGGCGCGGAAGCCGCCGATGATGGTGTAGAGCAGTACGCAGCTGGCAAACAGCATCAAGCCCTGCTGGTAGGAGAGGCCGGTGGCGGTCTCCAGCAGGCGAGCGCCGCCGATAAACTGCACCACCATGGTCGCGATAAAGGCGAGGATGATAGTAATGGAGCCGAGGATCACCACCGCCTTGCTCTGGTAGCGGGCCCACAGCATGTCGTTGATGGTCACCGCATTGACCCGGCGGGCGATGATGGCGAACTTCTTGCCAAGCACCCCCAGAGTGAGCCAGACGGTGGGCAGCTGGATCATCGCCAGCAACACCCAGCCCAGACCGATCTTGTAGGCCGCGCCCGGTCCGCCGATAAAGGAGGAGGCCGAGGTGTAGGTGGCCACTAGCGTCATCGCCAGCACCAGCCCGCCCATGCTGCGGTTGCCGATGAAGTACTCCTGCACGAAGTTGCCTTCTGCGCGATGGCGGCTGGCCCAGAAACCCACCCCCAGCACCAGCACCAGATAGATGACGAGCGGCAGCATCAACTCAAGATTCATGGGATGACTCCTTGCCGGAAGGGGAGTGGGTATCGAGGGGGATCTCCACAAACAGCCGGTTTACCATCAGGGCGCAGAGCAGAATGAACAGCAGCGGCATCACCATGCAGCTGAGCAGGAACCACAACGGCAGCCCCCACAACTCCAGCTGGAGCGGGATAAAATAGGCGGTGCCATACCAGGCAAAGAAGTAGAGCAGGGTCAGCAGCAGGCAGAAAGCTGCTTCCCGGCGGGCGAGAGCAAAACGGTTCACCTTGGCCTCCGACAAATTTGAGGGGCGCAAGGATAACAAAAAAGGGCCATGTCGCCATTAATGTTGAGCCCTTAGGAGGTCATGAACTGATTTATCTGATGTGAAAAAATCTGAAACCAATAGATTGCTTTCAGATTTTAATATTTTTCACAGGGGCGTTAAATGTGGCTCAGGTTGAGTCATCAGGGCAATTACATTGCAGTCACCCATTGTTCTGTTCAGCAAAGAAAAGGGGGCTCGGAGCCCTAATGCCAGTCAGTTAAGCACTTTTATGACTAAATATTCGAGATATTGAATATAAAAAGTAACTCCATGATTAAAGAGTCAATTTGGCTCCAACCCTTGCCCTGACTGGCATGCAATAAAAAGAGGGAGGCATCATGCCTCCCTCACTCGTTAGCCCTTATACCACGCGGGTTGGGACTCAAATTCTCTTAACTGACTTGCATTAGGCTCGGAGCCCCCCAGTTAGATGCGATGGCGATCTACTCAGGCTTGCAGCCAGCTTTCGATACTGCGCTGGATGCCTGCATCGTCCAGACCGAGCAGGGCATAGATCTCCTGCTGGGTGCCCTGTTCGACAAAGCGATCCGGCAGGCCGAGGTTGAGCACCGGCTTGCACTGTTTGCTGCGCATCAGCAGTTCGTTCACCGCCGAACCGGCGCCGCCCATGATGGCGTTGTCTTCGATGGTGACGAAGTGATCGTGGCTGGCCGCCAGCGACAGCACCAGCGCCTCATCCATCGGTTTGACAAAGCGCATGTCCACTAGGGTGGCATCCAGTGCTTCGGCGGCCGCTTTCGCGTGGTGCAGCAAGGTGCCAAACGCCAGAATGGCAGTGCCCTTGCCCTCTCGCAGGATACGTCCCTTGCCAAGCGCCAGTGTCTGCATCTCTGACGAGATGGGCGCATCGCTCAGGCTGCTGCCGCGCGGGTAACGCACAGCGACAGGGCCCTGATGGAGATAGCCGGTATAGAGCATCTGACGGCACTCATTCTCATCAGATGGCGTCATCACCACCATGTTGGGCACGGTGCGCAGGAAGCTGATGTCGAACGCCCCCTGATGGGTCGGGCCGTCGGCGCCCACCAGACCGGCCCGGTCGATGGCGAACAGCACCGGCAGATCTTGCAGCGCCACATCGTGGATCACCTGATCGTAGGCGCGCTGCAGGAAGCTCGAATAGATGGCGACCACCGGCTTCTTGTCGGCGATGGCGAGGCCGGCAGCGAACGTGACTGCATGCTGTTCGGCAATGGCCACATCGAAGTAGCGATCCGGATATTGCTGGCTGAATTTCACCAGCCCGGAGCCTTCGCGCATGGCGGGGGTGATGCCGACCAGCTTCTCGTCTTTGGCTGCCATATCGCACAGCCACTGGCCGAAGATAGCGGAGAAGGTGGGCTTGGCGCCACTTGCCTTGGGCAGGGAGCAATCGTCAGGATTGAACTTGGGCACAGCGTGATAACCGATGGGGTCTTTCTCCGCCGGCTCGTAGCCCTTGCCCTTCTTGGTTTTGACGTGCAGCAGCTGCGGGCCCTTGAGGTTGCGCATGTTGCGCAGGGTCTCGACCAGCGCCTCGATATCGTGACCGTCGATGGGGCCGATATAGTTGAAGCCGAACTCCTCGAACAGGGTGCCGGGCACCACCATCCCCTTGAGGTGCTCTTCGGCCCGCTTGGCCAGCTCCTTGACCGGTGGCAAACCCGCCAGCACCTTCTTGCCGCCTTCGCGGATGGTGGTGTAGAGCTTGCCGGACATGACCCGGGCCAGATGGTTGTTCAGCGCCCCGACATTCTCGGAGATGGACATCTCGTTGTCGTTGAGGATCACCAGCATGTCTTTATGGACATCGCCGGCGTGGTTGAGCGCTTCGAAGGCCATCCCTGCGGTAATGGCACCGTCACCGATCACTGCAACGACCTTGCGACCCAGCCCTTCGCTCTCGGCGGCGACCGCCATGCCAAGGGCGGCACCGATGGAGGTGCTGGAGTGGCCGACGGAGAGCACGTCGTACTCGCTCTCGCCACGCCAGGGGAAGGGGTGCAGACCGTCTTTCTGCCGGATGGTGTGGATCTGATCTCGGCGCCCGGTCAGGATCTTGTGGGGATAGGCCTGATGGCCCACGTCCCAGATCAACCGATCGAACGGGGTGTTGTAGACGTAATGCAGGGCCACGGTCAGTTCGACCGTACCGAGACCGGAGGCAAAGTGTCCGCTGGAGCGGCTGACAGAGCGCAGCAGATATTCGCGCAGCTCGTTGCACAGCACCGGCAGCCGATCTTTGGGCAAGGAACGCAGCTCGACCGGAGTGTCCGCGAGGGCCAGGTTGGGGAAATTGCTAATATCAACGCTCATATTGTTACTGTTATCCAGCGTTTAGTGGGTTCGCTCGATGATGTAATCGGCAAACGCTTCCAGAATGTCGGTATTGTAGGGCAAGGATTGCAGGGCTGTTAAGGCTTTCCCATGCAGTTCGCGAGCCAGCTCACGGGCATTTTCGAGTCCGAGCAGGGCCGGATAGGTACTTTTCTCCAGCGCCAGGTCAGAACCTTGCGGCTTGCCCAGGGTGGCGGTATCACCTGTGATGTCGAGGATATCATCCTGCACCTGAAAGGCGAGGCCAATCGCGGCGGCGTAGGTTTGCAGGGCAGCCAGCGTGGCGTCATCGACATCGGCTTTGCACAGGGCGCCGAGCGCCACGGCACATTCAATCAGCGCACCGGTCTTGTGGCGGTGTACCTGCTCCAGTTCGGCAAGCGTGATCTGGCGCCCTTCAGCCTGCAGATCCAGCGCCTGGCCGCCACACATACCGAGATAGCCGGAGGCGCGGGCGAGGGTACTCAGCATTCGCACCCGGTTGGCCATCAAGGTATCGGGCATGGGGTGATCGGCGAGAATGGAGAACGCCAGGGTCTGCAGCGCATCACCGGCCAGAATGGCGGTTCCTTCGTCAAACGCCTTGTGAACGGTTGGCTGACCACGACGCAGGTCGTCGTTATCCATGGCGGGCAGGTCATCGTGCAGCAGGGAGTAGGCGTGGATGCACTCCACGGCAGCCGCGGGGCCATCCAGCAGTTCGCTTTTGACGCCCAGCATCTCGCCGACTGCATAGACCAGAAACGGGCGAACCCGCTTGCCGCCCAGCAGCAGGCCATAACTCATGGCATCGCGCAGGCGTGGCGCGATGGCGGGCAAGGATTCAAGTTGTGCTGACAGACAGTCGTCAATACGCTGACGATGCAGACGGGAAAAATGGTCCAGCGCCACTCACTCCTCTCCTTGTTCTGGCTGGAAGGGGGCGAGCTGGTCACTGCCATCGGCTTGACTGAGCAGGATCTGGATCTTCTGTTCGGCCAGTTCCAGCTTCTGCTGACCGGCCCGAACCAGATGAACGCCCTGCTCGAACTGCTTGAGTGCCTCTTCCAGGGGTAGGGAACCTTCTTCCAGCTGATGAACGATGGTTTCCAGCTCTTCCAGAGTGGCATCAAAACTCAGACGGTCGATTTTTTTACTGGCCATGTCCATCCTCGGGGATTGAAAAAAACGGCTTATATTAACATCGACCGTCCACAGGGGGGAGGCAGAAAAGCATTGCCCCCTCAAACTCTCGCTAAACTGGCCGATAATGAGCCATTATTCTCAGTGGATGCATGCTTGCCGCTAGGGTCGCAATAGCAGAAAATTCAACAAACTATAATTAGGCATAAGAACCGGTGACAGGAGTAGGGACGTGGATCTAGGCAGTCTGATAGGGATAGTGCTGGGTTTCGGGGTGGTAGGATACGCCATGGTTCTTGGCGGTGGCTTGGGCATGTTTGTCGATGTTCCATCCATTCTGATCACTTTTATGGGGTCAATCTTCATCGGAATGATGAAATTTAACTTGGGTCAGTTTTTTCTCGCTTTCAAGGTTGCAGGGAAAGCGTTTATGTATAAAAGCGATAAGCTCGATGATCTGATCCTCAAGTCTGTCGAGTTGGCTGATGCTGCCCGCAAAGGGGGGTTTCTGGCGTTGGAAGCGGCAGAAATCCCCAATCCTTTTATGAAAAAGGGCATTGATATGTTGGTGGATGGTCACGATGCCGAAGTGGTACGTGCTGTGATGGAAAAGGATATCGATCTAACCGAGGAACGGCACACTAATGCGATCAAGGTGTTCAGAGCTCTCGGAGATTTGGGCCCTGCCATGGGGATGATTGGTACTCTAGTGGGATTGGTAGCCATGTTGTCAAATATGAGTGACCCCAAGTCGATCGGTCCGGCGATGGCGGTAGCCTTGCTGACGACCTTGTATGGTGCGATTTTGGCGAACATGTTTGCCATACCGATTGCAGACAAGCTGGATCTGCGTAATGCCGAAGAACGTCTTAGTCGTTCGCTTATTCTGGATGCCATTATGGGGATTCAGGATGGACAAAACCCTCGTATCATTGAGTCGTTGCTCAAGAATTATTTGCATCAATCCAAACGCGGGCAAGCGGCGGAGTAGCATATCAAATGGCTAAATGTAAGTGTCCGCCCCCCGGTCTTCCTGCCTATATGGGTACCTTTGCCGACCTGATGTCGCTGCTGATGTGTTTCTTCGTGCTGCTACTCTCTTTTGCCGAGATGGACGTCCTCAAGTTCAAGCAGATCGCCGGTTCAATGAAATATGCGTTCGGGGTTCAGAATATCCTCGAGGTGAAAGATATTCCCAAGGGAACCTCGGTGATTGCCCAAGAGTTCAGGCCGGGTCGCCCTGAGCCCACGCCGATTGATACCGTGATGCAGCAGACCATCGATATGACTCAGACCGAACTGGAGTTTCTGCCCGGTGAGGCGGATCAGGCCGGTGGTCAGGACAAGAGTGATGGCAAACAGACGGGGGGCGATACCGCGCAGGATGCGAAGAAGGCACAAGAACAATCCAATACCCTGGCCAAAGCCCTCGCCGAGCAGATGAAAGATCAGATCCAGGACGGTGCCATCGAAATTGAGGCGCTGGGCCAGCAGATCATCATCCGGATCAGGGAAAAAGCGTCGTTCCCGGCCGGTTCGGCATTTCTGCAACCCCAGTTCTGGCCGGTCATTCGCAAGGTCGCGACCCTGCTCAAGGATGTGCCGGGTGAAATCACCATCTCCGGTCACACCGACAACGTGGCGACCGAAGATGAGCTGTTCCAGTCCAACTGGGAGTTGTCGTCGCAACGGGCGGTGGCGGTGGCGCACCAGATGCTGAAGGTCCCCGGTTTTGATCAGGGGCGACTGGTGGTGCAGGGGATGGCGGACTCCCAACCATTGGTGCCCAATACCACCCCGGAAAATCGTCGGATGAACCGGCGGGTGGAGATCGCCATCATGCAGGGCAAACCGACCGTTTCGGCCCCCATTTCCGTACCGGAAGGGAAGTAAGCGAGGGTAATATCGATGACGCAAGTGGGATCTGCATCAGGGGGCTGACGTGGATTTTGTGTTGGCTTCATATTAAGATGCCTCATCCGAACCGATTGCTGCGGCCTCCTTGCAGATGGCCGCAGTTTCTATTTTCAAGCAACCCAGGTTTCGACTATGAATCATACTCCGATGACTGTTCGCGGCGCTGAGAAGCTGCGCGAAGAGCTCGATTATCTCAAGACCGAGCTTCGTCCCCAGATTATCGAAGCGATTGCCGATGCCCGTGAGCACGGCGATCTGAAGGAAAATGCCGAATACCATGCCGCTCGCGAGCAGCAGGGGTTCTGTGAAGGCCGCATTCAGGAGATTGAAGCCAAGCTCTCCAATGCGCAGGTGATCGATGTCACCAAGATGACCAACAACGGCCGCGTTATTTTTGGCGCGACGGTGACTCTGCTCAAGAGCGAGACAGAGGAAGAGGTGGTTTACCGCATCGTGGGTGACGATGAGGCTGATATCAAACAGAACCTCATCTCTGTCAACTCCCCCATTGCTCGCGCCCTGATTGGCAAGGAAGTGGACGATGTCGCAATCGTCAAGACACCTGCTGGCGATGTGGAATACGAAGTGCTGGAAGTCGCTTATATCTAAGCGAATGCTACAGACGATGAAACAGGGGGGCTGGCGCTCCCCTGTTTGTCTTTATCTATATGATTATTGATAAAAATCAGGACAGATACGCCTCGGTAAAGGCGTCCTGATGACGCTGAAACAACCAATGGCGCAGCCGTTCGATGTTGCTCTCGCTCATTTGAAAGCTCAGTGCCCAAGTGGCATGGTCGGCATTGGCTTTGATGCGCCTTACCAGTCGTCCCTGCAGTGGAAGAGGGGCCTCTTGCTCGATGCAGAGCTCGCCGTTGATGGGGGTATCGGCCACCATGTCGATTGGCAAATTTTCCACGATGAGGCCGTTGAGGGAGAGGCTGAGTACCTGAAACAGGCCCAGCTCGCTGCATAGCTTGGCTTTTTGGGTGAGACGCCAGGCGCGCGGTTGCGCAAATCCCAACTCCCTGATGACCGGTGCAGATAACCGGGGCTCGACGAAGCCATCTTCCCCTTGGGTAAAGCTCAGGGGAAAACGCAGCTGATGGCCTGCGAAGCGGGCTTCGAGTACAAGGTGTTCGGCTTTTTGCAGCAAGCCAAGCATGGGGGCATCGAGGTGACCACTCAGAACATGGGTGTCCTGATTGCTCCCCAAGTCCCGCAGCATGGCCAGCTCATCGTCGGTCAGAATAGGATGGTGAGCCATAATGCGTGTCCGGAAGTATTCATCGCAGGTTAAGGGCTTTGCGACTACTTTGGCAAGCGACTCGGGAAGAAGTGGAATAAGGAAAGAGCGATGCTCTTTCCTTTTACTTGCGGGGCAGCTGGATTTTGGGTTCGTTGGCCTGACGATAGATGGTCAGCACATGACCCATGCTTTGCACCTTGATTGAACCGGTTTCACGGACGATAGCATCCATAACCAGTTGTTTCATTTCGCGATCTTCAGAGGCAACCTTAACCTTGATCAGCTCGTGATGGTTCAGTGCCAGATCGATCTCGGCCAGTACACCTTCGGTCAGACCATGCTGACCCAGCAGGACGACAGGCTTGAGGCTATGGGCAAGGCCCTTGAGGTACTGTTTCTGTTTATTGTTGAGAATCATCGCAATTTCTTCATAAGTCAGGGTTGAAAGGGGCGTATTCTACCCCCACTTAGCCCTTAATACTAATAACCCTTGTGGTTTTTTAAAGTCGATTATCATGACCCAGAAAAAACGTTCCCCCAGTTCAACTCGCTGGTTAAAAGAACATTTCGACGATCAATACGTCAAAAAAGCCCAGAAAATGGGCCTGCGTTCTCGTGCTGTTTTCAAGATTGACGAGATCCAGGGCAAGGATCGCTTGCTGAAACATGGCATGACCGTAGTGGATTTGGGAGCAGCCCCCGGTGGTTGGTCCCAGTTCGCGGTTGAACAGGTTGGTGATTCGGGTCGCGTCATCGCATGTGACATTTTGCCGATGGATCCCATTGCTGGTGTCGATTTCCTGCAAGGGGACTTTCGGGAGGAAACTGTACTCGGCGCCTTGCTGGAGCGAGTGGGCCCCGACAAGGTCGATGTCGTGATGTCTGATATGGCGCCCAACATGAGCGGTACCCAGCAGGTGGATCAGGCTCGCGCCATGTATCTGGTCGAGCTGGCGCTCGACATGTGCAATCAGGTATTGCGTAGTGACGGCAGTTTCGTAGTGAAGGTGTTTCAGGGAGAGGGCTTTGATGCCTATCTCAATGAAATTCGTAAACTTTTCTCCGCTGTCAAAATTCGTAAACCAGACTCATCCCGCGCCAGATCACGGGAAGTCTACATTGTGGCTACCGGTTTTAAACTGTAGTACCCTAACCTTCATCGTTAACTGTCAGTCTGCGAGGTTACTGATTTGAGTGACATGGCGAAAAACTTAATCCTGTGGCTGGTCATCGCCGTCGTTTTGATGTCGGTGTTCAATAGCTTCAGCCCCAGCGATACCACCAGTCGCCAGCTGGACTATTCCAGCTTCGTTAAAGAGGTGACCCAAGAGCAGATCCGTGAAGTGCGGATGGACGGTAAGGTCATTAATGGCGTCAAGCGTACTGGTGAACGATTCACCACCATCATCCCTGCGCCGGATCCCCAGCTGCTCAACGACATGCTCAATCACAATGTCAAAGTGATGGGCGAGAAGCCGGAAGAGCCGTCTCTGTTGACCTCTATCTTCATCTCCTGGTTCCCGATGCTGCTGCTGATCGGTGTCTGGGTCTTCTTCATGCGTCAGATGCAGGGCGGCGGTGGCAAAGGTGCCATGTCGTTCGGCAAGAGCAAGGCTCGCCTGATGAGCGAAGATCAGATCAAGACTACCTTTGCTGACGTTGCAGGTTGTGATGAAGCCAAGGAAGAGGTGAAGGAGCTGGTCGACTATCTGCGCGACCCGAGCAAATTCCAGAAACTGGGTGGCAAGATCCCGACCGGTGTGCTGCTGGTTGGTCCTCCCGGTACCGGTAAGACCTTGCTGGCCAAGGCCATTGCGGGCGAGGCCAAGGTGCCGTTCTTCACCATCTCTGGTTCCGATTTCGTGGAGATGTTCGTCGGTGTCGGTGCCTCCCGGGTGCGTGACATGTTCGAACAGGCCAAGAAATCCTCCCCCTGCATCATATTCATCGATGAAATTGATGCGGTCGGTCGCCAGCGTGGCGCCGGTCTGGGTGGTGGTCACGATGAACGTGAGCAAACTCTTAACCAGATGCTGGTCGAGATGGATGGCTTTGAAGGCAATGAAGGTATCATCGTCATTGCTGCCACCAACCGTCCTGACGTACTGGATCCGGCACTGCTGCGTCCGGGCCGTTTCGACCGTCAGGTTGTGGTCGGTCTGCCTGATGTCCGTGGGCGCGAGCAGATCCTGAAAGTGCACATGCGCAAAGTTCCGCTGGCGGATGACGTCAATCCGGCGCTGATTGCCCGTGGTACACCCGGTTTCTCCGGTGCGGATTTGGCCAACCTGGTCAACGAAGCTGCCCTCTTCTCTGCCCGTGAGAGCCGCCGAGTGGTCTCCATGGCCGAGTTCGAGAAGGCCAAGGACAAGATCATGATGGGTGCGGAACGCCGCTCCATGGTGATGAAAGAGTCCGAGAAAGAGATGACTGCGTATCACGAAGCTGGCCACGCCATCATTGGTCGTCTGGTGCCGGATCATGACCCGGTTTACAAGGTCTCCATCATTCCGCGCGGTCGTGCGCTGGGTGTGACCATGTATCTGCCGGAGCAGGATCGCTGGAGCCACTCCAAGCAGCATCTGGAGTCGATGATCTCCAGCCTGTATGGCGGTCGCCTGGCAGAAGAGCTGATCTATGGTGCCGAGAAGGTATCGACTGGTGCATCCAACGATATCGAGCGTGCCACCGACATCGCCCGCAAGATGGTGACCCAGTGGGGTATGTCCGAGCGTCTCGGCCCGATGCTCTACGCGGAAGAAGATGGCGAGGTGTTCCTCGGTCGCAGCATGGCCAAGGCCAAGCATATGTCCGACGATACAGCTCGCGTGATCGATGCCGAGGTCAAGCAGGTCATCGACCGCAATTACGCCCGTTCCAAGCAGATCCTGCTGGATAACATGGACGTGTTGCACAGCATGAAAGATGCGCTGATGAAGTACGAGACCATTGACGCCAAACAGATCGATGATCTGATGGCCCGTCGCGAGGTACGTGCTCCGAGCAACTGGCATGACGAGCACGGTGATACCCCGCAAGGCGGTTCCACTGTGGCTGCCGAGGCCAAGCCTGCCGATGAGGCTGCACCGGTGGCGGATGTCACTATCGACAAAGCCAACGACGCTCCGGCCAAATAATCGTGACTATCCAAACCCCGGGCTTGCCCGGGGTTTTTCTTTATCAGATGGATGTGAAAATGCAGTTAACCAGCAAGGGGCTCAGCCTCTCCCTCGATCGTCCCCATGTGATGGGGATCCTCAATGTGACGCCCGACTCCTTCTCCGATGGCGGCCATTTCAACCAGTTTGAACGGGCAATGGCCCATGCGCGCCAGATGGTCTCTGACGGTGCGACCCTCATCGACATCGGTGGCGAGTCAACCCGCCCTGGTGCGCCCGATGTGAGCGAGCAGGAGGAGCTGGACAGGGTCATTCCTGTCGTGGAGCAGATGGTTCGTGAGCTGGATGTGATGATCTCCCTCGATACCTCCAAAGCGGCTGTGATGCGGGAGGGTTGCAAGGCGGGTGCCCATCTGATCAACGATGTGCGGGCACTGCAAGAACCTGGAGCACTGCAAGCCGCGGCCGAAGCTCGGGTTCCGGTCTGTCTGATGCATATGCAGGGGCAGCCGAGAACCATGCAGGTCGAGCCGCACTATGAGGACCTGATCGGGGAGGTTCGCGCCTTCTTTGATGAGCGTATTGCGGCTTGTCTGGCGGTCGGGATCCGTCGTGAAGAGCTGTTGCTGGATCCGGGATATGGCTTTGGCAAAACCCTTGCACACAACTATCAGCTGTTGGCGGCTCAAAAGGAACTGCTTGATTATGGCTTACCGCTATTGGTGGGGATGTCGCGAAAGTCTATGATAGGCAACCTGCTGGGCCGTCCGGTGGATGAGCGTCTGGCGGGCAGTCTGGCATGCGCCCTTATCGGCATGCAGCATGGGGCCCGCATCATCAGGGTACACGATGTACGGGAGACCATGGACGCATTGCGCGTCGGTTGGCTGGCAATGACGGGACAAGATTTTATTTCCAGATAATAAAGAGAACAGACAATGGCAAGAAAGTATTTCGGTACCGATGGTGTGCGCGGCAAGGTTGGCGAATACCCGATTACCCCTGATTTTGTAATGAAATTGGGTTGGGCTGCCGGCAAAGTGCTCTCCAAGAAGGGCACTAAAAAGGTGCTGATTGGCAAAGATACCCGCATCTCCGGTTACATGCTGGAATCCGCGCTGGAAGCGGGGCTCTCCGCGGCAGGCCTCAAGGCCATTCTGATGGGGCCGATGCCCACGCCGGCGGTTGCCTACCTGACTCGCACTTTCCGTGCCGAAGCTGGCATCGTCATCAGTGCTTCCCACAACCCCTTCTACGACAACGGCATCAAGTTCTTCTCCGCCGACGGCACCAAGCTGCCCGATGATGTCGAGCTGGCTATCGAAGCCGAGCTGGATCACGAGCTCAAGTGTGTCGAGTCGGCCGAACTTGGCAAAGCGGTGCGCATTGATGATGCCGCCGGTCGCTATATCGAATTCTGCAAGAGCACCTTCCCCTCTCACATGAATCTGGATGGGGTGAAAATGGTGGTCGACTGTGGCCACGGCGCCACTTACCACATTGCGCCGTCGGTTTTCCGCGAACTAGGTGCCGAAGTGATCACCATGGGCTGTGCCCCGGATGGTCTCAATATCAACGATGGTGTCGGTTCGACTGCGCCTGACGCTCTGGTTGCCAAGGTACTGGAGTGCAAGGCTGATCTGGGGGTTGCCTTTGATGGTGATGGTGACCGTCTGATCATGGTTGACCACACCGGCTATCTCATCGACGGTGATGAAGTGCTCTATATCATCGCACGCGATGCTCTGCGCAATGGTCGCCTCAAAGGCGGTGTCGTCGGCACCCTGATGGCCAACATGGGGCTGGAGCTGGCGCTGCAAACCCTGGGCATTCCGTTTGCCCGTGCCAAGGTGGGTGACCGCTATGTGCTGGAGATGATGGAAGAGAAGGGCTGGCGCATCGGTGGCGAGAACTCCGGCCACATTATCTGTCTGGATCAGACCACTACGGGTGATGGCATCGTAGCCGCCTTGCAGGTGCTTACCGCCATGCGCAGTGCCGAGATGCCGCTGGCCAAGCTGCGCTCCGGCATGAGCAAGTTCCCGCAGGTGCTGGTGAATGTTCGCTTTGCCGAAGGCAAGGATCCGCTGGCCGCTGATTCTGTCATGGCTGAGGTTGCCAAGGTGGAACAGGAGCTGGCTGGTCGTGGTCGCGTACTGTTGCGCAAATCAGGTACCGAGCCGCTGATCCGGGTCATGGTCGAAGGGGAGCATGAACAGCAGGTGCGTGACATGGCTCAGCGCATCGCCAAGCAGGTTGAATCGGCGTTTTAATGAACAGTTGGGGCGGCTTTTTAGTCGCCCTGGTTGTATCTTGTTCAAACGATTCAAAAATTTAAAAATAGCACTTGTCAGCTGAGCATCCTCTGGATATTATCAGCCCCGCTTTCGCAAGGGAGTTGCCGATGGGACATCGCAAGCCGTTTGTAGCAGCCAACTGGAAGTTGCACGGTAGTAGGTCGCAGTTGGAGCAGTTTACGAGTCAGTGCCTGAACGGCGTTGACGGAAAAGTAGATGTGGTTCTCTGTCCTTCCCATGTGCATCTCGACTTTAGCGCTTCACTGCTCAATGAGCAGAAGGTAATAAAGTTGGGGGCTCAGAATGTGAGTCAGCACGCTACTGGCGCTTACACCGGAGAAATCTCGTGTCAGATGCTGGTTGAGGCAGGGTGTCGTTACGTATTGGTAGGGCACTCCGAGCGCAGGCGTCTCTTTGGTGAGACCAGTTTTATCGTCGCAGAGAAGTTTGCGGCAGCCAGAGCGGCAGGCTTGATTCCCATCCTCTGTTTAGGTGAATCAGGTGCGGCGAGGCAGGCGAGAAGAGCCTTCGAGGTGATCGCTGAAGAGCTGGATATCGTCATAGAGAAAAATGGCGCGATGGCTTTCGATAATGCTATCATCGCCTACGAGCCGATTTGGGCTGTAGGTACAGGTAAATGCGCCACACCCGAGCAGGCACAAGAGGTTCATTCCTTTATACGTGGTCGCTTGGCGGAGGATACTCCGGTAATAGGTGAGAAAGTTAGAATCATCTATGGTGGGAGCGTAACGCCGAGCAACGCGAGAGATTTGTTTGCACAGCCCGACATTGATGGTGGACTGATTGGCGGAGCAAGTCTCGATAGCGATGCGTTTTTAGGAATTGTTGAAGCGGCAAAGGGTGCAAGTTAAATGTACGAGATTCTTTTAGTCGTTTATCTGCTGGTTTCACTGGCTCTGATTGGTCTGGTGATGATTCAGCAAGGTAAAGGGGCTGATATGGGCGCCTCATTCGGCGCAGGGGCATCGAACACAGTATTCGGCTCCGGTGGCTCAGGCAGTTTCCTGACCCGAACAACAGCAATTTTGGCTACTCTGTTTTTCGTTATCAGCCTGGTGCTCGGCTCTATGTCCAGCAACAAGGTAAAGCAGGGTAGTGAATGGGAAAATCTGCAACAAACCCAACAGGTTGAGCAGACCAAAGCGCCAGTGAAGAAAGATACTGACGTTCCCGAGTAAGAGTTTTGCCGTGGTGGTGGAATTGGTAGACACGCTATCTTGAGGGGGTAGTGCTCTAGGGTGTGCGGGTTCGAGTCCCGCCCACGGCACCAATTAAGCAGTGAGCTCGGGAAACCGAGTGTATTATAGCCAGTCAGTCTTGTATCGAGAGAGTGAAGTGGCTATAATCTCGCACGATTTCGGACGCGGGGTGGAGCAGCATGGTAGCTCGTCGGGCTCATAACCCGAAGGTCGTCGGTTCAAATCCGGCCCCCGCAACCAAATTTCACGCATTTCCTACGCTCAGGAAGGCGGTCGCTGCGAGGCGACAATCAGGGTAAAGCGCCAAGCCCCGATTTGACATCGGGGCTTTTTGTTATGTGCAATTTACTCTGAATCGATATCTATCTGGGCTTTATGCCCTTTTTTTGTTTTTCGGAGGGTGACTTTGGCTACGTTGGAACAACGTTTGACCGATCTGCTCGAGGCTCCGGTCGTTGCCTTGGGTTTTGAACTTTGGGGTATTGAGTTTATCCGTGCGGGTAAACACTCCACCTTGCGTGTCTATATCGACGGCGAGCAGGGTGTGACTGTCGAGAACTGTGCTGAGGTCAGCCATCAGGTTGGCGCCATCATGGACGTCGAAGATCCCATCACCGAGGAGTACTACCTCGAGGTATCCTCCCCAGGCCTGGATCGTCCCCTGTTCAAGGTTGCCCATTTCGAAAAATACGTTGGCCAAGAGGCGGCGGTAACGCTTCGGATGGCAACAAACAACCGCCGCAAGTTCAAAGGCGTAATCAAAGCTGTGCAAGGCGACATGATCACCCTGACAGTAGATGGTAAGGACGACGTGTTGGCTTTCACCAATATCCAAAAAGCGAACATAGTGCCGAACTTTGGTTAACGAGGCTATCGGATATGAATAAAGAGATTTTGCTGGTCGTTGACGCAGTATCCAACGAGAAAGCGGTACCCCGCGAGAAGATCTTCCAGGCTCTGGAAACCGCGCTGGCGACTGCGACCAAGAAGAAATATGAAGGCGAGATTGAAGTTCGGGTCGAAATCGATCGCAAGACCGGTGACTACGACACTTATCGCCGCTGGGTAGTCATTGCGGATCAAGCCGCGATGGAGAACCCCTACGCGGAAATCACCCTGGAAGCGGCGCAGATCGATCAGCCGGAAATCCAGATCGGTGAGTATGTTGAAGACCAGATTGACTCTGTGACCTTCGACCGTATCACTACCCAGACCGCCAAGCAGGTTATCGTGCAGAAAGTGCGCGAAGCCGAGCGTTCACAAGTAGTTGATCAGTTTAAAGATAAAGAAGGCACCATCATCAGTGGTGTGGTCAAGAAGAGCAACCGCGACAACGTCATCCTGGATCTGGGCAGCAATGCTGAAGCCGTGATCTTCCGTGATGACATGCTGCCGCGTGAAACCTTCCGCCCGGGCGACCGTGTCCGTGGCCTGCTGTATGCAGTGCGTCCGGAAGCCCGTGGTTCCCAGCTGTTTGTCAGCCGTTCCAGCCCGGACTTCCTGAAAGAGCTGTTCCGTATCGAAGTACCGGAGATCGGTGAAGAGATGATCGAAATCATGGGCGCTGCCCGTGATCCGGGTTCCCGCGCCAAGATCGCGGTGAAGACCAACGATCGTCGTATCGACCCGATCGGTGCCTGTATCGGTATGCGTGGTGCCCGTGTGCAAGCTGTCTCCGCCGAGCTGAGCGGTGAGCGTGCCGACATCGTACTGTACGATGACAACCCGGCCCAGTACGTGATCAATGCCATGGCACCTGCCGATGTGGCCTCCATCATCGTTGATGAAGACAACCACACCATGGATATCGCCGTGGAAGCTGCCAACCTGGCTCAGGCCATCGGTCGCAATGGTCAGAACGTGCGTCTGGCCTCCCAGCTGACCGGTTGGGAGCTGAACGTGATGACCGTTGAGGACATGCGTGCCAAGCACCAGGCCGAAAACGACCGCATCATGAACCTGTTCACCAGCACCCTGGACATCGACGACGATTTCGCCGGTCTGCTGATGGAAGAGGGCTTCTCTACCCTGGAAGAGATCGCCTTTGTACCGGTCAACGAGCTGCTGGCTATCGACGGTCTGGATGAAGACATGGTCGAAGAGCTGCGCAAGCGCGCCAAAGATGCCCTGACTACCAAGGCACTGGCCAAAGAAGAGTCTTTCGATGGCGTTGAGCCGTCCGAAGAGCTGCTCAATCTGAACGGTCTGAGCCGCGAACTGGCTTACGCTCTGGCGGGCCGTGGCGTGGGCACCCTGGAAGATTTGGCTGAGCAAGGTATCGATGACCTTGCTGATATTGAAGGGCTGACTGCCGAGAAGGCAGGTGAGCTCATTATGGCTGCTCGCAATATCTGTTGGTTCGGAGAAGAGCAGTCCGAGTAAGATCAAACGGAGGAAAATGAATGGCAGAAGTATCAGTCAAACAACTTGCCACTGACATCGACACACCGGTTGATCGTCTTCTCCAGCAGTTTGTCGATGCCGGTATCAGCAAGAGCAAGGCCGACGACATGGTCAGCGAGTCTGAGAAACAGGCTCTGCTGGCACACCTGAAGAAACAGCATGGAGGTGACGAGGTCGCCGCTCCTGCCCGCATGACCTTGCAGCGCAAGACCAAGAGCACCATCAGTGTTCAGGGGACTGGCGGCAAGAACAAGGAAGTGCAGGTAGAAGTGCGCAAGTCTCGCACCTATGTAAGACGCTCGGCGCTGGAAGATGAACAGCGTCAGGCGGAAGCCGAGGAAACAGCGCGTTTGGAAGCAGAAGAAAAAGCTCGTCGCGAGGCCGAAGAGAAGGCTCGCCTCGAAGCTGAAGAGAAGGCTCGCCGTGAGGCTGAGCAGGCTCGTCGTGAAGCTGAGGAAAAGGCGCGGATCGAGGCACAATCAAAGGCTCGACAGGCTTCACAGCCCGCCAAAGCAGCCAGTAGCACAGCTCAGCAAGAGGCAGAAAAGATGGCCAAGCGCGAAGCAGAAGAACTGAAGCGCCAACAGGAACAAACAGCTTTGAAAAAAGCTGAAGAACTCGCCGCGAAGAAAGCCGAAGAGGCTCGTCTCATGGCGGAACAGAACGCAGCCCGCTGGGCTGAAGAAGAGGCCGCTCGTGCCAAAGAGAGCAGCGACTACCATCTGACCACCAACAAGCATGCGCAAGCCGCAGAAGACGAGTTGGATCGGAAAGAAGAGACCAGCCGCCGCACTGCCGCAGCAGCCAAGGCACCGAAGAAAGCCGGTCGTCGTGAAGATGATCGCGACTCTCGCAACCCGCGTGCCCGTAAAGGCAAGCGCGGCAAGGTCGCCATGCCGAACGCCATGAAGCACGGCTTCAACAAGCCGGCTGCCGTGGTGAACCGCGATGTCGTCATCGGCGAGACCATCACTGTGGCCGAGCTGGCCAACAAGATGGCCGTCAAGGGCGTTGAAGTCATCAAGGTGATGATGAAGATGGGTGCCATGGCCACCATCAACCAGGTGATCGACCAGGAGACCGCTCAGCTGGTCGCCGAGGAGATGGGTCACAAGGTTGTGCTGCGTCGTGAGAACGAGCTGGAAGAGGCGGTACTGTCCGATCGTGACGAGACCTCCGAAGCCAAGCCGCGCGCACCGGTCGTTACCATCATGGGTCACGTTGACCATGGTAAGACCTCGCTGCTCGACTACATTCGTAAAGCCAAGGTTGCTGCTGGCGAAGCCGGTGGTATTACCCAGCATATCGGTGCTTATCACGTCCAGACCGACAGTGGCATGATCACCTTCCTGGACACCCCGGGTCACGCGGCGTTTACCTCCATGCGTGCTCGTGGTGCCAAGGCGACCGATATCGTTGTTCTGGTTGTTGCAGCTGACGACGGCGTGATGCCGCAAACCATCGAAGCTATCCAGCACGCCAAGGCTGCCGGTGTGCCGCTGGTTGTTGCGGTCAACAAGATCGACAAGCCGGAAGCGGATCCGGATCGCGTCAAGACCGAACTGGCCCGTTACAACGTCATGTCCGAAGATTGGGGTGGAGACTGCCAGTTCGTGCACGTGTCCGCCAAGTCTGGCGAAGGCATCGACGACCTGCTGGAGGCCATCCTGATCCAGGCTGAAGTACTGGAGCTGAAAGCGGTGGTTGACGGTATGGCCAACGGCGTCGTGATCGAATCCTTCCTGGATAAAGGTCGTGGTCCGGTTGCTACCGTACTGGTACAAGAAGGTACTCTGCGTCAGGGCGACATCGTTCTGTGTGGTCTCGAGTACGGCCGTGTTCGCGCCATGCGTGACGAACTGGGTCGCGAGATCAAGGAAGCGGGTCCGTCCCTGCCGGTGGAAATCCTGGGTCTGTCCGGCGTTCCCTCTGCCGGTGACGAAGCCACCGTTGTCCGTGACGAGAAGAAAGCCCGTGAAGTGGCGCTCTATCGTCAGGGCAAGTTCCGCGAAGTCAAGCTGGCTCGCCAGCAGAAGGCCAAGCTGGAAAACATGTTCGCCAACATGACCGAGGGCGAAGTGTCCGAAGTGAACGTGGTGATCAAGGCCGACGTACAAGGTTCTGTGGAAGCGATCTGCGATGCGCTGGTCAAACTCTCCACCGATGAAGTGAAGGTGAAGATCGTGGGTTCCGGCGTAGGTGGTATCACCGAAACCGACGCGACCCTGGCTGCTGCTTCCAGCGCCATCCTGGTTGGTTTCAACGTCCGTGCCGACGCATCTGCGCGCAAGGTCATCGAATCCGAGAGCCTGGATCTGCGTTACTACTCCGTCATCTATGACCTGATCGACGAAGTGAAGCAGGCCATGAGCGGCAAGCTGGCCCCTGAGTATCGTCAGGAGATCATCGGTCTGGCTGAAGTGCGTAGCGTCTTCAAGTCTCCGAAGTTCGGCGCAGTTGCCGGCTGTATGGTTACCGAAGGTGTGGTCAAGCGTTCCAACCGTATCCGTGTTCTGCGTGACAACGTGGTTATCTATGAAGGCGAGCTGGAATCCCTGCGCCGCTTCAAGGATGACGTCAACGAAGTTCGCAACGGCTACGAGTGTGGTATCGCGGTCAAGAACTACAACGACGTGCGCGAAGGCGACCAGATCGAAGTTTACGAGACTGTTGAAATCCAACGGACTCTGTAAGCCGAGAGTTAGACAAAATAGGGGGCCGCGGCCCCCTTTTATCGCAGGATAGAATATGGCCAGAGAATTCAGCCGGACCCGTCGGGTCGGACAGCAGATCCAGCGTGAAATCGCGCTGATCCTGCAGCGCGAGGTGAAAGACCCGCGCATCGGCATGGTGACCGTTTCCGATGTGGAAGTGTCCCGTGACCTCAACTATGCCAAGATTTATGTCACCTTCTTGCAGCTGGAAAATGATGCCGAGCGCATCAAGGAAGGCTTGCAGGGTCTGACCGAAGCAGCCGGATATATCCGTAGTCTGCTGGGCAGTGCCATGCGTCTGCGCGTGGTGCCCGAGCTGCGTTTCTACTACGACCAGACCCTGGTCGAGGGGATGCGTCTCTCCAACCTGGTGACCAACACTGTGCGTGAAGACAAGCGTCGCATGGCCGAATCCGGCCGTGACGAAGAAGCTGAATCTGCACCGGATGACACGACTGAGGATAAAGCCTGAGATGACCCGAAGACGTCGTTTCAAGGGCCGTGATGTGCACGGCATTCTGCTGCTGGACAAGCCGACCGGCCTGACCTCCAACGATGTGTTGCAGAAGGTCAAGCGCATCTACAACGCCGCCAAGGCCGGTCACACCGGCGCACTGGATCCGCTGGCGACCGGCATGCTGCCGATCTGCCTCGGCGAGGCCACCAAGTTCTCCCAGTATCTGCTGGAAGCGGACAAGCGCTATGAGGTGACCGCCAAACTGGGCGAGCGCACCAACACCAGCGACTCCGACGGTGAGGTGGTCTCCACCCGTCCGGTGAACGTGGCTGTCGGTACCCTGATCGAGGCGCTGGACCAGTTCCGCGGCCCCATCATGCAGGTGCCGTCCATGTACTCCGCGCTCAAGCACAACGGCCGTCCGCTCTACGAATATGCCCGCGAAGGCATCGAGATTGAGCGTGAAGCCCGTCCCATCACCGTATTCGAGCTCAAACTGCTGAGCTTTGAAGGTGATGAAGTGCGCCTTGAAGTGCACTGCAGCAAGGGCACCTACATCCGCTCTCTGGTGGATGATCTGGGTGAAGTGCTGGGTTGTGGCGCCCACGTGACCCAGCTGCGTCGTACCCAGGTGGCCAGCTATCCGTACGAGCGGATGCTGACGCTGGAGCAACTCGAGTGCATCTTCGAGCAGGCCAAGGCCGAGAGCATCCCGCCGCGCGAGCAGCTGGATCCGCTGTTGCTGCCGATGGACACCGCCGTAGCAAGCTTGCCCGAGGTGAACATGCTGGCGGTTGTGGCTGCCTATGTGAATCAGGGCCAGGCCGTGCAGGTGGCGGGTGCGCCGCAAAGCGGTCAGGTTCGCATGACGGTCGGCCCGGAGCGCGAGTTCATCGGGGTTGGCGAGATTGATGATGATGGCCGCGTCGCTCCCAAGCGACTGGTGCGTTATCACGACGAGGAGTGATCCTCAGGCGGTATCAGCGTGTCTTTCCCGTTTCGCCTCTTTATCGTTGCGAAAAGGGGCGGGGACGATTATGATACCGCACTCATTTCACGGCTGAATTAGAGATTGGCTGTGAACCTTTAAACACTCTACTGGAGTATTACCATGTCTCTAAATGCTGAGATCAAAGCTCAAATCGTTGCTGACAACGCTCGTTGCGCCAACGACACCGGTTCCCCCGAAGTGCAAGTTGCCCTGCTGACTGCCCAGATCAACCATCTGCAAGGTCACTTCAAAGAGCACTCCAAGGACCACCACGGTCGTCGCGGTCTGCTGCGCATGGTTTCCCAGCGTCGTAAGCTGCTGGACTACCTGAAGCGTAAAGATTCCGAGCGTTATGCTGCTCTGATCGCCAAGCTGGGTCTGCGTCGTTAATCGACCATCAGATTTCGCGAAAAAGGGGAACCGTCAGGTTCCCCTTTTTTATTGCTCTTCAAGCCGTTGCCTGCCTCACAGAATTCGCGTCGCCGCTTACCTTTTGCATCGAATCAAGTATACTTGTGCGCGAATTTAAAGAGCCAAATTGTAAAAAGGAAATTCACTTGAATCCTATTGTAAAGTCATTCCAGTACGGTCAACACACCGTCACTCTGGAAACCGGTGTGATGGCCCGTCAAGCCACTGCGGCCGTTATGGTCAGCATGGACGATACCTGCGTATTTGTGACCGTCGTCGGCAAGAAAGAGGCCGATCACGGCCGTGATTTCTTCCCGCTGACCGTCAACTACCAGGAGCGTACCTATGCTGCTGGTCGTATCCCGGGTGGTTTCTTCCGTCGTGAAGGCCGTCCGAGCGAAGGCGAGACCCTCATCTCCCGTCTGATCGACCGTCCTATTCGTCCGCTGTTCCCGGAAGGCTTCCTCAATGAGGTTCAGGTCGTTGCGACCGTAATGTCCGTGAATCCGGCCGTATCCCCCGACATCGTTGCCATGATCGGTGCCTCTGCTGCACTGGCCATCTCCGGTATCCCGTTTGGCGGCCCGATCGGTGCTGCTCGCGTGGGTTACATGAACGGTCAGTATGTGCTGAACCCGACCACCACCGAACTGCCGCAGAGCGATCTGGATCTGGTAGTTGCCGGTACTGCCAATGCCGTGCTGATGGTTGAGTCCGAAGCGGCCATCCTTTCCGAAGAAGTGATGCTGGGCGCCGTGGTATACGGTCACGAGCAGATGCAGACCGTGATCAATGCGATCAACGAGTTTGCCGCTGCCGTCGGCACCAAGCCGTGGGACTGGACTCCGCCTGCTGTCAACGAAGCGCTGAAAGCCAAGGTTGCCGAGCTGGCGAGCGCCGAGCTGGGTGAAGCCTACCGCATCACCGAGAAGGCCGTTCGTTACGAAACCATCGCTGCCATCAAGGGCCGTGTGGTTGAGCAAGTTATCGCTTCCGGCGTGGAAGAAGATGCCAAGAAGATCGGCGAAGAGTTCCACAGCCTGGAAAGCCGCATCGTTCGTGGTCGCGTAGTACGTGGTGAGCCGCGTATCGATGGTCGCGATCCGGAAATGATCCGCGCCCTGAGCGTAGGTACCGGTATTCTGCCCCGTGCTCACGGCTCTGCCCTGTTCACCCGTGGTGAAACTCAGGCCATCGTGGTCGCCACTCTGGGTACCGAGCGCGATGCCCAGAACATCGACGAGCTGACCGGCAACCGTGCCGATCGCTTCATGCTGCACTACAACTTCCCGCCATACTGTGTCGGTGAGACCGGCATGATGGGTAGCCCGAAGCGTCGTGAAATCGGTCACGGCCGTCTGGCCAAGCGCGGCGTTGCTGCCGTGATGCCGAGCGCCGCCGAGTTCCCGTACGTGGTGCGCGTGGTCTCTGAAATTACCGAATCCAATGGCTCCTCCTCCATGGCGTCTGTCTGTGGTTCCTCTCTGGCGCTGATGGATGCCGGTGTGCCGATCAAGGCCTCCGTTGCCGGTATCGCCATGGGTCTGGTGAAGGAAGAAGAAGGTTTCGTCGTGCTGTCCGACATTCTGGGTGACGAAGATCACCTGGGCGACATGGACTTCAAGGTAGCCGGTACCACCGAAGGTGTGACCGCGCTGCAGATGGACATCAAGATCGAAGGCATCACCAAAGAGATCATGGAGATTGCGCTGAAGCAAGCTCGTGGCGCTCGTCTGCACATCCTGAAAGTGATGGATGAAGCTATCCAGGCTCCGCGTGCCCAGATCTCCGATTTCGCACCGCGTATCCATACCATCAAGATCAATCCTGAGAAGATCAAGGACGTGATCGGTAAAGGTGGTTCCGTGATCCGTGCGCTGACCGAAGAGACCGGCACCAACATCGAGCTGGATGATGACGGTACTGTACGTATCTCCGCCGTGGCCAACGAAGCCGCCATGGAAGCGATCCGTCGCATCGAGGCCATCACCGCCGAGATCGAAGTGAACCGCATCTATGAAGGTAAAGTTGTTCGTCTGGCCGATTTCGGTGCATTCGTCAACATTCTGCCGGGCAAAGATGGTCTGGTACACATCTCCCAGATCACCGACGCTCGCGTGCAGAACGTGGCTGACCACCTGACCATCGGTGACGTGGTCAAGGTGAAGGTACTGGAAGTGGATCGTCAGGGCCGCGTACGTCTCTCCATCAAGGAAGCGAACGCCCCGACCGAAGCGGCTGCACCTGCTGCTGACGCCGCTCCGGCCGCTGAAGAAGCGCCTGCTGCAGAGTAATCTGCTCGCCTGATACCGGATTGATTCCGGTTGATGTAAAAAGTCCGGCTCCCCTTGGGGAGCCGGACTTTTTTATGGGCAAAACGCGCGATAAGGGATTACTTGCCGAGGATGGCGAACTGCATCTCTTGCAAGGGGAGCACATGACGGGCTGCTCCCAGCTTGATCGCCTCCTTGGGCATGCCGAAGACCACGCAGGAGGCCTCATCCTGGGCATAGGTGTTGGCACCCGCATCCAGCATCTCGCGCAATCCCCGGGCACCGTCATCCCCCATGCCGGTCATGATGATGCCGGTTGCATTCTTGCCGGCATATTTGGCGACGGAACGAAACAGCACATCCACCGACGGGCGATGACGGTTGATAAGCGGCCCGTCGACCACCTCGACGTGATAGTAGGCACCGCTGCGCTTGAGCAGCATATGCTTGCCTCCGGGGGCAATCAGCGCCAGGCCCGGGATCACCCGGTCATTGTTCCTCGCCTCCCGCACTTCTATCTGGCAGACCCCGTTCAGGCGTTCTGCAAACATGGCGGTAAATTTCTCCGGCATGTGCTGCACGATGACAATGCCGGGGCTGACCCGGGGCAAGGCAGTCAGCACGGCTTCCAGGGCCTGGGTGCCGCCGGTCGAGGTGCCGATGGCGATGAGCCGCTCTGTGGTTTGTGCCATGGCGTGCTGGTTGGGCGCCAGCATGGCATCCGCGTTGAGTTTGGTGCTGACCGGCACAGAGGATGGCTTGCCCACGCGCTTGAGATTGGCCTGGGCCGCAGCACGTACCGCCATAGCCAGGTCGTGGGCAGATTCTTGCAGAAAGCTTTTTATCCCCATGGTCGGCTTGGTGATGATGTCCACCGCGCCGGCAGCCATTGCCTGCAGGGTGGTCTCGGCCCCCTTTTCGGTGAGGGAGGAGCAGATCACCACCGGGGTTGGATGCTCTGCCATGATCTTGGTGAGAAAAGTGATGCCATCCATACGGGGCATCTCCACATCGAGCACTATGACGTCAGGCCACTCTTTCTTCAGTTTTTCCTGGGCAAACAGGGGATCCGATGCCGTGGCTATCACCCGGATATCGGGCTCCTGCTCCAGTACCGCTTGCAATACCTGCCTGACCACGGCGGAATCATCCACCAGCATGACCCGGATCTGCTTCATTCTCGCGACTCCCGTTGATGTGGCAGACGATGATGGCGGAGCCAGACACTGCCGTTGCTGAGCTCAAAGAGCAAGCTTCGGTGGCCGCTATGGCCAAGATGATGAGCCTTGATATCAAGGCCAAGGTGTCGGGTCAGCTGCCAGGCTGCCTGAATATTTTTGGCGGCGACATTGTTGTCGCTCTGTGCGTATTGAGGCTCGGTAAACATGTTGCCACCCCCGAACAACTTGGCCTCATATTCATGGATAGGGGCGGGATAGTGACTGGCCGCTTGCAGCAGCAAGGCGAGGGCCTCATCGGCATAGCGCCCATCCAGCTTGGTAGAGGGATTGCGCCGACTTGGCAGCATGTAGTGACACATTCCTCCCTGTTTCTGCTCCGGATGCCACAAGGTGATGGCAATACAGGAGCCCAGTACGGTTCTGACCACCACATCCTCCTTGCCAAAAAAGAGCTCTCCCGGTTGCAGGATCACCTCCCGAGTCATGACTTATCTCTTCTGATAGATGGAAGGCGATACAAGCTGCAGGCCGTGGTGCAGGCCATGCAGGCTCTCGGCGTGGCTCACCAGCAGGTAGCCACCGGGTTTGAGTCTGGGTACCAGCCGCTGCAATACTTGCCCTTTGGTCTCCTTGTTGAAGTAGATCATCACGTTTCTGATGAAGATGACGTCAAACATGCCGATGTCCGGCAGATCCTGATTGAGGTTGATCTGCATGAACTGCACCTTGTCCCGCAACTTGCGATCAATGATGAAGATGCCCTCCTGCAGGCCCACACCCTTGAGGCAATATTTCATCAAAAAGGGCAGTGGAATATTTTGCGCCCGCTCGATGGGGTAGCGACCGCTCATCGCCTGTTCCAGCACCCGGGACGAGATATCGGAGGCCAGGATTTCCCAGTTGAAGGTGCTGCGTTTTTCCGCGAGGGTCATGGCCAGACTGTAGGGCTCCTCGCCGGATGAGCTGGCAGCGCTCCAGACCCGCAGTGGTTGCTCGGGCGGGAGCGCTGAGACTATCTCTCGCGTTAAAAACTCGAAGTGTTTGGGCTCCCTGAAAAAGTAGGTTTCGTTGGTGGTAAGGAGATCAAGCGCCAGCTGCAGTTCGCTGCTGCGATCGTTCATGATGAGCTGGAAGTAGTCGTCATAACTATCCAGCTCATAGTGGCAGAGGCGTTTCGCCAGGCGGCTGGCTACCAGCGCCTTCTTGGCAGGAGACAGCTCTATCCCCGCCGTTTGATGAAGCCAGCGTTGGAAACGGGAGAACTCATCATCATGCAGCTGGGTTTGATACAAAAAACAGTCCCTCTACCTGTGGTGTCGGAGATGGGAGAGGCAACGCCTCTCCCGTGACTAGAACCGCACAAAATCGCCATCGCCGATGGGGCGTTGGACTGTGGCGGCTCGTTCCCGACTGTTGGCATTGCTCTCGTTCATAAAGCGGCCTCGGGTATTGGGGTGAAGATGCGAGGTGGCTGCTTTACCTTCTTTGGCGTGGACCTCCAGGGTAAAGAACTCCATGGCCAGCTGCAGCTGTTCAGCCTGGCTGCTCATCTCTTCTGCTGTGGCAGCCAGCTCTTCGCTGCAAGAGGCATTCTGCTGGGTAACCTGGCTCAACTGGTTCATAGCCTGATTGATTTGGCTGACACCGGTGGATTGCTCTACCGAAGCGGCACTGATCTCCTGCACCAGATCCGAGGTTTTGTTGATGGAAGGAACCATCTGATCGAGCAGGCGACCTGCTTTTTCCGCCATCTCGACACTGCTGGAGGCCAGCTCACCAATCTCCTGTGCTGCCACCTGGCTGCGTTCGGCCAGTTTGCGCACCTCCGCCGCCACTACGGCAAAGCCTTTGCCGTGATCGCCTGCCCGCGCCGCTTCGATAGCTGCGTTGAGTGCCAACAGATTGGTCTGGTAGGCGATGTCATCGATGATGCCAATCCGTCTGGCGATCTGCTTCATGGCATCCACAGTCAGTTTGACCGCTTCTCCTCCCTCTACGGCCTCTTTGGCTGCCTTGCTGGCCATGCCATCGGTGACCTGGGCATTGTCGGTATTCTGGTTGATGCTGGCGCTCATCTGCTCGATGGAGGCGCTGGTCTCCTCCATACTGGAGGCCTGTTCACTGCTGGATTGGCTGATCGACTGGGCGGTCGCGCTTACCTGCTCGGCGGCACTGGAGAGGTTGTCAGAGGCGCCGCGCACTTCGGTGACGATGTTGGTGAGCGATGCGATGGTCTTGTTGAGCGCATCCTTGGTGGTGCCAAACACGCCGGGGTAGTCCGCCTCAATCTGTTGGGTCAGATCCCCTTTTGCCAGACATTGCACGACCCGGATGACGTCGTTGAGGGTGCTGTCGATCACTTCGGCAATCTGGTTGATCCCTTCTCCCATCGCCTGAAAGAAGCCGCTCTTGCCAGCAAGTTCCATCCTGCGGTGCAGCTCGCCATTAATCACGGCCTGCACGATGTCGGACATCTCTTTCTCTATCATCACCTCCTTGGTTCTGTCGGCCCATTCGACCACGGACCCCAACCGTTCACCGGTATCGTTGAAGACCGGATTGGCGATCAGGGAGAAGGTGCGCCCCCCCAGCTGGATCTGGGTACGGTAGGTGCTGTTGAGTTTGGCCAGCATGGCGCGCTGATGGCCGGGATTTTTATGAAAGCTGTCGATGTTGGCGCCCATCAGCTGATTGGCGTTGAAGCTGTATAGCTCTTTCTTGATGTCGGTCTCAGCCTGATTGAGCATGCCGGTCACTGCCTCATTCATATAGATAATGTCGAGGTTGGTATCGGCAATCATCACGTTGGTGCTGGCGCAGTCGAGTGCTTTGCGAACCAGCTGGTTCTCATGGAGCAACATCTGATTCTTTTTAATGTCGTTGCGGCTCTGTTCCAGCTTGTCGCTGAGCAAGGTGACCACCTCGTTGATGGCATGTCCTACTTCACGAAAGGGACTGTCCATACCGGAAAGATCGAGTGGTGCTGGAACCTGCTCTGCCAGGACTGCGTGTTGCAGCTGGCCGATTGCGTCGAGTAACTGGGTCCGCTGCCTCACTTCGGTGGCATTGTCTCCGAAGAGTTTTCCTAAGAGTGATTGGGTCATGAGCGTTTCCTTATGCTGCATGTCGTGGAGTATGGAGGCCTTTTCAGGAGGGTTGCAGGTTGCCTTGTGGCAACCTTGCCTGTGGCTGGGCCAGTTCGTTGAGTTGAGCCATCTCATCGAGTGACAACACTTTCCCGGTATCGATGAGGATGACGAATTTGCCGTTGACCTTGCCCATGCCGCTGATGAAATCGGCCCGGATGCGGGCACCAAAACTGGGTGGGGGCTCGATATCTGCTTGTGGGATACCCAGTACTTCCGATACGGAATCCACCACAACGCCAATATCCTGACCTACAGGTTCATCGCCCTGCGGGGCCACCCCCTCAATAATGACGATGCAACTGCGGCGAGTAATGACCGAAGGTGCATTGCCAAAGCGGGCATTCAAGTCTACGACCGACACTACCGCTCCTCTGAGGTTGATTACGCCGCGAATAAAACCCGGCATCATCGGAACCGGAGTGATATTGCCGTATTCGATGATCTCTTTGACCCCCAGAATATTGATGGCGAACATCTCGTTGTTGATCAGAAATGTCAGGTACTGGGCATCGCCACTGCTCTCGTCAGCGGCCGCTGATGGCACCGTGATGTCGGTGGATGTATGCATGGTCGCCTCCGGTTAAAAGCGGACAAAATCCGCGTCATCAATGGAATGGGATGATGGTTGATTGGGCTGGCTGGCCCGTTGTGGGGGGGCGATGAAACTGCCTCTGGGGGGAATGCCCTTGTGGCCGGTTTCATGGGGCCTGGTGTTGAGTTGCGCACTTTTTTCCAGAGCAAAAAAGGCCATGGTTTGCTGCAGTTCGCTGGCTTGTGAGCTCATCTCTTCGGCCGTGGCCGCCAGCTCCTCGCTGCTGGCCGCATTCTGCTGTGTCACCTGATTAAGCTGGTTCATGGCCAGACTGATCTGGTTGGCTGCACTGGCTTGTTCGCCTGAGGCGGCATTGATCTCTTGTACCAGGTCAGAGGTCTTGCGAATGGAGGGGACGATCCTCTCCAGCAGGTTGCCAGCCCGCTCTGCCTTGCTGACGCTGTCGGAGGAGAGCTCGCCAATCTCCTGCGCTGCGATCTGGCTGCGCTCTGCCAGTTTTCTCACCTCGGCCGCAACCACTGCGAAGCCTTTGCCATGCTCCCCGGCGCGAGCCGCCTCGATGGCGGCGTTGAGGGCAAGCAGGTTGGTCTGGTAGGCAATGTCGTCGATGATGCTGACTTTCTTGGCGATTTGCTGCATGGCGGTCACCGTCTGTTGAACGGATTGGCCCCCTTCGGTTGCCTCCAGCACCGAGTTGCTGGCCATGCTGTCGGTGATCTTGGCGTTCTCGGTGTTCTGATTGATGCTGGCGCTCATCTGCTCGATAGAGGCGCTGGTCTCTTCAACGCTGGCTGCTTGCTCGCTGGTGGCCTGGCTCAATGCCTGCGCCGTGTTGCTCACCTGATTGGAGGCATTGGTCAGGTTGTCGGCGGCGTTGCGTACTTCTTCGATGATATTGGTCAGCGCAGTGATGGTCCGGTTGAGGCCGTCTTTGGTCTGGCCGAAAATACCTGGGTAGGGCTCATCGATCCGTTGGGTCAGATCCCCTTTGGAGAGCGCGGTGGCGATGCGCATCACATCTTCCAGACTGGTATCTGTCACATGGGAGAGGCGATTCAGCAGCTCGGATACCCGCTTGATATATCCCTGACGATCATCCAGCGCAATCTTGTGGCTGAAGTCGCCCTGTTCGACAGCGGCGGTGACCAAGGTCTCGATATCCGTGATCAAGGCACCCAGTTTCTTGACCATGTTATCCATCGCCATCAAGAGCTGACCCGCCTCATCGTTGGAGTCTATCTGGATCGATACATCCAGATTGCCATCGGCCAGACTATTGGCCACGCGCAGAGCCTGTTCGATGGGGGTGATGATGCTTTTGATCAGCAAGGTGCCAAACCAGGCTGCGAGTGCGATGCCGACCGCGATAACCACCGCCATGGTTAGCAGCATGACGTCATACCAGGATTGCGCTGCGGTATATTCCGACTTGGCCACATTGAGCTGCAGGTTGACCAGCTCGGTGATTTTGTTGCCTATCGGGTCGATGGAGCCATAGAGGGCACCGTCAAAAGTGTTCAGCATGCCAGTAATGATGCCGTGCTGGGTGGCGAGGTATTTCTCCAGCTTGCCAATATCGGTATCGGCCGCGTTGAACAGGGTTGTCGCCTCGGCTGACAAACGCTGTTCATCCGGTGTGAGAGTGGTGGACTGGTAGTGATGCCACTCGTTTTTGATTGTCTGCTGGGCCTGTTGTATCTGCTTCAAAGCCTCTTCTGCCGGGATCAGCCCCGCATTGGCCTTGTTGAGGTTGTCGATGATCGAGACGGCATAGCTGTCGGAGATGGTCTTCAGCTGCTTGAGGGGAACCACCCTGTCGTTGTAAACGCGCTGCAACCCGGTATTGCTGCTCTGCATGTTGTATAACCCGAGGCTGCCAACGGCCAGCAGCAGCAGGCAGAGCATGCAGAGCAGTACGATAAGACGCAATTTGATGGTGGAATTTTTTAACATGATGGTCCCCTCAGTTGATGCTGGATTGAGGCAGGTTGCGCGACACTGTCAACCTGTTGAGCTGACAGGATTCCTGAGTGATTGCGTGCTGGATCAGCGAAGGAATGTCGAGGATTAGGGCGACCTCTCCCCCCCCCAGAATGGTTGAGCCACTGATGCCTTGCAGGCGCTGGAATAATTTTCCCAACGGTTTGATGACGGTCTGGAATTCTCCCAGCAGTTCATCCACCACCAGTCCGGATTTTTTGCCTGCATGGCTGACCACGACAATGTTCTCGCGCCGCCCTTTGCTGCCATTGGTATCGAAGTAGTGTTGCAGGCGGATAAAGGGCAGCACCTCGCCACGCAAATTGATGTAATTGCGACCCTGGGTGTCGGACAGTGCACTCTGGGTCAATTCAACGCACTCGATCACCATATCGAGGGGAATGACGTAGTGGGTGTCGCAGACTCGCACCAGGAAGCCGTCGATGATGGCAAGGGTAAGCGGCAGGCGGATCTGCACACGGGTTCCTTTTCCCGGGATGCTGTCCAGATCGACCGTGCCGCGCAGGGCAGTGATGTTGCGTTTGACGACATCCATGCCCACCCCGCGACCGGAGAGGTTGGTTATCGCCTCGGCAGTAGAGAACCCCGGCTCGAAGATCAGGTTGTATATCTCCTGATCCGTCAGCGTGGTGGTTGGGCTGATCAGACCGCGCTCGATGGCTTTTTGCTGGATCCTGGCTTTGTTGAGACCTGCACCGTCATCCCGAATTTCGATGACGATACTGTTGGAGTCGTGATAGGCATTGAGATTCAGGGTGCCACGGGGGGGTTTGCCTGCCAGCAGTCGTTGCTCTGCCGATTCGATGCCGTGATCCATCGAGTTTCTGACCAGATGCATCAGCGGATCGCCGATTTTCTCTACCACCGACTTGTCCAGTTCGGTCTCGGCTCCAGAGATTACCAGAGTGATATCCTTGTTCAGTTCCTGACTGACATCGCGCACCACCCGCTGGAAGCGGTTGAAGGTATCGCCGATAGGTACCATGCGCAGGCGCAGTGCACTGTCGCGGATCTCTTCCACCAGCATGGCAATGACCGAGGTGGCTTCCTGCAGCTGGCTTTCGCGTGTACGTTGGGCCAGCAGATTGGCTCCTGAACTGGCGACTACCAACTCCCCGACCAGATTGATTAGATCGTCCAGCTTGTCGGCATGCACCCTGACGTAACGGCCCTCTTTGCTCTTGCTCTCCTTGGTCTGATTCTGTTTTTTCAGAGCAGCATCGACGACGGCTTCGTTGACGGCACCCTGCGCAATAAGGATTTCTCCGAGTCTGGGTGCTTGTTCTGCCGGGGTCGCTTGTTGTGCCTGCAGACCGCTTGCTAACTCCTCTGCCGTCAGGGCGCCGGTGTTGACCAGCAACTGCCCCAACATGGCGCTATCTTCAGGCAGCGACTCGATCAGGTTGATGTACTCGGCGATCTTGCTGTGGGGTGGCAAGATGGTGATCTGGCAGTCATCTCTGACAAATTCAAAGACATCGCTGATGGCCGTCTTGTCTGCCTGCGAGTCGAAGTCTATCTCGTAGCCTAGGTAGCAATTCTCCGGATCGAACTGTTCCCAATCCGGTAGCGCCTGATGGATGGTCTCCACCGAGCATATGGTTCCGAGAGTGCCGAGATAGCGCAGAAATGCGGCTGGATCCATGCCATTGCGCAGCACATCGGGACCAAAACGCAGGGAGATATGCCACAGGGAGGCGGAGCTGGTAATTCCTCCCTCTTTTTCGATCTTGGGTTCCGGCGTATGCACAGTATCTGGCAGCGTGGCATGGGGGACGCACTGATGACGAGTGAGGGTGAGCCTCAGCCGTTCATCTTGGTTGGCATCGCCCTCGCTTAACGTGCTGCCCTGTTCTGCAACGACATTGATGAGCGTCTGGATATGGTCACAGCTCTCCAGCAGATCCTTAATCAGAGGAGAGGTGACGGTGAGCTGCTGATTGCGGATCTGGTCTAGCAGATCCTCGACAATATGGGTAAACCCGACGATGGGTTGCAGACCAAACAGGCCAGCCGACCCCTTGATGGTATGAGCAGCACGAAAGATGGCACCAATCAGCTCGCTATTGTCAGGGTCAGATTCCAGTGATAGAAGGGCTGACTCCATCTCTTCAAGCAACTCGCGTGCCTCGGCGATATAGGTTTGTAAAGCCTGATCAAGATCGATGCTCACGGTGACTCCTTGTCATGGTGGCTCAGGGCCGTTCGCCATGGGTGATGAGGGTGGGGTCGCCAAAAAAGGCCGAGAGCTGGCAGAGCTCCAGCAGTTCAAGCACAACATGGCTGTGCCAGACCAGCGCCAGGGAGGTGCCCTGCTGCAGAGCGGTCTTCTTCGCTGCCAGCAGCAGTTGCAGCCCGGCGCTGTCTATCTCGGATACCGCCGCCAGATTCAGCTCCAGTTCGTTCCCCTGATGCAATAAGGGCGAGAGAGCATCTTTCAGCTCGCTGACTGTATAAATGGTGATCTCGTCCGGCATGGTCACCACTACCTTGTTGTCGAGTAGCTCACTCTGTAGTTGCATGATGTGCTCCGGATCACGGCATGATGAGCTTGGCGACTGCGGCCAACATCTGTTCGGGCTGGAAGGGTTTGACCACCCAGGCTTTGGCTCCTGCGGCTTGTCCCTCCTGCTTCTTGCTGTCCTGAGACTCGGTGGTCAGCATGATGACAGGGGTAAATTTGTAGTTGGCCAGCTTTTTGGCCTCCTTGACGAAGGTGATGCCATCCATGTTCGGCATGTTGACGTCACTGATGATCAGGTTGATCTTCTTGCCATCAAGTTTGTTGAGCGCATCTTTGCCGTCAGAGGCTTCCATGACCTCATAACCGGCGCCCTTGAGGGTCATGCCCACGACTTGGCGAATAGTTGCCGAGTCATCCACGATCAGGATCGTTTTGCCCATATCTCTCTCCTAGAAAAATGTGATGTCGGCGCTACTTGGTTGCGCGTTGACAGAACGGGTGGTGCGACCATGGTGAATATTGCGCTGTTCGTCGGTGGCGTATGAGAGTTCCATCTCTGCCAGCCAGCGATTGGCATCGATCTGGATTAGCCCTGTCGCATTGCTGCTCTGCTCCGAAGCAACCAGATGGCTGGAGAGGCTCTCCATGTTTTGTCTGACGTGACTGAGGATCTGGCTGACTCTGTCTTGAAATTGCAGCGAGACAATGACGCTGGAGATTTCGCGATGGATATCGGTGCTCTCGTTTTGCAGCAGGGAGGCGGATTCCGCCAGGCTGTCAGTGGCATGGCGAAAACGGGCCAGTACCTGTTCGATTGTTTGCTCCGAGTTGAGCGCCGAGGCGTGATCCCGTGCGGCAGCATTTTCGGCAATCTGGAAGGCGCGGCCGATAGCAGTATTGATGGTGTCTACCTTGTCGGTCATCTTCTGGGCGGTTTCGCTGGAGAGGCGGGAGAGGTTGCGCACTTCATCCGCGACCACAGCAAAGCCACGACCAGCTTCCCCAGCGCGAGCCGCTTCAATGGCGGCGTTGAGGGCCAGCAGGTTGGTCTGGGAGGCGATTTTGGCCACATCCATGGCCATGGTGTTGAGCTCTATGGTGTAGGTGGTCAGGCTTTTTATCTCACCCAGCATGGCGTCCCGATTGGCCTGAGCGGAGTGCAGGATGGCCACTACCTCATTGAGTTGCTGCTGGCTCTCGCTCAAGACTCCTGTCATGCCACGGGAATTGGCATCACCCAGTTCTCCGGCTGCCAGATGAGAAGCATTGACGGCTTCTTCCAGCTTGTTGGCCAAGCCGCTGAAGCGTTGAGTCAGGTCAATCATCGCGGCTTCGGTTTGTTGACGAGAGCTTTCAATTTGCTGGGACCAGATGGGGAGTGCCTTCTCGCACACCTGTTCGAGCCCGATGATGGAGTGGGCGAGAGGATCGGTTGCGACGGTTTGTTCCTCTCCTGCACGATGTCGGAGTGTGTGCTGGTGGAAGTGATTTGATGTCCAGAGCGCGGCGGCAATAGCAACCAGCACATTGAGCAGCAGGTAGAGAGGTGACAGCGCATCGGCGAGCTGCAGCAACAGGCAGCTCAGCAGAGCAAGACCGATGCAGCAAATCCAGCAAACCGGTTCCCAAAGCGGTGTGTTCACGCCACTTTTGTGTTGTGCCATACGTAGCTTATCCCTGTGCAATTATTTGGTAAGAGGTAAAGGCGCAGGACCGAAACAGTCATGGTGCCCCTTGACGCTCTTTTCTTTATTTATAGTTGGCACAATAAGGTTAGCGGAAAAAAATTAATTGGCTGCAAATCGGAGTTGTTTGTATCAGCGATTGCTGTATCAAGCGGCTTGCGAAGTGGGGGGGGAGTGCTAGGTGGGGATGAAAAGGAGAGAAGGAGCCTGAGGATTCAGGCTCCTGATGAGGATCAGGCCTCGTTGGCGTGGGCCTTCTGGCACCCTTCCACGGCGTGGGCGATGAGCTCCAGCGCGCTCTTGTCGCACGTGGGCAGTTCGGCATCGCACGCCTTGATGGGGGTGACGCGATCGCCCCACTTGATGATGGCGGCGCCCCAGGTCAGACCGGCACCGAAGGCTGCGGTCAGCAGATAGGAGTTCGGCTTGACGCGGCCCTGTTCCAGCGCTTCGCAAAGGGCGATGGGCACGGTGGCGGCGGAGGTGTTGCCGTAGTTTTCGATGTTGACCATTACCTTCTCCATCGGCGCGTTCATCCGCTTGGCGAGGGTTTCGATGATGCGGATGTTGGCCTGATGGGGGACGATTAGGTCGACCTGCTCCGGCGCAATGCCAGCCTGCGCCAATACAGTGCTGGTGGCTTCCCCCATGCCGCGCACGGCGCGTTTGAAGATCTCCGGACCTTCGAAGTTGAAGGTGAATAGCCCATCGATATCGGCAAAACGCACCCGATCGGTACCGAAGTTTGGTACGTGCAGGATCTCCCGCGCTTCGCTGTCACAGCCCAGCTTGTTGGCGATCAGGCCACACTCCTGCTCGCTCGCCTCGATTACCACGGCACCGGCACCATCGCCAAACAGCACGGCGGTATCGCGGCGCGCCCAGTCCAGCAGGTAGGTGAGGCGCTCGGCGCCGATCACCAGCACCTTCTTCATCATGCCAGTCTGCACCAGCGAGGTAGCGACGGAAAGGGAGTAGACGAAACCAGTGCAGGCAGCGTTGAGGTCGAACACGGCGGCGTTGACGGCGCCAAGCTTCTTCTGCACCGCAGAGGCTGCGCTTGGCAGCAGGTTGTCCGGGGTTGCGGTGGCCAGGATGATGCCATCGAGATCGCTGGCTTCCAGACCGGCGCAGGCCAGCGCGCGGCGACCGGCCAGGGTGGCGAGATCCGAGGTGCTGACATGGGAGATCCGGCGGGCCTTGATGCCGGTGCGCGGATAGATCCACTCGTCTGACGTATCCATGATGGTGCTGAGGTCGTCGTTGGTCAGCACGGAGGGAGGCAGGCATTTGCCCCAGCCGGTGATATTGGCGTATTTCATCTTGTTACCGCTTCTCAAAGTGGATCGCCCGCGGGCGGAAAATCGTGCAATTATGCCGTACGAGACAACCACTGTCATCTTGTGGTCATGGTTATGTGCGGGGGGCTCAGCTGTGCCATCTGGTCGCAAAGGGCTGCAACGTGCTGAACATGGCAGGAAATTTTGCTTAAAACGCGGGACTCCTCTGCCCTAAGATAGGCGTTTCCCACCGATGAGGGTATCTCCTTGCTCAGAGCCAATCTCAACTTGTTGCCGACCCTCAAGGTTCTGCTGGAGACCCGCAATATCAGCCGCACCGCCGAGCTGCTGCACCTGAGTCAGCCCTCCATCAGCAAGCAGCTTGCCCAGTTGCGCAGCGAGTTTGACGACGAGTTGCTGGTGCGGGAGGGGCAACGCTGGCTGCTGACGCCCCGGGCCGAAGCGCTGGCCGCTCAACTGGCGGATTCTCTCGGTGCGCTGGAGCGGCTCTACGAGGCGCCCGGATTTGACCCGAGCCGCTGCGAGCGGGTATTTCGACTCGCCTCTTCTGATTATGTTGCCCAGCATATCCTGCCTGATATCTGTGCCGCGCTCGCCAAAGAGGCGCCGTTGGCGGCGCTGGAGTACAGCCTGTGGGACAAGCGTCTGCTGCCGCAGCTGTGGCAGTCCGAGCTGGATCTGGTCTCTACCATCACCGAGCAGGTACCGGAGCAGATCCGTGGTCTGCATCAGGGGGAAGATCGGCTGGCGGTGCTGATGGGACGTCACCACCCGCTGGCAGGCAAGACGCTTAATCTCGATGACTATCTCGCCTGGCCTCACCTGCAGGTGAGTGGCGGTGGCGACAAGGACAGCCCGGTGGAGCAGGTGTTGGCGCCGCAGGGACTGAGTCGGCGCTGGTTTGCCAGAGTTCCCTTCTTTCAGGCGGCTGTGGAGGTGTTGCTGCGCACCGATTGCCTGATGACCACCCCTGCTCATATCGCCTGGCAGCTCTCCTGCGGCCATGAGCTCATCTTTGTCGATCTGCCCTTTGCTACCCGCGACCAGCAGTATCATCTGCTATGGCATCAGCGTCACCATCAGGATCCGGCCCACCGCTGGTTTCGCGAGCTGGCCTACCCATTCCTGCGGGATCACCTGCAACGCACCGTTGGCGAGAGTCGCAAGCAGCTCGATCTCGGTGGTTAGCCCCAGTCAGTTGTGTGGCGCTATAGCCATGGGTTATGGGTTCTATTCATAACTTTCACTACTGGCATAATGGCTCAGCCTGTACCCTGAGTGCAGGTCATTATATCGAGCGCAAAAGAGGAAAAGCATGGAACTGACGAGTTGGCTGGCACTGGCCGCAATCTGCGTGATGGGGGCCATCAGCCCGGGGCCGAGTCTGGCGCTGATCATCCGCAATACGGTGCAGGGTGGGCAGGGGCACGGCGTCGCCACCGCGCTTGGTCATGGCCTCGGGGTTGGTATCTATGCGCTGGTCACCGCGCTTGGCCTCTCCATTCTGATCACCCAGACCCCTATCCTGTTTGATCTGATCCGCTACGGCGGCGCCGCATTTCTTGCCTGGCTTGGGGTGAAAGCCCTGCTGGCAAAACCAGCCAGTGACGAAGGGAATGAAGAGGTGCATCAACTGCGCGGTCGGCAGGGGGCCTTTGAAGGTTTTATGGTTGCCTTCCTTAACCCCCAGCTGGCGGTTTTCTTCATCGCTCTGTTCAGCCAGTTTGTGCGGGCCGATACCGGCTGGAGCGAAGGGGGCATCATGATGCTCACCGCGGGCGGGATCGATGCCGTCTGGTACGTGCTGGTGGCGCTGGTGCTCTCGCGCGGGCCTGTGCTGGCGTGGCTTAAAGCCAAATCCTTTGTGATCGATAAGGTGAGCGGCTTGGTGCTGCTGGGACTGGCACTCAAGGTGGTTATCTAATCCTGCATTTCGCAGATACCTTAAGCGGGATCAAGGCACGTGGGCGGTGAATGGGCTAGAGTAGCGCCCATTTGCTGTCCGCCCTGATCCCGAGACCATGCACCAGAACAAGCACCCGTTAAGCCACAACAACCGGTTGGAGCTGCTGGCTCCGGCCAAGAACCTCGCCTACGGCATCGAAGCCATCAACCATGGCGCCGATGCCGTTTACATGGGCGGCCCAGCCTTTGGCGCCCGCAGCGCTGCGGGCAACTCCATCGAGGATATCGAAGCGCTGGCGCGCCACGCCCATCGCTTCGGTGCCCAGGTCTTTGTCGCCTTCAACACCCTGCTGCATGATCATGAGCTGGAGCAGGCCCGGCGGCTGACCCACCAAATCTATGAAGCAGGAGCAGATGCGCTCATCGTGCAGGATATGGGGCTGCTGGCGCTCGATCTGCCACCCATCGCGCTTCATGCCAGTACCCAGACCGACAACCGCACGCCGGAGAAGGTGAAGTTTCTGCAGGATGTGGGTTTCTCTCAGGTGGTGCTGGCGCGCGAACTGTCTCTTGCGCAGATCCGCGAGATCAGCGCGGCGACCAATGTGCAGCTGGAGTTCTTTATCCACGGCGCGCTCTGTGTCTCCTACAGCGGCCAGTGCAACATCAGCCATGCCCGTACCGGCCGCAGCGCCAACCGTGGCGAGTGTGCCCAGCTCTGCCGTCTGCCCTGCTCGCTGCAAAAGCCGGACGGTGAAGTGCTGGTGGCCGACAGCCACCTGCTTTCGCTCAAGGATATGGATCAGACCGATAACCTGGAGGCCTTGATCGAGGCGGGGATCCGCTCCTTCAAGATTGAAGGGCGACTCAAGGGGCTCGACTACGTCAAAAACGTTACTGCCTGGTATCGCCAGAAGCTGGACGCCATTCTCGATAGTCGCTCCGATCTGGTCGCAGCCTCTGCTGGCCGTTGCAGCTACAGCTTCACGCCTGACCCCAAAAAGAGCTTCAACCGCGGCAGCACCGACTACTTCCTCCATGGCCGTCATCAGGGCATCGACTCCACCAAAAGCCCGAAATATGTGGGCGAGCCGCTGGGGCGTGTCACCAGGGTGACCCGTGACGGTATCGAGATTGATGGCAAACAGGTCACCCTCAACAACGGCGACGGTTTGGGCTTCTTTAAGCCGAACAAGGAGCTGGTGGGGATGCGTCTCAACAAGGTCGAAGGTAAGCAGTTACTCCTGTCAGAACGCATGCCAGGGCTAAAGGTGGGGACCGAAATCTACCGCAACCACGATCAGGCTTTCAGCAAGATGCTGGAGAAGGCGAGCGCGGATCGCCGCATCCGGGTCGATATGGTGCTGGCTGAGTACGATGAGGGCGTGATTCTCACGCTCACCGACGAGCAGGGCATCAGTGCCGCAGTGACCCTGCCTTGCGACAAACAGCCTGCCGACAATCCGGAGCGGGCGCTGCAACAGGCGCGGGATCAGCTTGGTAAACTCGGTAATACCCTGTTTATGGCGCGCAAGATTGAGTTGGCATTCACTCACCCGCTATTTATCGCTGCATCACAGCTCAACGGCTTGCGCCGGGAGGGCATCGCCGCGCTGGAGGCGGCGCGGGTGGCCAGTTACCAGCGCCCGGAGCGGCGCATTGCCCTGCGCGATGTCAGCTATCCCCAGCACCGTCTCTCCTACCTTGGCAATGTGCTGAACAGCGCGGCCGAGCAGTTCTTCCGCGAACATGGGGTGGAGCGGATTGCTCCCGCCTATGAGGCGAACAAGGAGGAGCGGGAAGTGGTGCTGATGATCACCAAGCATTGCATCCGCTATAGCCAGAACCTCTGCCCGAACGAGGTGCCAGGTCTCAAGGCCGAGCCGCTGGAACTCAAGATGGGTAAAGACACCTTCCGCCTGCGTTTTGACTGTAACCGCTGCGAAATGCATGTGATGGGCAGCCTGAAACGCTGATCAATGAGCCCCTTTCTCCAGCCGGAAAGGGGCAATTTTTTATCGCAGGTACTCTACTCAGACTCCTTTAATTGCCCCTCTCCAGCGCCAGCAGCGCTTTTTTAATCTCCAATCCCCCCGCATAGCCGGTCAGGCTGCCGTTTTGGCCGATCACCCGATGGCAGGGAACGATGATCGAGAGCGGATTGCGTCCATTCGCCGCGCCCACTGCTCGCACCGCATCGGGTTTGCCGATGGCGCGGGCAATATCGCTGTAGCTGCGGGTCTCGCCGTAGGGGATGTCGCACAATGCTTGCCATACCGCTTGCTGAAAGGCGGTGCCACGAGCCGCAAGGGGCAGGGAGAAGCGCTGCAAGCGACCGGCAAAATAGACGTCAAACTCGGCGAGGAAGGGGGCTAACGCTGCGGGGTCTTGCAGCCAGCCGCTCATATCGGGCAGTGCCCGCAGTCCCGCGACAAAGTCCACGTGCACCAAGCCATACTCGTTGATGGCAACCAGCAGATCGCCGCAGCGGGTCGGCAGGATATCGTAGCGGATCATGGGGTTATCTCCTGTTGTTGGTTATCCGGCTGGTTTTCGTTGCTAGTGGCATGGATCAGAAAATCGGGCGCTGCACTCATGGCATGCCACAGCCAGCTGGCCGCATAGCTGCGCCACGGCTGCCATGCTGCACTTTGCGCCAACACCTCCTTCACCGGCAGCTTGGTGCCGCCTCCGAGAGCCTTTTGCAGTACCAGATCGGAGGCGGGGAAGGCATCGGTATCCAGCCCGCAACGCAGCCGCCAGTAAGAGACCGTCCAGGGGCCTATACCCGGTAGCGCCAGCAACTGCTCGTCACTGGCTGTCGCGAGGGTCAGCTCACCGCTGGCCAGTGCCTTCGCCACTCCCCGCAGGGTGCGAATGCGGCTGCCGGGCATGCCGATACCGTCGAGATCGAGTTCGCACAACTGGGCGGGGGTAGGTAGTTGCGCCACCCCGAATTGCGCCTCGGTACGGGCTACCAGTCGCCCGAGTATGGTGATGGCTCCCTTGACCGAGACCTGCTGGCCGACGATGGCGCGCAGCATCACCTCGTATTTGTCCCAGCCACCCGGCAGCCGCACGCCGGGCCAGCGCGCCTGCAAGCGGGCGAGCAGCGGATCCTGACCGAGTAGATCTCCGATCCGCTGCATGTCGGCATCGAGGTCCCACGTCCTGCGCACCCGATAGAGCAGATCGGGCAGCGCTGCGAGCGGCAGATCATGGACTGTGAGTTGCAAGCTGTGCCCCTTGCCCTGCGCGATGCGCACCAGCGCGACCTGATCGCCGACCCGGTAGCGCCGCTCATACACCTCACCATCTACCCGCTCCAGCCTGGGGATCGCCCGCAGCCGGTAGAACGCCAGCATGGCCGCCACGTCATACGGAGGGCGGTAGGGCAGTTGCAGCGTCAGGGTTGCGCCGCGCGGCTGCGCGCTCATGTGCTCTGGCGCATGACCCTCTTGTTGGCGCAGGGTGCGTGGGGCCAGCCCGTAGGCGTTCAGCCAGGCGTCATTGAAGCGGCGGATGCTGGCAAAGCCAGCGGCAAACGCGATGTCGGTAATGGGCAGCCCGGTTTCGGTCAGCAGCCTTTTTGCAAGCAGCAGGCGGCGTGTTTGCTCCACCTGTTTTGGCGAGGCGCCGAGATGTTGCTCGAACTGGCGGCGCAGCGTGCGTTCGCTGATCCCTGCCTCAGCGGCGAGTTCAGCGAGCGTGCCCTCAGCCAGCTCGCCGCGATCGATGCGCGCCAGCAGACGTACCAGTTCAACCGGCAGATCGCCACGGGCGGCGGGGGCCAGCTCGGGGCGGCAGCGCAGGCAGGGGCGCAGCCCATACTGCTCGGCGGCCGCGGCGCTTTGGAAGTAGCGCACATTGTGCTCGTGCGGTGGCCGTGCTGGGCAGACTGGCCGGCAGTAGATGCCGGTCGAGAGCACGCCGGTAAAGAAGCGGCCATCAAAGCGAGCATCGCGGGCGAGCCGTGCGGCATGGCACTGCTCACGGCTGAGGGTGTTGATCACCTCATCTTGTGACGACTCTGGGCTGGGCTTTGCATTCATGGTGTGGGCGGCTTTGCTGGAATAGATGGCAAGAGAGTAAGGGGGCTCAGGGGCTGTGACTAGCCAGAAACGGACAGGGATAGCAAAAATTGGCCAAAGGTTTTTTTGCTCTTTTATTGCACGGCCGGGTTTCACTCTTCGTCACGCTGTTATTCATGTATCGCGGCTCGACAGAAGGGGGCATAACGGACGGGTCGTAGGCACGATTGGCTTAGCTTTATTTGCTTAGCGAGATTAGTGGCGGCGAAAACTGCTTAAAAATTAATAACAGATCACATAACTATCTTTTTTACATTGAGTGTGGTGATTTTGTGTTGTTCAATCGAGTCAGTTAATTTTTGGTGATTATTAAGTCATCGCATCTGCGGCCTTAGGCCGACCAATAACAACAACACTTGCCAAGGATGATAAGTGAACGACTGTAAGGCATGGCCCCATTGCCGGGGGTTTAGTCTGATCGAGTTGTTGATCGCCATGACGGTTGTCAGCATTCTCGCGGCCATCGCGTTGCCAGCGTATCAGGGTTATCTGCAACAGGGACGTCGTTACGAAGCGCAGCAGCAATTGCTGGAGCAGGCGCTCGCCCTCGAACGTATCTATACCCAACAGGGCCGTTATCCCGATACGTTTGCTACCCCTTCCAACACGGATTTCTACCAGTTCAGCTACAGCCAGCAAGATGCTGGCGACTACCTGCTCAAAGCTATTCCAACGACGCGACAACAGGATGAGTGCGGCACTCTGACCCTCAATCAAACCGGTTATCGCGCGGCCAATCGCCATGACTGCTGGGGATCATAAGATGAATGTGCGCGGATTTACTCTGATTGAGTTGATGATCACGGTCGGCATCGCCGCCATCTTGCTATTGGTCGGGTTGCCCTCCATGAGTCAGCGCCTCGCGGCCGAACGGCTCGATCGCAGTGCGACCGAGCTCGCGTCAGCCTACCGCTTTGCCCGCAGCGAAGCGGTCAAGCTGACCCTGCCGGTGGTACTGCAGGGCACCGAGAACGGTGGCTGGGAGGTGATGGCTGACAGCAAGTTGCTGCGTCAGGCGGCAGCACCTGCAGGCGGAGTGGTGATCAAGCCGTTTGACCCCATCCAGATCGCGCCAACCGGCAGCAGCAGCCACGCCGAGATCATTCTGGCCAATCGCCTCGGTGAGCAGCGGGTGCTCTGCGTGGCCCCGAGCGGCCAGCTGCTGCAAGGGAGCTGCTCATGAGATACGCCGCACTTGCCCGCCAGCAGGGTTTCAATCTGGTGGAGATCATGGTTTCCATGGTGTTGGCGGTGATGGTGTTTCTCGGTCTCGCCAAGGGGCAGGTGGTCTCGTTGCAGCAGGCGCATTACAGCTTGCAGAGCACGCTGGCCACGATCGAGGCGAGCAACAGCGTGGAGCAGATCTGGAGCTCGCTGTGCGAAGTGCAGCGCAAGCCCGAGCGGTTCACCCAGGCCGATTTTCTTGCCCGCTTCACCCTGCACGAGGGCCACCGGCTGGTGCTACCAAACCGTTATAGCGACAACTTTGTGGTCGCTATCGAGTGGCAGGATGAGCGGGTCTCCGGCGCCAAGCGGGTGGAGCTGAACGCAGGATTTCCGCCTTTATGCTGAGCGTCCCCTCACGGCAACGAGGCGTCAGTCTCGTCGAGCTGATGATCTCCATGGTGCTCGGTCTGATGCTGATGCTGGCGATTTTTGCCGGTTACGCCCCGATCAAGAGCACGGTCGAACAGAGCAAGGCGCTGGAGCAGGCGAACGAAGTGCTGCGCTTTGCCACGCTCACCTTTACCAACAGCATCAAGCAGGCGGATCAGCTGATAGCGGTCACCCCTGATCGTCTGACGCTGGCTTTCAAGGTAGAGGGGGGCAGTCAGGTGCTCTCCTGCCTTGGCAACCAGAAAACCGCCGATTTTACCGAGCAGTACCGCTTCACGCCGCCGGTACTCAGTTGCGATGACGGGGATGGCCCGCGCCTGTTGCTGGCCCATCTTCAGGATCTTGAATTCGGCCAGCAGGGTGCACTGGTCAATATCCGCATCTTGCCCGAAGGGCTGCCGAGCTATCTGGCACCGGGAGTAGAGGTGCAGGTGGCCCGCCGCAAGGCTGTCTGGGCAGCAGCGTTGGCCACATCCGGTGCCAACGCCACAGTAGGGGGAGCGGGATGAACAAGGGATTGCAGGGGCAGCGGGGAGCCGTACTGCTGGTGGTGCTGGTAGTGAGCCTGCTGTCGAGTCTGCTGGTGTTTACCAGCATTCAGGAGAACCAGTTGCAGGCTCGCCTGAGCGGCAATTTTCACAAGAAGATCAATGCGCAGCTCACTGCCGAGCAGGGGATGAACGAGAGTTATCGAGCCCTGCATCAGGCGCTTGGCGCCGAACCGCGGATAGAGTGGGAGCAACTGGTGCAGAAGGTGCCTGGCAAGGGGGAAGGGGCCATGGCGGGCAGCCGCTTCAGCATCGATCAGTTGGATGCCTCCGCTGGCAGCAAGTTGGCGTTGCAGAGCCATGGCCGCTATCTGGAGGGAAATGCCAGCCTCAACGCCCTGTTTGCCCTCAAGCGCGAACTCGGCAATCTCATCTTTCAGGATTCGGTGGTGGCATGCGAAGGGCTAAGCCTCTCCGGTAGCGGTTTTATCGACAGCTATGACTCGCGCAAGGGCAAATATGGCGGCACCAACATTAACCAGAATGCCAAGGTGGCGACCGTCAGTGACAAGGCCAATGTAGTGCTCGACGGCAATTCGCCAATTTGGGGCGATGTACGGGCGACCGGCTCCGTGACCCTGAACGGATCTTCTCCCATCTCAGGCAACGTGAATGCCGGGAGCGACGTCATTATCTCCCCCTCTTCGGACAAGATTGTCCGGGTTTCCGGCAATGTGAAAGGGAGCGGCAGTTTGACTCTGAAAGGGGGACGCATCGGTGGTCAGGTGGCGGTCAACGGTAATGTCTCCATGGATTGGGGCACCAGCATCGACAGCGGCAAGCTCAATTATGGTGGCGCTGGTTTTTTTAAAGATCAGGAGAACCAGAAATATCTGGATCCCGAGTACCGCAACGATCCCAGGTTACCACCGGTGGCCGGGCAGGTGTGTGACCCGCTCAATGTGGCCGCGTTGCCCAAATCGTTTCCCCCTGCAACACTGCCCATCAATGGGCCCCTGACGCTGGGCGCCACCCAGCAGATGGTGCTGACCACGGATCCTGCCACTGGCTCGGTCACCAGCAGCAACCAGCACAAGCCCGGGCTGCCGCTACCCGGCAAGGGGGAGCTGTTTGGCAAGGATCAGACCATTTATCAGCTCGACAGCCTCAATATGGGGGCCGATGCCAGCCTCACCATCAAGGGGGATGTGGTGCTGCTGATCGACAAGGATTTCACCATGACTGGCAGCAACAAGTTGACGGTGAGCGAGGGGAGCAGCCTGACCCTGATCGTCAGCGGCAAGGTCGATCTCGGGGCCGGAGCCGAGGTGACGGCAGCCAAGCAGGGGCTGACTGCTGGCGGTACGCCTGCTATCTCCATCTATTCCGCCTATAGCGGCAAGGATGGGATCAAGCTGTCGGGCAATACCCCGCTCTATGCCGCCCTCTATGCCCCGCTGACCGAGATGCAGATCAGCGGAAGTGGCGGTCTGTACGGGGCGGTGCGTGCCAAGCACCTGACCGAGAGCGGTGCGGGCGGGGTGCACTATGACGAGGCGCTGGGCATGGCAGATCTGGGGGACGATCAGGGGCCGCCTCCGAGATTGGCACTGCGGCAGTGGCACTTTGTGCAGTGAGGCTGGCGAGCTGCTGAAAAGGATCGAACGGGGCGCGCAACTGTGAGAAGGTGGAGATCTGTCCACCCAGCCGTTCACTGTTGAGGAGAGCTCCATGCCAGGCCCCGCTCGCGCCGGTGCCCTGATCTATGCCAAGGATCCGGGCCTGCTGACCCACTTTTATCGTACATTGCTGCAAATGGTGGTCTGCAGTCAGGATGAGCAGTTGGTGGTGCTGGAAAACAGCGATATCCAGCTGCTGATCCACGCCATTCCTGCGCCCTATGCCGGGCAAGTCGTTATCAAGCGGCCGCCGGCACTGCGGGAAGAGGGGGCCATCAAGCTGTTCTTCACCGTCTCCAGCCTCGCCTGGGCAGAAGCGAAGGCGGCGGATCTCGGCGGCGGTTTGTTGTCACAGCAGTGGACGGGGCCCGGCTTTGTGGTGCGCAACGCCTTCGACCCGGAGGGCAATATCCTGCAACTGCGCGAGTTGCTGGGTTCCCCTGATCCTCTCTGAATTCTCTCTTTTTACAGCATGGTGGTGGCGTGCTGTGCCATGTACCGCCATAAAAATGAACCGCCATAAAAACGGGGCCCTGTAGTGGTCAACTAAAAAGGGCCCCGTTCTGCTGTTAGCTTACTGCGCTCATTACTTCAGGTAGCGCTGTTCCAGATGCTGGCGCAACCAGTGCGGGTTGAGCGCTTCACCGGTGGCGCGGCGCACCAGCTCGTCGGTGCTGTGCAGGCTCCCCTGTGACCAGATGTTGCGTCCGAGCCAGCCGAAGATCTCCGGCAGGCGACCCGCCGCGATCACCTCCCCCATGCTGCCCAGCTCTTTTTCGAGGGCAAAACGCAGCTGGGCGGCATACATGGCGCCCAGGGTGTAGCTCGGGAAGTAGCCAAACGAGCCGTCGGTCCAGTGAATATCCTGCATGCAGCCATTGCGGTAGTTGCCCTTGGTGGAGAGCCCCAGCCACTGCTGCATCTTGGCATCCCACAGCTCGGGGATGTCGGCCACCTCGATCTTCCCTTCCACCAGATCGCGCTCCAGCTCGTAGCGCAGGATAACGTGGGCCGGATAGGTCACCTCGTCCGCATCGACCCGGATAAAGCCAGGTTCGACCCGGCTGTAGAGCTTGGCCAGATTGTCCGGCGCAAACGCCGCCTGCTCGCCGAAGTGGTGACGAATACGTGGCGCCAGCAGCGCGAGGAAGGCTGGATGATGCCCCAGCTGCATTTCACAAAACAGGCTCTGACTCTCGTGGATCGCCATGGAGCGCGCCTCGGCCACCGGCTGACCCAGCAGATGGCGCGGCAGCCCCTGCTCGTAACGGGCGTGACCGGTCTCGTGCACTATGCCCATCAGGCTGGAGACAAACTCCTGCTCGTTATAGCGGGTAGTGATCCGCACGTCGGTCGGCACGCCGCCACAGAAGGGGTGACTGCTCACATCGAGCCGGCCGTGGGCGAAATCAAAGCCGAGCAGCCCCATTACCTCCTGACCGAGCGCCTGCTGGGTCGGTATGGGGAAGGGGCCTTGCGGCAGCAACAGGGCATCGCCCTTCTGCTGTTCACTCACGGTCTGGATAAGAGCCGGCAGCCAGCTGGCGAGATCGCCGAAGATCTGATCGAGCCGTGCGCTGGTCATGCCCGGCTCATAGAGGGCCAGCATGGCGTCGTAGGGGCGCACGCCAAGCGCATCGGCCCGCAGTTGCGCTACTTCACGGGAGAGTTTCACCACCTCCTCGAGATTGGGGGCAAAGCCGGCCCAGTCGTTGTTCTTGCGCTGGCTGCGCCAGGCGTGCTCGCACTTGCTGCCAGCGAGCGACAGCGCTTCGACCAGCTCACCGGGCAGCAGGCTGGCATCTTGCCACTGGCGCTTGATCTCGCCGAGGTTGGCACGTTGCACTTCATCGAGCGGTTCGCTCTCGGCCTTGGCAATCCAGTCGCCCAGCTCGGGAGCGGTGCGCTTTTGGTGGATCAGCAGACCGAGTTCGGCCATCGCTTCGGCGCGGGTATCGTTGCCCCCTTCCGGCATCATGGCCGCCTGATCCCAGCCACAGATGGCGGCGAGGTGGCTAAAGCGGTGGATCTGTTGCTGATGTTGTTCAAGCTTTTGATATGACATGGGATTGTCCTTGTTATCGTCCCTGATGGTATGCCGCCCCGTACCTGGCATGATCGGGGCCGTTCGATGCTAACACCGCCGCCGCATCGTTGACCACCATCATGCAGGTAGGCCAAAGGCGTAGTGGCGAGAGGCGGGTTAGCCGAGCCGCTTCTGGTGCCGCTCGCGGTTTTCCGCTTTTTTGCGTTCGCTTTTGCGCAGCAGCACATAGAGGGCACCGCTGCCGCCGTGGCGACGCTCGGCACTGTGGATCGCCATGACGGCGGGCAGTTGCGGCAACCAGGCGCTCACATAGCTTTTCAGCAGGGCACGCGGGGTGCTGCGCTCCCCCTTGCCGTGCAGGATCAGCAGGCAGCGGATATCCCGGACTTCACAATCCGCAATGAACTGCACCAGCGTCTGACGTGCCTCATTGAGGGTTTTCTGGTGCAAGTCCAGGCTGGCCTGCAGCTCGTATTTGCCGAGCCGCAGCTTCTTGTAGACCCCCTCCTGCACCCCATCACGCTTGAAGCCGACGATTTCGTGCGGATCGCGCATCTCGATGGCCTCCATGGTGAGGTGGTCGAGGGCGAGTTGCTCGGCGGTGGCAGCCTGACGGCGAGCGAGCTGCGCCTCGGTCGGGGCGGATTTGGCCGCATGGGGATGGATATTGTCGCTGCGAATGGGCCGCACGTCGGCCACTTCATTCATGAATAGCGAGAGTTCGTCGTTATGAGACACGGCAGGCTCCCCATAAAAAAAAGTGGGGGCCATTATAACGGCCGCAACCGGCACAGAAAACGGGGAAAGGGGGAGGGGATAAGGGGCGCCCGGCATGGACACTGGTGCTGCCTGGCCCGGGAAGCACAGTCGCGAACCATAAAACAGCACAGGCGGTCAGTGTGAACTGCCGCCTGTGGTCAGAGGATTATTTTCCCTCTTTGGGCTGTTGAGAATGGGGTTGCTGTGAATGAGGCGGTTGCGAGTGCATCACCTTGTAGATGAAGTAGGCCGCGTAAGAGCTGATGAGCAAGAAGGTGCCGATAATCACCAGCATCGACATCAATCCCACGCTGTTGCCAAACATCAGGTCCAGCCAAAAGTCCATTTTATTGCTCCTGTCACCCGGTTGATGACAGGCATGATAAATACCTCTTTGCCCCGTCCGGGATGATCCCGATCAACTCCCTTGCAGGTTGTTTAATAACCAGCGCGATCTGTGATCGTTCTCACTGGACTCCTTGCGACCGAGCCTGCACAGGGCCCGGTGTGGTGAGCGGGGTAATGCGCCACCCTTGCTGCTCCAGCAACGCCAGCAACCCCTGCTCGCCGTAAAGGTGCAGGGCGCCTACCACGATAAAGCTCTCGTTGGGCAGGGTGGACCATTTCTTCAGCCAGTTGTGATTGCGCTCGGCCAGCAGGGTCTGCTCCATCCAGCTTTGCAGCGCGGGGGGAGCCATCTCCTCCTTGAGCAGATTGATCAGCGTCGACTCATCTCCCTGCTGCCAGGCCTTCATCACGGCGGCGAAACCTGTCTCCAGCATCGGCAGCTCATCCAGGGTGCTGGCGAGCATCAGGGTCTGGTTGTCACCCACGCTGGCCAGATAACCGAGTTGCTCCAGCAGGGTCTCAAAGCCCACCACCGGTTTGCTCTCTTTGGCGGCCCGGGTGGCAAAGTGCTGGTCTATCCCGAGTTCACTCTTGAAGTCGGAGCGGGCCATGGCGACCTGGGTCAGGGTAATGGCGGCAAACCATGGGCGCAGGGTGGCGAGGGTCGCCTCGTCGATGCCATAGCGGGCCCCCGCCATCAGGGTGCGTTGATAGAGCTCGGCAGGCAGATGATCCTTGAGCGGTTTGCCATCCACCAGTCGGGTGAGGGAGCCGGTCTGTTGCCACTGATCCGGCGTGATGCTGTTCATGTCCACCTCCATCACCAGTGAGCGGCTCTGCAGCCAGGCGCGCTCGACCGGCTCGGGCAGAGGATAGAGGGTTGGTTTACCTGCATGGATGGAGCCCAGCAGCCAGTGTTGCTGGTTGCCCTTGCTCACCCGATAGAAGGCGGGATCAGCAAAGGCGTGCAGCGGTAGCAGCAGGCAGAGCAGGAAGGCAAAGAGGGTGCGATGAAATCTCATGGGGATCCTTAATGTGCGCCGGGTGACTTCTCTTGCTGACAATAACTCCTATGATAAGTCCTCATTTCAGATAACCAAGAGGTTTGCCATGCCCCATCTTCGTTTTCGCGCCGTGACGCTCGAGACCCTGCAACAGCTGAGCGGCCCGCTGCTGGCCGAGCTTTGCGAGCTGACCGGCGGCAAGCCGGAGTTTGTCACTATGGAGCGGATTGATAGCTGCTGGATACGCAACGGCGAGCCAGAGACGGGTTTTCCGTTTGTCGAGCTGTACTGGTTCGAGCGGCCACAAGAGATGCAGGACGCCGCCGCGCGCCTTATCACGCGCCATTTGAAACGGGTGCTGGGGGAGCAGACCTATGTGGTGGTGCAGGTGATCCCTCTGGTCAAGAGCGCCTACTACAGCAATGGCGAGCACTATTGAAGTTGGCGGGGCGGGGGACGCCGCTACCCGGCTAACACCACTTGGGCGGCAGGATGCTTGTCGTCAATCACGGGATCAGGCCGATTTGGCCAGCAGTATATCGAGCCAGCGAGTGGGCAATACCCGTCGCAAGAAGGCAAACAGCCGGGTCGGAGTGGTCACTGGATAGCGTGCCTTGGGATGGGCGTGGGTCAGCGCATGGAGCAGCGGCGGGATGCAGGCTTCGCTTGGGAGGGTAAAGCCGCTGGTGGCTCCCTCTTTTTCCAGCCGCGTCAGGGTCTGGCGGTAGGCCGATTGATGACGGCTCTGGGCCGGGTCGATGTGGCGCAAGAAGGCGCTGCGGGCATTGGCACGAAAACGGGTATCGATGGGGCCCGGTTCAATCAGGCTGATATGTACCCCGCTACCCGCCAGTTCAAGGCGCAGGGTATCGCTATAACCTTCCAGTGCAAATTTGCTGGCGTTATAGGCGCCGCGATACTTCATGGCAACCAGCCCCAGTACCGAGCTGTTCTGCACTATCCGACCCTCTTTGGCCTCCAGCATCGGCGGCAGCACCTGACGGATCAGATGGTGCCAGCCAAACAGGTTGGTATTGAATTGTTCCCTGAGCGCCTCGGTGGGCAGATCTTCCAGCGCCCCGGGTTGGCCATAAGCGCCATTGTTGAACAGGCCATAGAGGTGCCCGCCTGCCAGATGGAGCGCCGCACTGGCACCCAGCTCGATGGAAGCAGGGTCCGCCAGATCCAGCTGTACCGCCAGCAATCCCTGTTGCTGCAAACGGGTCACATCTTCCGCCTTGCGCGCCGAGGCGATCACGGTAAAACCGTGCTGCCCGAGCGCTTGCGCGGCGGCGAGGCCAATACCGCTGGAACAACCGGTGATCAGAACAAAACGGGGCATGATGGCGTCCTTGTGACTGCTGACAAAAGCGTGCTGGCGGGTGAGCGGATAAAATCCTTATCTGGTTCGCATGTTAGCCTGCCAACTGGCAAAAAGAAAACCGGGCCAAGTGGCCCGGTTTGCTGACATCGTATTGCCTGATTACATGAAGGTAAGCGGCATGATGATGTGGAACTTGACGTCGTGCTCGGAGGCGAAGATGTTGGGGTAATCGGTCCAACCGCCGCCCTGGCTGATGTCGTTGTTGTAGTCGGTGTAGTGCAGTTTGAACAGGGTGCCTTTCAGCTTGCCATCCTGTACGGTATAGGTGACATCGAAGTTGGCTGCCCATTCGGTATCTTCACCGTTGGCTGCTTTCTTGCCTTGACCGGTTTCGATATCCCAACCGTAAGCACCGGATACACCGACGGACCAGCCAGGCGCACCAACCAGGTCATCCAGAGAACGGGTCACGCCGAAGAACAGTGCTTTCTCGTTGTTTGCGTTCCAGTCAGAGCGGGAATCCCACCAAATTTCGTTGGCGCCCTGGGAGTTGGCGTAGCCACGGGTCAGACGGGGCAGGTAGTTGCCTTCCGCACCTTCAGCTTTGGTCCACAGACCTTCCAGACGGAAGCCGTACGGGCCCATGCCCCAGGCCGCTGTCAGCGCCTGTTGCCATGCCAGGCCGTCATAAGTCTCGATGGCCTTGCCGCCCATCATGTAGGTTTCGGTTTCGGAGCCATAGAACTGGTAGCTGGTGGAGAGGCCGCCCAGTACGTCAAACTTGTGAGCCAGTTTGAAGTGGTAGCTATCCATATAGCCTTCGGACTGACCGAAGGAACCGGTCACTGCAGTGCCATTTTCGAAGGTGTAACGAGCCGCGATACCGTGGATGTAGTCGATGACGTTTTCATCAGCGAACGGATCCATCCACGCTTTGGCACGGGAGAAGACCTGAGTCTCTTTGTACCAGGGCGCCTTGTACTCGTCAGCGATGGCGTAGGTCAGGTAGAGGCCACCGAAGTTACCTTCAACTTGACCACCACGATAGGTACCCGGCTGATAAGACCAGTTAACACCGATTTGGCCAGGGACATACAGCTGGGTATAACCACCCTTGGCAGTGATGCCGCCGTCCAGGAATTTCAGCTTCATCGCTGCGTTGGAGAGGCTGAAACCACCTTCAGGGGAGCCATCTTTGGCGTTGTTGCCCCAAGAACGGCCAGCGAAGGAGAATTCGTTTTCCTGGTTGACCGGGTGGTTTTCGGTAACGGCCAGGTCATAGGCACCGAAGCCGCCCAGATCCAGACCTACTGTGTCCCAGGCATAACCGGAGTTGAAGTTGAGAGCGGCTTGAACGGTGGAATGGCTCAGGTTGGACTGGTATTTACCTTCTTTCTTGGCGGCAGTCGGGTCACCATCGATGCGCTGACGATCACGCTGGAAGTAGAACAGACCGCCGGTCAGTTTGGAGTCTTTGACGAAGGTTTCATAGGACTGGCCATATTCCGGGCTCATCATGTCCTGAGCTGCCAACGCCATACCGGGGGCGACCAGAGCGGCTACCACAGCGGCACTCAAAGCGGCGCGCTTGAAGATCACTTTTTCCATTTTTATTGCTCCTGATTTTATGGACTTAGCTTTTTTTCCGGCAGTTGGCATCGGGCCTACCGCTCGGTATTGGCATTGCAATCAAAACCCCGAAGGGCAAAAAATCTTGTCTTGGCTACCTGCAAACCCGGATGTCTTGGCACATCTGTAGTTGGCAGTCCTGATCATCACATGTTGTTTTTTATGTTCCGATTCTTGGCTATCGGACAACCCCAAGAGTACGTTCGCGGTGCGAAATATCAATGAAAAGTTCCCTCAACGTTTCAAAAGTATGACCGAGTGCAAATAATCATGGGCAAGGTCGTAAACAGCCTCATGGCAGGTATCACGGTGATGAGAGCGTTTTCTTGAGGCTGCGGCCAGCGCCAATGCGGGTTTTCATCCGGTACGGGGGAAGAGGTGTCAGTTAACCTGCCGATAACAGATAATTTTGTGCTACAAAAAAACTTTCCCTCTGGTCGAGGGAAAGTGATCTGGCAAAGATGTGAAGCGAATAGGGTTCAGCCTTGCTGGCCGAGGATGCGGGGGATCTGCTGCGCCTGATGGTGAATATGGGAGGAGACCTGCACCGAGAGCTGACTCACCTGACGGGCATGCTGATGGATACGGGTGATCAGACCGGCAAAACTGGCCAGCTTGTGTTCCTGACTTTTGGCATTGTCGGCGCCTTGCAGGGCGATCACTGCGGTGTTGCGGGCGATCTCCCTCACCGCCTGGGTAGTCTGGCGCAGTTGTTCCGCCTGTGCCCGCTGGCGGCTTGATTCGCTGGTGATTCGGTTCAATACAGTGCCAAGTTGTTCGCCGGATTGGGTCAGGCGCCCCAGAATATCGGTGATCTGGTTGAGGGATTGCTGGGTATTGGCCGAGAGGTGGCGTACTTCATCGGCGACCACCGCAAAGCCCCGTCCCTGTTCCCCTGCGCGGGCCGCTTCGATGGCAGCGTTGAGGGCCAGCAAGTTGGTCTGCTGAGCGATATGACCGATCACATCGACAATGGCCGTCACATCGGCAACCGAGCGGGTGAGGGCTTGCAGCGCCTCATCGCTCTCGTCAATCGCCAGTCCGGTCTGATGAGTAGCGTGCAGCATGCTGCCCACCAGATCTTCACTCTGGCTCATCGCCTGTTCGTTATGGTGGGCATGCTGGGCGATGTCGGCAGCGACCTGATGGACCTCTCCGGCCAGCTGGTTCAGCTCATCCATCATCTGGCCGCTCTCGTCGACCACCTGTTCGGTGGTGCGGGGGCTGTGATGGATCTCGTCAACCTGGCTGACCATTCCTTGCAGGCTGAGGGATACCGCTGACAGCTGCCCCTCTTTCTGTTGTTGGTCCAGTTGCAGACGACCGATCAGCCGATTGTAGCTGGCAACAATATCGGCCAACTCGTTGCGATCGCGCCCGGCAGGCAACGGCTCGGCCTGCCCCGTCTGATCGAGTTGCATAAAAGCTCCGCGCAGTCGCAACAAGGGGGTGAGCAGCCAACGTCGTTGCACCAGCGCAAACAGCAGGGCGACTATCACCAGACAGAGCGCGAGCGTGCCGAGGATGGTGGCCAGCTCCTGATTGACGGCTTGCCGTTCGCGGGCAAGTTGTTCCCCCATCTGTCTGGTCGCTTGCAACATGGCCATGATGTCTTGCTGCACGGTCTGGCGGCCAGCCTGTTGCTGTTGCAGCGCCGTGCGGCTGTTGGCCAGCTCCTGCGGATAGCGGCCCAGCAGCGAGCGTAATTCGCTGCGCGGTTGATCTCCCAGCTCCTTGCGTACCGGCTCCCCTAGGGTGAACTCATCGGCGGGCGCCTCTTCATACAGGCCGAGCAGCGGCAAGGCTTGCAGCGCTTGCGCCTGTTTTTGCAGTGCCTCCAGCTCAAAGCGGATCCCTTCGAGCAGCTTTTCATTGCCCTGCTCCATATAGCTTTGGCGCAAATGGGCGAGGCGCGGCAGGCCAGCCAGGATCTCGGCCGCACCGCGGCGATATTGCTGTGCTGCGGCAGATTGTTCTGTGCTGGCGCCTTGCTCCCCATAGCGGATCAGCGCCATGGCTTGGCTGCCCAGCTCACTCTCCGCATTTTGCAGCAGCAGCTGGCTGTTGCCCGAGAGCTTGCCTGCGGCCTGATAGTCGTGCGCGATGCGCTGCGCCATCTGTTCGAGTTGCTGTCTGAGCGGGGCCGCCACGGCATCATCCTGAGCGGCCAGTGAGGAGAGTGCTTGCTGGCGGATCTTCTCCGCAGCGGTCAGTTGCTGTGGATCGCCGCTGTTGAGGTAGTCACGCAGGCTGTTTTGCAGGGTCACCGTCACCAGTTGTTGCAGCGTCTCGTGCTGATGCTGGGCCTGATTGGTGCGGGCAAGCTGTTGCCAGCCGTGGTAGAGGGCCAGCGCCTGTCCTCCCGCAACCAGTAACAAAACAAGGGAGGATAGGGTGGCGTAATGGGCGATTTTCACGGGGTAATTCCTGTCAGCACAGACCATGGGGGAGCGTGGCCAGAGCCTAAACAGGGATGATGGCGTTTTTATGACAGCACGGTCAGGTAGCCCTATCTTGCCGGCTTAACTGGCTCGGGATACCTGAGCGCTGTTGCGTTGGCCCAGCATACCGAGCAGGGCGCCTCCCATAATAAGTGCACCGGCCAGCAGATGGCGCGAGGTCAGCGCTTCTCCATTGAGCAACACCAGCAGCAAGGTGCTCAGCAGCGGTGTCAGGTAGGCAAGGGCACCGATCCGGCGTGGATCGCCGTCTCGCAGTGCCAGATACCAGGTCACAAAGGCTGCCCCCATGGGGCCCAGCGCCAGCCCGATGATGAGGCTCCAGTCACTGGTGGGGATCTGCGCGAGTGGCAGGGGCCCCTCCAGCAGACGGGCGAGCAGCAGAGCCAGCAAACCTGCGGGCAGGCAGGCTGCCGCAGTGACCACGGCAGGTGCCGGTGGCAGACGGCGTGACAGCACCGAATAGGCCCCCCAGACGACAGCCGCGCCCAGTGCCAGCAGGTATCCCGGCAGATAGGTCTGTTGCAGTTGCAGCTCGCCATTGACCATCACCAGCATGGAGCCCGCCAGACCAAAGGCGCCAGCCAGCAGATGACGGGCATGGAGTGGATGGCCGGGCAACAACAGCGGGGTGAACAGAATGATGCAGAGCGGCCAGAGGTAGTTGATGAGGTTGGCCTCCAGCACCGGGGCATGGCGAAAGCTCATAAAGAGCAGCAGGTGGTAGAGCTGCAATGCCGTAACCGTCACCAGCCAGGTAATAGGGCGAGCACGCCACTGGCGCCAGAACGGCAAGGCCCCGACCCCGCAGAAAAACAGCACCAGCCCGACCAGCACCAGTGGTGACACGCTGGTGACCCGTGACGTCAGCGCCGCCAGTGAAGCCCACAGCACAATGGTCAGCAAGGCAAAACCGGTGGATCTATCCCACCAGGAACATCCGGACATCCAACACTCCTTTGCAAGATGAAAAAGGGCTTGGCCTCAAAGACAAGCCGAAGAGAAGCAGTCTATCAGAGAGCGCATGCTCTGAACGCAGAAAGGAGAGGGTCATTACGGTTGGATGGTCGGATTCATTGTCGCCAAAAACGACCAAGGGGTTGGCATCGTGATGATGCCAACCCCTTGTTTTATATGGCGCTCCCGACTGGAGTCGAACCAGTGGCCTGTCCCTTAGGAGGGGATGGTTATAAGAGCTTTTGAATAAAAAATATCGTTAAAAAACAATGGTTTAAGTGAATTTTTGGATTTGAATAGCGCTGAAATAGCGCAAAATAATACTTGCAACGCATGCGCAAATGCATTATTGGGGGTGAAATGAGGTTACGAGATGGCGTCCCAGGCAGGATTCGAACCTGCGACCTCGCCCTTAGGAGGGGCGCGCGCTATCCAGCTGTGCCACTGGGACGTGCGCGCATTATATAAAAATACTAATAAAAATAAACAGCTGAGTAGTTTTGCTGTCGGAAAGATTCTTTTTTAGCCTGATTGGGTGCTTGTTGTTCAGATTATTTGGTAGGGAGCCACTACACGGCTAAAAATGATTTTTAGTCCTCGATTGCTTACTCCAATCTGACCTCATCGAGACTTATCTATTGCCCTTTTTGCCATTCATGATATCGATAATTGGATCGCCAGCGGCCACCGAGACCGTTGTCAGCTAACAATCGTCGTCACTGGATGGGCGAGTTTCCATTTCACGATACCTGTAGCAGTTCCGGCCAGCGGGTTCTCTGGTGCAGATCAGCCCGTTGTCAGCCGACAATCGAGCTCGTTAGGGGCGGGATTCCATTTCACGCTACCTGTAGCAGTTGCGGCCTGCTGGCACTCCGGCGCAGATCA
>NZ_JBFOCL010000018.1:0-39119 GCF_040907785.1 Aeromonas sp. s8
CGGCCCTGAATGCCATAACGCACCTGAGCCTGTTTGTAGGTGAGCTCGCCTTTTTCAATCTGCTCGACCAGTGCCAGTTTAAAAGTCAGCGAGTAATCGCGCTGTGTCCGTTTCACACCTTGTCCCATCGGGCTCTCCATTTATGTGGGGGAAAGGTGTAAACCATATTCAGGACGGGACAAGTTGATTAAAAAAGCCCGCCGGTGCGAACCGGCGGGCTTTTTGTTTTCTGGCGATCTCGAAGATCAGACCCCGACGTGGAACGCCTGTTTGAGGTTGCGGATAAACTCCGCATCCCGGCAGAGGGTCTTGCCCGGGCTGTCGGAGATCTTGGCGACCGGGCCGCCATTGCACTCGATCAGCTTGAAGACAATGTTCATCGGGCTGACACCGGGCAGATCGCAGGTGAGCTTGGTGCCGATGCCGAAACTGGTGTTGATGCGACCACGGAAGTGACGGAACAGCTGCACCGCCTTGTCGAGGTTGAGCCCGTCGGAGAAGACCAGGGTCTTGTCGGTGGGGTCGATGCCGAGGCGCTGATAGTGGCTGATCGCCTTCTCGCCCCACACCACGGGATCGCCGGAGTCGTGACGCAAGCCCTGATAGCTGCTGGCCAGCTCGAAGTCGAAGTCCCGCAGGAAGGCATCCATGGTGATGCAGTCGGTCAGGGCGATGCCGAGATGGTCGGTGAACTCGTCCAGCCAGCTGGTGAGGGCGGCGCGCTGGCTGTGCTCCAGCGGGAAGCCGAGCTGCTGGTGCGCCTGGAACCACTCATGGGCCTGGGTGCCGACCGCGGGCAGCTTGTACTTCTGGGCCAGCATGTAGTTGCTGGTGCCGCGAAACGCCGGCAGCCGCTCCTTGAGGCGACCCACTACCGCATCCTGTACCGCGTGAGAGAAGCGGCGGCGGGTGCCGAAGTCGATGAGGTTAAACTCGCTCATCTCGTCGCTGCTCAGCTCCTTCTCCAGCTTGTCGATCTTCTGATCGAGCCGCTCCAGCGCGTGGCTGACGCCGAACTGGGGATAGCGGAAGCGGTTGCGCATCTCGCTGATGATGGCGAGCACCGGGATTTCCCACAGGATCACATCCTGCCAGGGGCCCTCGACCCGCACATTGATGCGGCCATCCTGCTCGAACACTTTGAGTAGCGAGGCGTCGAGCGGCTTGCGGCGCAGGTGGTCGAGGTAGTCAGGGGTGAAGAAGGGACGCTCGGCCAGAAAATCGAGCTCTGGCCTGGTCAGTCGCAGGGAACCGGCGAGGCGCAGTTGCTCCTCGATCTGCCCCATCATGGGCAGCAGATCCTCTTCATTGCGGCTGTGAAACTCGGCCACCACCTCGGCATCCGGATAGCGATGGAACACCGCCTGCTGCATATGCAGCTTGTAGGCGTCGGTGTCGAGCAGGCTGGTGAGGATTGGGGGCATATCAGGCTCCTCGCAGACTGGTGAGCACGATGGAGCTCCCCTGCCGCATATGTAACGTGCAGGCGTCGGTATCGAGCAGGCTGGTAAGAATCGGTGGCATATCAGGCGTCCAGCAGGCGTTGTACATCGATCAGGGTCTGGGCCAGTTCGGCGCCAGCTTCGATCATCTGGGTGTGGGCGCTGGCAACCGTCTCGGGGGCGATGCCACGGCAGGCATCGAGATGGACGATCACCCGGAAACCTGCGCGGCGCAGTTGCAGCACGCTGGTTTTGACACAGTAGTCGGTGGCGAGACCGCCGACCAGTACGGTATCGACCTTGCGGGCTTGCAGAAATTCGATGAGTCCGGTGCTGCGCCGTTCGGCCAGGTCATGGAAGCAGGTGCCGTAGGGGTGGAGATCCGGTTCGACCCCCTTCCAGACGAAGAAGTCATAGTCGATGGGAGCGGGCAGGCCGTCGAGCAGCTCGAAGCCCTTGCTACCCGGTACGCAGTGCACCGGCCAAGTGAGGTCGGCGTTGGGCAGGTCCAGCGGCAACAGCATGCCTGCGGGGTCAGAAACGGCCCAGTCGGCATTGGCGGGGTGAGAGTCCTTGCTGCCGATCCGCAGCGTGGCGAGGGTGGCCTGAGCGTTGAGCGCAGCCACAATATCATCACCGCCCGCGACGGGCAGTTCGTTCGGGCAGAGGGGGGTAAAGCCCTTCTGCGCATCAATATCCAGGCTGGCGACGGTTCCCATGATTGGCTCCTGCACATACTATTCGTGTGATATTATCTACCAAACATTAATGGAAGGCGAGCAGGGCGATCGGCATGCTGAGAATGAGTCTGGATATGGTGGTGCTGCGGTTGCATGAGGAGCGGCTAGAGCTGCTGCTTGAGACCCGCGATCGCCCCCCCTTTGCCCACTGTTGGCAACTGCCTGCGCTGCGCATCGACGAGACCCGGGATCGGGATCTGGATGCCGCCCAGCGCCGTCTGCTGGCGGAGTGGGGGCTCGGTCACTGCTACAGCGAGCAGGTCTGCACCCTCGGCAATCTGGAGCGGGATCCCCGCGGCTGGTCCACGACCCTGGTCTATCTCTGTCTGGTGGATCCGGAAGTGGAAGCGATCCACGGCTGCTGGCATCCGCTCGCCAACCTGCCGGGGCTGAGCCTCGCCTTCGACCATGTCCAGCTTATCGCCAAGGGGCTGGAGCGGCTGCGGATCAAGAGCCGCTACAGCACCCTGCCGCTGCAACTGCTGGGGCCCGAGTTCACCCTATCCGAGGTGCAGCGCGCCTTCGAAATCATCCTGCAAACACCCATGAATACGGCGGCATTTCGCAAGCGGATCCATCGCGCCGACATTCTGGTGGATACCGGTCGCAAGCGTACCGGCAAACAGCGCCCCGCCATTCTCTATCGGCTGGAGAGTCCCTGCTGCGTGATGTTCGATCAGGTGATGCATGGAGCGGAAGCATGAGTGAGACCGGCGTGCACAAGGTGCTGGTGAGTGCCTGCTTGCTGGGTCAGCCGGTGCGTTACGACGGTCAGAGCAAGGGGATCGTCAGCGACTGGCTGAGTGCGCTGGGTGCCGAGGGGCGGGTGCTGGCCTTCTGCCCCGAAGTGGCGGGCGGTCTGCCAACTCCGCGCCCTCCTGCCGAGCGGCAGGGCGATCGGGTAGTGACGGCGAGTGGACTGGATGTGACTGCCGAGTTTGGCCGTGGCGCCGAGCTGGCGCTGGAAATCTGTCAGGCGCAGGGTATTCGCTTCGCCTTGCTGAAAGAGGGGAGCCCCTCATGTGGCAGCGGCCGTATCTATAACGGCCGCTTCGAAGGTGTTTCTGTGGCGGGCGAGGGCAAGACCACTGCCCTGCTGCGCCGCCACGGGATTGTGGTCTTTTCCGAAGATCAGTTGGCCGAGTTGGCCTCGGCACTCTCTTTGGATTCATCCCCGGATTTGGCGGCAACCGGCAGCGGCGCCTGACCGCTCTGCCACCCCTCCAGCACCTCGTCCTTCTCCTGCCAGCGCTGGTTTAGCCACTCCTGAAAACCGCGCTTGAACTGCTTGTCGTTGAAGTAATCCCCAATCAGCGCCTCATCCACCGGCAGCTCCTCAATCCGCACCTGAATGCGTTTTACCCGCCCCATCAGGAAGTCCTTGAACGGGGTCTCGGCGTTGTCCGGATAGCGGATGGTGACGTTGATCAGGCTGTCGAACTGCTCGCCCATGGCTGCCAGCGTAAAGGCCAGCCCCGCCGCTTTGGGGGGCATCAGATGGCGGTAGCGGGAGCGGGCCGCATCCCGTTTCTGCTCGGTGAAGCGGGTTCCTTCCACGAAGTTGATGACGGTAGTGGGGATGTGGCGAAACTTCTCGCAGGCGTTGCGGGTGGTCTCGATATCCTTGCCGCGCAGGTGCGGATTTCTTAACAGAAATTCTCGCGAATAGCGGCGCATAAAGGGCATATCGAGCCCCCAGCAGGCGAGCCCCAACAGCGGGATGTAGATCAGCTCGTGCTTCATGAAGAACTTGGGCACCGGCAGCCGGTCGCGGAACAGGTGGCCGAGCACCACGATATCGGTCCAGCTCATATGGTTGCTGATGATGAGATACCAGCCATCCTTGCGCAGCTTGGTGCTGTCCTCCACCTGCCAGTCGATGCGGGTGGTGAGGCGGATCACCAGCGCATTGCAGGCCAGCCACAGGCGCATGAAGCGGTTGTTGAGGCGGCTGCAGGCGCGGCCAAAGGCCGGGATCGGCAGCAGCAGTTTGGCCAGCGACACCAGCAGGATCAGGCTGGCGCACAAGGCGGTGAAAAGGATGGTCAGGCCGGCGCTGATGATCAGCACCAGCGGGCCGGGAAGCAGGGATAGCATGAATGTTTACTGCGCCTTGGTTGCCAGCAGTTGGCTCAGGGTCTGGTCCTTTTCGTGCCAGATCCCGTTCAACCACTGTTGAAACTCTTGTTGGAACTCGGGGTCATTGAAGTAATCCCCCACCAGCTTGCGGTCGATCGGCAAATAGCGGACCTGAACCTTGATTTGCCCGACCCGGCCACACATGAAGTCCCAGTAGCTGGGGATGCCGTCCGGATAGGCGATGGTGACATCCACCAGTTGATGCAACTGATCACCCATAGCGGCCAGAGTAAAGGCGATGCCCCCCGCTTTCGGGAGCAGCAGATGACGATAGGGCGAGCCCTGCTTCTGATGCTTGCTGCCGGTGAAGCGGGTGCCTTCGACGAAGTTCATCACACTCACCGGAATGTGGCGGAACCTGGCGCAGGCCTTACGGGTCGTTTCAATGTCTTTTCCCTTCAGATGGGGATGTTTTTCCAGAAATTTTCTGGAATATCGCCGCATGAAGGGGAAGTCGAGCGCCCACCATGCCAGACCGAGAAAAGGTACCCAAATCAGCTCTTTCTTGAGGAAAAACTTCAGGAAGGGGATTTTTTGGTTAAAAACCCGCTGCAGTACCAGTATGTCGACCCAGGATTGATGGTTGGCAATCACCATATACCACTCATTCCGGCGCCCTTTGTCCACTCCGACCACCTCGAAAGGGGTTTTGATGATGGTTTTCTGGATCAGATTGTTGAAACCGATCCAGCAGCTGGCACAGCCATCCAGCAGCCAGTTGCAGAGGGTGCGCCACCCCTTGAGGGGGAGCAGGAGCTTGAGCAGACCCAGCGAGAAGATGGGGACAAACCAGAAGAGGGTGTTGAAAAAATAGAGCAGGGTGGAGAGGCTGCCGCGCAGTCGCTCTGTCAGCTTGTTGGGCATGAGTCGGGTCCGTCTTGCTGTCGATAAAGGGCCATCAAGTGGTCAGATCTGTGGCCATAATATCAGCCGATTGCCCGTGAGACCATTCAGAGCCGTTACGGGGGTTGGACTCACCCTTTTCCCTCCTGTCAGCTGCTGCGCAATCGCGACAGCAGCCTGTCCATGGCGCGATAACCGAGCGCCTCGATAAGATGCTCCTTGCCGATGGCGGGTTGCCCGGCCAGATCTGCGATGGTGCGTGACACCCGCAGGATGCGATGCCAGGCCCGGATGCTGAGCCCCAGCTTCTGGATGGCGTTCTCCAAAAATTCGGCATCTTGCGCCGATAAGCGGCAAATATCCTCTATCTCACGGCTATCCAGTAGATTGTTGAGTTTGCCATTGCGGCTTAGCATGCGCTCACGCGCCGCCAGTACCCGATCGCGGATCTGCTGGCTAGACTCCCCCCGCTCTGCCTTGCCGGTCAGGCTCCCCTTGGGCAGCAGTGGCACCTCCACCGTCAGGTCAAAGCGGTCGAGAAAGGGGCCGGAGAGTTTGCCGAGGTAGCGCAGGATCTGATCCGGGCTGGAGCGGGTCTGGCCATCGCCATAGTGGCCGCAGGGGCTGGGGTTCATGGCGCCGACCAGCTGGAAGCGAGCGGGAAAATCCACCTGACGGGCGGCCCGACTGATGGTGATGTGGCCCGTCTCCAGCGGCTCGCGCAGGGAGTCGAGCACCTTGCGCTCGAATTCGGGCAGCTCGTCGAGAAACAGCACCCCGTTGTGGGCCAGCGAAATTTCGCCGGGCCGCGGGTGGCTGCCACCACCCACCAGCGCCACTGCGGAGGCACTGTGGTGGGGCGTGCGATAGGGTCTGTGGTGCCAGTGACCGGCGCGCGGTGTGAGGCCGCCGATGGAGTGGATGGCGGCGGTCTGCTGCGCTTCCTGCTCGCTCAGCGGCGGTAAGATGCCGGGCAGACGGCTCGCCAGCATGCTCTTGCCGGTGCCTGGCGGGCCGATGAACAGCAGGTTGTGACTGCCGGCGGCGGCGATCTCCAGCGCCCGCTTGGCCTGTGACTGGCCGATCACATCCTGCAGGTCCGGCACATCGGGCAGGTTCTCCGCGCTTTGGGGGGCCGGCAGGGGCAGTTCGTACTGGCCTGCCAGCCAGGCGGTGACGGCCAGCAACTGGTGGGCGGTGCGCACTTCGGCATCCTGAATGAGGGACGCTTCGGGGCCGTTCTCCCGCGGTACCAGCAGAGTGCGCCCCGCATCCCGGCAGGCGAGCACGGCGGGCAGCACCCCGAGCACGGGGCGAATTTCTCCGGTCAGGGCCAACTCCCCCAAAAATTCATGATCGAGCAGGTATTTTGCCGGTATCTGCTTGGAAGCAGCGAGAATGCCGATGGCGATGGCCAGATCAAAACGGCCTCCCTCCTTGGGCAGATCGGCGGGGGCCAGATTGACGGTGATGTGTTTGCTCGGGAACTCGAAATTGCCGTTGAGCAGGGCGCTGCGGACCCGATCTCGCGACTCCTTCACCGAGGTTTCCGGCAGGCCGACCATGTTGAAGGCGGGCAGGCCGTTGGAGAGGTGAACTTCCACTGTAACTTGCGGGGCCGCGATCCCGAGGCTGGCACGGCTATAAACCACAGCTAATGACATAAATCCCGTCCTTGAGTTGATATATGTTCTGACTAACTGCTTGTTGTTGGTTTTTTATTCCAGAGTTCCGGCTGGGGAATAGCCAAAATCAGTGGGTTGTCACAGAAAAAAGGCTTGCCCAATAAAAATCACCGTGCTAGTTCTAATAGCCATTCGCGGTAGAAACCGCCCCAATTTCACAGGATTTCCGGTTGTAACTATGAACATGGCCTCCCGTTTCGTCAGCATTATTGTGGTCCTAGTGGTGATTATTATCTCACCGCTCGGGGCTCGTTTAGCTGCACGGAACAAGGGATAGACCCACCACCGGACAGAACGAAACAAGCGACCCCCGAGCCTCACAGCTCGGGGGTTTTTTTTCGACCAAAGGACAGGATTTTCCACATGAACGGCGCGCAGTTTTTGGTACAGGCTCTCAAGAAACAGGGTGTGACTCAGGTGTTTGGTTACCCGGGCGGGGCCATCATGCCGGTCTACGATGCTCTGTATGACGGTGGTCTGGCCCATCAGCTCTGCCGCCACGAGCAGGGCGCCGCCATGGCTGCGGTCGGTTATGCCCGCGCCTCTGGTCAGGTGGGCGTCTGCATCGCTACCTCCGGCCCCGGCGCCACCAATCTGGTGACCGGTCTGGCGGAGGCGCTGCTCGATTCGGTGCCGCTGGTGGCCATCAGCGGTCAGGTGCCTTGTGCCGCCATCGGCACCGATGCGTTTCAGGAGGTCGACGTGCTCGGCATGTCCCTCTCCTGCACCAAGCATTCCTTCATGGTGACTGATGCCGCCGATCTGGGGCGAGTGCTGGCAGAAGCTTTCGCCATCGCCACCGAAGGGCGGCCCGGTCCTGTGCTGATCGATCTGCCCAAGGATGTGCAACTGGCCGCCGTGCCTGCCCAGAGCCCGCTGTTTGCAGTGGAAGAGCCGGAGGTGCTCAACCCCTCGGATCTGGCCGCGGCCCGCACCCTGCTGGCTGCCGCCGAGCGTCCGGTGCTTTACGTCGGTGGCGGAGTGGGCATGGCCAATGCCGAGCAGCAGTTGCGCGACTTTGCTGCCGCCACCGGCATGCCTGCGGTCACCACTCTCAAGGGGATCGGCGCGCTCGACCCCGATAGCCCCGTTTATCTCGGCATGCTCGGCATGCACGGCACCAAGGCCGCCAACTACGCGGTGCAGCAGTGCGATCTGCTGCTGGTGGTGGGCGCCCGTTTCGATGATCGGGTGACCGGCAAGCTGGAGGAGTTTGCTCCCGAGGCCAAGGTGATCCATCTCGATGTGGATGCCGCCGAGTTCGGCAAGCGCCGCGCTGCCGAGGTGGGTATCACCACGGATCTCAAGCAGGTGTTGCCAAGCCTCGCCATAACTCTCGACATCGCCCCCTGGCGTGAACACTGCGCCGCCATGGCCCGCGAATATGCGTTTCGCTACGACCATCCGGGTCAGGCCATCTACGCTCCGGCTTTGCTCAAACAGCTATCTGCCAAGTTGCCGGAGACCAGCGTGGTCGCCTGCGACGTGGGTCAGCACCAGATGTGGGTAGCCCAGCATATGCGCTTCACCAGCCCGCGCAACCACCTCTCCAGCGCCGGTCTCGGCACCATGGGGTTTGGTTTGCCCGCCGCCATCGGCGCCAAGATGTCGCGCCCGGAGGATGAAGTGGTGCTGGTGAGCGGTGATGGCTCTTTCATGATGAACGTGCAGGAGCTCGGCACCATCCGCCGGGCCCAGCTCAAGGTGAAGATGGTGCTGCTGGATAACCAGCGCCTCGGCATGGTGCGCCAGTGGCAGGAGCTGTTCTTCGACGGCCGCTACAGCGAGACCATCCTCTCCGACAACCCCGATTTCGTCGCCCTGGCTGCCGCCTTCGGCATTCCGGGCGAGACCATCACATGCAAGGAGCAGATAGCCGGTGCCCTCGATCGCCTGCTGGCAAGCGAAGGCGCCTATCTGCTGCATGTGGCTATTTCAGAGGAAGAAAACGTCTGGCCCCTGGTTCCGCCGGGAGTCGCCAACCACCAGATGATGGAGCAACGCCCATGAACCCGCACACCCTTGCACAACCAGCATTTGCACAGCACACCCTGCATATCCACGCCCAGCCCAGACCGGAAGTGATGGAGCGGGTGCTGCGGGTGGTGCGTCACCGCGGCTTCAATCTCTGCGCCCTCACTATGGAGACGAGAGCGGAGCAGGATTGCCAACAGCTGCGGATCACGGTTACTGTCGAGTCGGTGCGTCCCATCCAGCAGTTGTGGAGCCAGCTGGTGAAGCTGGTGGACGTCTCCCGGGTCGATGCACTGGAACAGCAACCCCGGATCAGAGCTTAAGGAGCCAAGCCAATGTCACAGCCTTCCCAATCCGCCACTCACCCCCAATACATCTGGTTCAACGGCAAACTGGTGCCCTGGCAGGATGCCCAGATACACGTGATGAGCCACGCCCTGCACTACGGCTCCTCGGTGTTTGAGGGTGTGCGTGCCTACGATACCCCCAAAGGCACCTGCATCTTCCGTTTACAGGAGCACACCCGCCGCCTGTTCGACTCCGCCAAGATCTACTGGATGGACGTCCCCTACAGAGAGTCCGACGTGAATGAAGCCTGCCGCACCGTGGTGCGCGAGAACGGCCTGAAGAGCGGCTATCTGCGCCCGCTGGCCTTTGTCGGCAACGTGGGGCTGGGGCTGCATCCGCCGCTGGATGCCAAGGCTGACCTGATGGTGGCCGCCCTGCCGTGGGGCGCCTATCTGGGGGAAGAGGGACTGAAAAACGGAGTGGATGTCTGTGTCACCTCGTGGAACCGGCTCGCTCCCAACACCATCCCCACCGGCGCCAAGGCGGGTGGTAACTATTTGTCCTCCCAGCTGATCAGCCGCGAGGCCAAGCGCAACGGCTTCGCCGAGGGGCTGGCGCTGGATGTGAACGGCTACCTGAGCGAAGGCGCGGGGGAGAACCTGTTCCTGGTGAAGAACGGCGTACTGTTCACCCCGCCCGCTACCGCCGCCATCCTGCCCGGCATCACCCGCGACACCATCATGACGCTGGCCCGTGATCTGGGTTACGAGGTGCGTGAGCAGGCGCTGCCCCGCGAGGCGCTCTATGTCGCAGATGAAATCTTTATGACCGGCACCGCCGCCGAGGTGACCCCGGTGCGCTCCGTCGATCGGATGAAGGTGGGCGCTGGCAGCCGTGGCCCGGTGACCGAGCAGCTGCAAAACGCCTTCTTCGGCCTCTTCAACGGCCAGACCGAGGACAAGTGGGGCTGGCTGACGCCAGTCAACGACTGATGAGAGAGGGGAGGCGATGTGCCTCCCCGAGTCGCTTCCGGTGAGCGCTTCCCTGAGGAGTCTTCACCAGGATCGATTCAGATCCACTCGTATCATCACCGCATAACGCATCGAGCCCATATGGGCATTCAGGGAGTAGAGACAATGCCGAAGTTGAGATCCGCCACCACCACCCACGGACGTAACATGGCCGGGGCCCGCGCCCTGTGGCGTGCCACCGGAATGACCGATCAGGATTTCGGCAAACCCATCATCGCCGTGGTCAACTCCTTCACCCAGTTTGTGCCTGGCCACGTCCACCTCAAGGATCTGGGCCAGCTGGTGGCGCGCGAAATCGAAGCCGCTGGCGGCGTGGCCAAGGAGTTCAATACCATTGCCGTGGATGACGGCATCGCCATGGGTCACGGCGGCATGCTCTACTCCCTGCCGTCGCGGGAGCTGATCGCCGACTCGGTGGAGTACATGGTCAACGCCCACTGCGCCGACGCCATGGTCTGTATCTCCAACTGCGACAAGATCACCCCGGGGATGCTGATGGCCGCCCTGCGCATCAATATCCCGGTGATCTTCGTCTCCGGCGGCCCGATGGAAGCGGGCAAGACCAAGCTCTCTGACCAGATCATCAAGCTGGATCTGGTGGACGCCATGATCCAGGGGGCCGATCCCAAGGTCTCGGACGCCCAGAGCGAGCAGGTGGAGCGCAGCGCCTGCCCCACCTGCGGCTCCTGCTCTGGCATGTTTACCGCCAACTCCATGAACTGCCTGACCGAGGCGCTCGGCCTCTCCCAGCCGGGCAACGGCTCCATGCTGGCGACCCACGCCGATCGCGAGCAGCTGTTCAAGCTGGCGGGCCAGCGCATCGTGACCCTAGCCAAGCGCTGGTATGAGCAGGATGACGAGAGCGCACTGCCGCGCAATATCGCCACCAAGGCGGCGTTCGAGAACGCCATGGCGCTGGATATCGCCATGGGCGGCTCCACCAATACCGTGCTGCACCTGTTGGCGGCAGCGCAGGAGGCCGGTGTCGACTTCACCATGGCCGATATCGACCGCATGTCCCGCAAGGTGCCACAGCTCTGCAAGGTGGCGCCCTCCACCCAGAAATACCATATGGAAGATGTGCACCGTGCCGGTGGTGTGGTCGCCATTCTGGGCCAGCTGGAAAAAGCGGGTCTGGTGCATGGAGATACCCGTACCGTGCTGGGTTGCTCCCTCGTCGAACAGCTCAATGAGTATGACGTCAGCCGCCAGCCCAGTCAGGAGGTGGTGGACTTCTACCGCGCTGGCCCGGCCGGCATCCGCACCACCAAGGCGTTCAGTCAGGATTGCCGCTGGCCGGAGCTGGATCTGGACCGCGCCGAAGGCTGCATCCGCTCGCTGGAAAATGCCTACAGCCAGGAGGGTGGCCTTGCCGTACTCTCCGGCAACCTCGCTGTCAATGGCGCCATCGTCAAGACTGCCGGGGTGGATGAGGAGAACCTCACCTTCCGTGGCCCTGCCCGGGTGTTCGAGAGTCAGGAGAGCGCGGTGAACGGCATCCTCGACGGTACCGTGAAAGCGGGCGAGGTGGTGGTGATCCGCTACGAAGGGCCGAAAGGGGGCCCGGGCATGCAGGAGATGCTCTACCCCACTACCTATTTGAAATCCATGGGATTGGGCAAGGCGTGTGCCCTGATTACCGACGGCCGCTTCTCCGGCGGCACCTCGGGTCTCTCGATTGGCCACGTCTCGCCGGAGGCTGCTTCCGGCGGCACCATTGGTCTGGTGGAGGATGGCGACATCATCAGCATCAACATCCCGGCCCGCAGCATGGTGCTGGAGGTGGCCGACAGCGTGCTGGCTGCCCGCCGTGTCGCCGTCGAGGCTCGTGGCTGGAAGCCGCTCGATCGTCAGCGTCAGGTCTCCTTTGCCCTGCGCGCTTACGCCATGTTCGCCACCAGCGCTGATAAAGGCGCGGTGCGTGATCGCTCAATGCTGGGGGAATAAATCATGGTCTCTGCGGCGGATTATCTACGCAAGGTGTTGCTCTCCCCCGTCTACGAGGCGGCGCGGGTCACCCCCTTGCAAACCCTGAAGAAACTCTCCGAGCGGCTCGGCAACCACGTCAGCCTGAAGCGGGAGGATCTGCAACCGGTCCACTCCTTCAAGCTGCGCGGTGCCTACCACAAGATCGCCACCCTGACCGAGGAGCAGAAAGCGCGCGGCGTCATCGCCGCCTCAGCTGGCAACCACGCGCAGGGGGTCGCCCTGTCGGCCGCCAAGCTCGGTATCAAGGCGATCATCGTGATGCCCAAGACTACGCCGGACATCAAGATCGATGCGGTGCGCCGGCAGGGCGGCAACGTCATGCTGTTTGGCAACAGCTTCGACGAGGCCTACGGCGAGAGCCGCCGTCTCGCCACGCTGGAGGGCTACACCCTGATCCCGCCGTTTGACGACGTCGAGGTGATCGCCGGGCAGGGCACCATCGGCAAGGAGCTGTTGGAGCAGGATACCCACCTCACCCACGTGTTCGTGCCGGTGGGTGGCGGCGGACTGGCCGCCGGGGTGGCGGTCTATATCAAGCAACTGCTGCCGGATGTGAAGGTGATCGGGGTGGAGGCGGAGGGTTCCGCCTGTCTCAAGGCTGCCATGGCGGCCGGTGAACCGGTCAATCTGGAGCGGGTCTCGCTGTTTGCGGACGGGGTGGCGGTCAAGCGCATCGGCGAGGAGACCTTCCGCCTGTGCAACCAGTATCTGGATGAGGTGGTGACCGTCTCCAACGATCAGATCTGCGCCGCGCTGAAAGACATCTTCGACGACTGCCGCGCCATTGCCGAACCGTCGGGGGCCCTGTCGCTGGCGGGCCTCAAGGCCTACAGCGAGCGGGAGCAGGTCAGGGGGGGCCGGATGGCAGCCATTCTCTCCGGCGCCAACGTCAACTTCCACAGCCTGCGCTACGTGTCGGAGCGCTGCGAAATTGGCGAGAAGCGTGAGGGTATGCTGGCGGTGACCATCCCCGAGCGCAAGGGGGCCTTCCTCGACTTCTGCCGTCAGCTCGGGCCGCGCATGGTGACCGAGTTCAACTACCGCTATGCGGATGCCGAGCAGGCGTCGCTGTTCGTCTCGGTGCGCCTCACCGGTGGTGACGAAGAGCTTGGCCAGATCATCGATCAGCTCGGCGGCAACGGCTACCCGGTGGTCAACATGACCGAGAGCGAACTGGCCAAGAATCATGTGCGCTACATGATTGGTGGCCGCCCGGCTCGGCCCCTTGGTGAACGTCTCTACAGCTTCAAGTTTCCGGAGCAGCCGGGTGCCTTGATGCGCTTTCTTGAGACCCTGGGCTGTCGCTGGAACATCAGCCTGTTCCACTACCGTAACCACGGAGCCGACTACGGTCGGGTACTCTGCGCCTTCGAGCTGCCGGACGAGGACGTGGCCGCCTTCCACGACTACCTGCGCGAGATTGGCTACGGCTGGAAAGAGGTGAGCGACGACCCTGCCTACCGGCTGTTTCTGGCCAGTTGAGCAAGGGGGCTGCAACAACTCACCAGGAGGGAGGCGTTATGCCTCCCTTTTCTATTGCTGCGTATGGATAGGTCCACTCCGTACGACGCAACGTCATGGTTTAACTGGCAAAACAGTGTGAATAGGTACACAGGTGATTTTTACGCCGGATATTGCTGGCAAGCTCACACTCCTGATGGCTTGGTCATTTGAGGCTGCGTGCGGATGGGATACCCTGAATAGCGGAGAGGCCGCCTGACGGCTTCACACAGGGAAAGTGCGCACTCAGGCGCCCATAACGACTTATTGCAGAGGCGAAAATATGAATAAATCCATGCTTGCCGTATTGGTCAGTGGTTTGCTGGCGGCCGGAGCCGTGCAGGCCGCCGCTCAGGACAATACCTGGTATGTCGGTGGCAAGGCCGGTTGGTCCAATTACTATGGCGTTGACCACAACCAGTATGCCGAGTCGATTGCCCAGACGTTGGGTAATACCAGCGAGAACACGGATGATCTGGGTCTGGGCCTGTTCGCCGGTTACCAGCTCAACCCCAACCTGGGTTTCGAGCTGGGTTATGACTGGCTTGGCAAATACGACACCACTTCGGGCACTGGCGCCAATACCCTCAAGACCGAAGCCAAGAGCCAGATGATTCAGGCCACCATGAAGATCAGCTTCCCGGCAACGAACGTGCTCGATCTTTATGGCCGACTGGGCGGTGCTTATGCCTGGACGGATAGCGAGATCAGCTTCGCCAATACCAGCGAGACCGGCAAGAAGCATGGCGCCGCCTTCGTTGGTGCGCTGGGTGCCGAATACGCCATCGATCGTGACTGGGCTGCCCGTCTGGAGTACCAGTACACCACGCCGCTGGGAGATGCCTCTCTCGATCGTTCCGGTATCGAGATGGATAACGGCCTGATCTCGTTCGGGATGCTCTATCGCTTCGGTCAGCAAGGTGGCGAGGTCGTTGCACCGGCGCCCGCTCCGGCCGCCGAACCGGCACCTGTAGCCGTGGTGGAGCCCAAAACCTTCAGCTTGAGTTCCGATGTGCTGTTCGAGTTCAACAAGGCGATCCTGAAACCGGCTGCCAATCAGGCGCTCGATGCCTTGTTCAGCCAGATTGTGGCGGCCAATCCGAAAGATGGCGTCGCAACTGTCATCGGTTATACCGACCGCATCGGTTCCGACAATTACAACCTGGCGCTATCCGAGAAGCGGGCCCAGAGTGTGGCCAGCTATCTGGTATCCAAAGGCTTGTATGCCGACAAGGTACGGGTCGAGGGGCGTGGCAAGGCCAATCCGGTCACTGGCAACAGCTGTGCCAGCCGCTCCAAGCAGGAGCTGATCGCCTGTCTGGCACCGGATCGTCGGGTGGAAATTCATCTGGAAGGGGTTTCCCAGCCTGTCCAATAAGCAGTGCGAAGGGAGCAGTAAATGTAAAAACGGGAGGCTTGGCCTCCCGTTTCTTATGGGGTGTTTACGATGTCGAGCCTCAGAGTCCGAACAGCGGCCGCAGGCGAATGCCGATGAGGCTGCCTGCGAGGGCCATCAACATCCAGACCCAGCCGTGAAGGCTGCCAGACGCAGTGCCATCGAAGAAGCCGCCGAGGTTGCAGGCGGCGTACATGGCGCCCATTCCCATCAGCAGGCCGCCGAGGATGGAGGCCAGACTGTTGCCGATCCGCATCGGGGCGAAGTTGCCGCCACCGCTCAAACAGCGCGCCAGCATGGCCCCCAGAATACCGAGCCAGAACATGCCGACCATGGGGTTGATAAAGAGTGGCTGTGCCAGCTTGGGGTTGCCCTCGAACAGGCCAAACAGGGAGGCGCCGCGCAGCGCCATGTCATAGACGGCGCCGGTGATGGTCCAGGCCGAGCCGTGCAGAGCGACGACAGTGGAGTTGAGTATGGCGATGATGATGCCGCCGGTCAGCACGGTGAAGCGGCCATCGCGCCAGAACAGATTGCCGCCGCTGAAGAGGGGCTTGAGCTCGCCGGTACGCTTGAGTTCGCTCTTGCGAAACAGCAGGAACAGCGCGGCGACCAGCGCCAGGTTGAGCAGCATGCCGCTCCAGATATTGCCGGTCAAATCCTTGGCCAGCACCACATGGCTGGAGAAGGTGGCCTCTAGCTCGGGACGGAACTGGTTGCTGATGAGGGTGCCGATGCCGTAGCAGATCAGCACCAGCCAGAAGCGGGGTTGCCCCTCGCCGCAGCAATAAAGAGTGCCGGTGGCGCAGACGCCTGCCAGCTGCATGCCGATGCCGAACAGGAAGGCACCGACGATGAAGGGAATGCCGATAGCCATCACGTTGCCCACCATGGCATCGCCAAACAGGGCGTGACTAAAGGAGAGGAAGGTGGTGAACAGCAGAATTTCGATGGCGATGGTGAGCAGGTGAACCCGCACATAGTAGCTGTTGCGCTTGGTCAGCATTTCGCGCCAACCGAATACGATGCCGAAGCGGCTGAAGGAGAGGGTGAAGCCGAAGCCGAATCCGATCAGGGCCATCAAAGCCCATTTCATACCAAAGGTGTTGCCGAGCCAGAGTAACGCTCCCCCCGCGATTGCCACGATGGGGAGCGACCATTTTCGATTCATGTCAGTTGATCCTTGCAGTTGGTTTTCAGAGGGGCGGATCCTATTCCCTCGTGGAGTCTAATGCTACCCATTTAACCAATGCAGAGAAAAAGGGGGGGCGCTGGCTCCCGTCAGCGCCGGGGATCAATGGCGGGTGGTGTCGAGATGGAAGTGGTGAGTCTGTCTGGTCAGGATACGGGCGTGCTGGGCGACCATGGTCGCCTCTTCGGCGGCCTGACTGGCGCTCTGGTTGGCCTCGGCCGCCAACCGCGACATCTCGCCGACCTGATGGTGGATCCCTTGTACCAGCCGGGTCTCATCGCTCATCAACTGATCGACCTGAGCGATGCGCTGGTTGATCTCCTCGCAGCTCTGCGCGATCCGGGCGACGCTCTGGCGCGCTGTCATCGTATGAGTGACCGCCTGTTCGACCCGGGCCAGCTCGGTATCCATCTCGCTGGCGGCGCGCAGGCTGACATCCTGGATCTTGCCGATGATGGTGTTGATCTCGGTGGTGGCGCTGCCGGTGCGGGTCGCCAGCGAGCGTACTTCATCCGCCACCACGGCAAAACCGCGTCCCTGTTCGCCTGCCCGCGCCGCTTCAATGGCGGCGTTCAGCGCCAGCAGATTGGTCTGCTCCGCAATATCGTGAATGGCGCCCGCCAGCCCGACAATCTGCTGCGAGAGGCCAGCCAGATCCGAAATGGTATGGGAGACCTGCTTCACTCCTGTGACTTGCTCCCCGATCACCTGTTCCACGGTGTGGATGGCGAGCGTCGCCTCTTGTGCCCGCTCTGCTGACTGCAGGGTTTGCTCCCCTACCTGATGTAGCTGGCTACCCGCCTGTTCAATGGAGTGGGTGAGCTGTTCGATGGCCTGTTCGATATGGTGGGCCGCCCCGACCTGTGCCTGACTGTCATCGGTGTGCCGTTGTGCCGTTGTGCCATGGCGGTCAGGCTGGTGGCGCGATCATCCAGCGTACTGGCGCTGCGCTGCAGGGACTCCACCAGGGTTGCCAGCTGGTCACGCATGGCCCCGATCTGGCGGATCAGCTCGCCGATGGCATCAAGGCCCGGCTCTGGCATGGGGCGGTTCAACTCCCCTTCGGCGATGGCGGCGGTGGCCTTGCCAGCGGCCAGCAGCCGCTGTTGGGTGGGGCGTCCCAGCCAGAAGATGAGTCCGGCCCCCAGCAGTGCGGCGCACAACAGCAGGGCGTAACAGAGTCGGGTGGTGTTGGCGAGATGGGCCATCTGCTCGGCGGCATACTCGTTGCCGCGGATGACGGTGGCGTCCACCCCTAGCCGGTGGGCGTTATAGAGGGTGTGCAGGCGCGCCGCAATCGCGCCCGCCTGCGCCAGGTTCCCCACCTTGATGGCGGGGACAAATTTGTCGTTGAGCAACTGCCAGAACAGCTTCCCCTGCACTTTTTGCTCCCCCAGCAGCAGCTCCCTGAGGGGCTCGTTCAGGCTGCTCTCTTGCCAGAAGCGGTTACGGCTCTCGAACTCTTGCTGAAGCCGGGTGAGGGTTTGCAGCAGGGCCTCCCGCTCTTCCGGTTTGGCATGGAGCAGGGTGTAGACCTGCAACTGGGATTCGATGAGGTAGAGGGGCGGCGGCAGAATATCGGCTACCACATCCTTCCCCTGTCCCATCTGATCGGCTGCGCTCCGGACCGAGTAAAGCCCGAAAAAGCTGATGGAGATCAGCGTGATAATGACCATGATCCCCAGAACCTGACCAAAAAGCAGGGATCTGTCGTGAATGTGCTTGAGCATGTTGCCTCCATTCGGCTCCGTTCCATGGATAGCATAGCTCTCTGGCGGGATGGTGCGACTCGGGTGTGGCCTGTTGATGGCGAGTCGGCCTAGAGAAGGGGAAGTCGCAGTCAGAAGGCCGCTGGTGGCACGAAAAAGAACCCCGGCTGATGAGCCGGGGTCGCTGGTGGTGAGGTGGTGTCAGGTCCGGCTTGGCGCGGCTTTGCCGCTGCGCAGCCCATCCAGACTGAACAGCACCAGCGCGCTCCAGATGCAGGCGAAGGTGAGCAGTTTGTCCATCGCCAGCGCTTCCCCATAGAGGGTGACCGCGAGGATGAACATCAGGCTGGGGCCTATGTACTGGAAGAAGCCCAGGGTGGAGAGCTTGAGCCGGGTCGCGGCGGCGGTGAAGCAGAGCAGGGGGGCCGTGGTGACGGCGCCAGCGGTGATCAGCAGCAGGTTGAGGTGCCAGTCGTTCTGGGTGAGATGGCTGGTGGGGCTGTCGGCAAAGCCCCACAGATAGATGGCCGCTGGCGGCAGCATGATCATGGTTTCGATCAACAGACCGGTGAGAGCATCGAGGGCCAGTTTTTTGCGCACCAGCCCATAGATGGCAAAACTCGACGCCAGCACCAGCGCAATCCAGGGCAAGGAGCCAAAGGCGATAAGCTGGATCGCCACCCCGGCAAAGGCCAGCGCCACTGCCCACCACTGCAGGCGGCGCAGCTTCTCGCTCAGAAACACCATTCCCAACAGTACGTTGAACAGCGGGTTGATGTAGTAGCCGAGGCTGGCATCCAGCATGTGACCGTTGTTGATGGCCCAGATAAACAGCAGCCAGTTGCCGCCGACGGTGACTGAGGTAAACGCCAGGGTGAGCAACACTTTTGGCTGGCGCAGCACCGCCTGCACCTTGTGCCACTGGCGCCCTGCCAGGGTGAGCACCATCAGCAGCACGCAGGACCAGATCATCCGGTGGGTCAGGATCTCGGCGGCTGGAACGGCAGAGATGGTCTTGAAATAGATGGGGGCTATGCCCCAAAGGGTATAGGCGCACAGGGCGTAGATGACGCCCTGACGCTGGATCTGTTGCGGCATGCGGATGACCTTTACTGAAGCGTTGGATGCGGGAAAACATCGCAAAAAATCAGTGTAGCGATCCTTTTGCGGGGAAAGAAGCGAATAAACAAAGTTTGAGGGATAGGAGGAGTGTGGCTGGCCGGTCAGCCTTTACCGCGGCGGATCTTGTCGACGTCCATCAACAGCCACAACATCAGGGCGATGGCGGAGATCCAGGGGCCCCAGGTCACGTAGGCCTCGCCGTGCCCCAGCACGAAGAACAGCAGGGGCAAACCGATCACCAGAAAAAGTACGCTTCCCAGAAAAAATAGCATTTTTGTCTTTATATTTAACATGTTGGCTTTTTTATCATTATAAGGATTGAGCCCGGTGATGGAAGGCCAAAAATGCAAAAGGGGGATTTCTCCCCCTTTTTGATCCGATAGTGCTGCTTTTTCGTGTTATTCCAGCTGAATCCAGGTGCTTTTCAGCTCGGTGTACTTCTCCAGCGCATGAAGTGACTTGTCGCGACCGTTGCCGGACTGTTTGAAGCCGCCAAACGGCATGGTCATGTCACCACCGTCCCAGTTGTTGACGAACACGGTACCGGCGCGCAGGGCGCGGGAACCTTTCACCGCCTTGTTGAGATCCGCCGTCCAGATCGCCGCGGCCAGGCCGTAGTCGGTGTCATTGCCCAGCGCAATGGCCTCTTCCAGGGTATCGAAGCCGGTCACCGCCAGCACAGGGCCGAAGATCTCCTCGCGGAAGATGCGCATCTGCGGGGTCACGTCGTCGAAGATGGTGGGTTCGATATAGAAGCCGCCACTCTCCATGTTGGTGCGGTTGCCGCCCAGCAGCAGCTTGGCCCCCTCCTGCTTGCCAATCTCGATATAGCGCAGCACCTGTTCCATCTGGATGTGATCCACCATGGCGCCGATACGGGTCGCAGGGTCGAGCGGGTTGCTCGAGATCCACTCGCGGGCATGGGCCAGCAGTCGCTCCATAAATTGCGGCTTGATGCTGTTTTGCACCAGCAGGCGGGAGGCGGCGGTGCACACCTCGCCCTGATTGTAGAAGATAGCGCCAGCGGCGCTCTTGGCCGCGGCGTCCAGATCCGGTGCGTCGGCCAGTATGATGTTGGGGCTCTTGCCGCCGCACTCCATAAAGGCGCGCTTGAGGTTGGACTTGCCGGAGCACTCCACCAGATGTTTGCCGATCTTGGTGGAGCCGGTGAAGGTGATGCAATCCACATCCATATGCATGGCCAGCGCCTCGCCCACGGTATGGCCAAAGCCCGGCAGCACGTTGAACACGCCGTCCGGAATACCCGCCTCCTTGGCCAGACCTGCGATACGCAGGGCGGTCAGGGGGGATTTCTCGGAAGGCTTGAGAATGACCGAGTTGCCGGTAGCGAGCGCCGGGCCCAGCTTCCAGCAGGCCATCACCAGCGGGAAGTTCCATGGAACGATGGCGGCAACCACCCCGAGCGCTTCGCGGGTCACCAGTGCCAGGGCGGACTCCTCGACCGGGGCGACCTGATCGTAAATCTTGTCGATGGCTTCGGCGTTCCAGGCGATACAGTTGGCGGCAGCGGGGGCGTCATAGCCCATGGCATCGCCGATGGGTTTGCCCATATCCAGCGACTCCAGCAGCGCCAGCTCCACCTTGTTGAGACGCATCAGCTCGGCGAAGCGCTGCATGATCTGTTTGCGCTGTTTCGGCGGCAGGCCGCTCCAACGCTTGTCGTTGAAGGCGTCACGGGCAGCCTGTACCGCCAGTTCGGCATCGGCGCCATCGCAGGCCGCCACCTTGGTCAGCAGCTTGCCGTTGGCCGGGTTGATGCAATCGAAGGTGGCGCCATTGACGGCATCCCGATAGCTGCCGTTGATAAAGGCTTGCGAGGGAAGGGTCTGATGGGCGGCCTTGTGTTGCCACTGGGCCAGGGTCAGGTCACTCATGTTCACTCCTTGAACCGGCAAAAGTCAGTTTCCGCGTATCAATATGCTAAACATCCAGCCGCTTGTAAATCCATCTTGTAACAATTCATTAAACATTGCTCCCCTGCCGATGCGCGTCTGAATGTCAGAAACTGGCGGGGGTGTTGGCCGAAATCAGCACGCATTCCTGCTCGCCGCTATTGCGAAAACGGTGGGGGGTGCGGCTGTCGAAGTAGTAGCCATCCCCGGCGCCCAGCAGGTAGATCTGCTCGCCCACGGTCACTTCAACTTCGCCCTTGATGACGATGCCGCACTCTTCACCCTCGTGACTCAGCATGTCGTCGCCGGTGTCGGCGCCCGGTGGCAGCACCTCCTGCAACATGCCGATGGCGCGGTTGGCGCGGCTGTGCCCGACCAGCCGGTAGCTGATGGGATGGGTGCCGAGATCCGGCATATCGGCGGCGCGGAAGATCACTTCGGTGCCCATTTCAGTCTCTTCGGTGAAGAAGCTGGCCAGCGACATGGGGATGCCTTCCAGCACCTTGCGCAGGGAGGCGACAGAGGGGCTCACCTGATTTTTCTCGATCTGGGAGATAAATCCGTTGGTCACACCGGAGCGCTTGGCCAGCTCGCGCTGGGAGAGGGCTGCCTTGGTGCGAACCGCCTTGAGGCGGTGACCGATATCCATCTATAGACACTCCTTGACTGTTTACTATTATTAAAATTGTGTTAAATATCTTATACCACCCTGTTGATGCATCTAGCTAGGGGTGGCACCAGACAGGGCAATATCGAGCCCTTTTTTATGGATTCAGGTGTTTAATTTAATAGGCATCAGCCGACAGTTGCTAAACACCTTAAGGATGAGGTGACCATGAAACCGATCAGCGACATCAATACGCCCTCCGACATGTCCGCGTTCTGGATGCCGTTCACCGCCAACCAGCAGTTCAAGGCGGCGCCGCGCATCCTGAAGTCGGCAGAGGGGATGTATTATCACTCAGAGGATGGCCGCAAGATACTGGATGGCACAGCCGGACTCTGGTGTTGCAACGCGGGCCATGGTCGGCGCGAGATTGCCGAGGCGGTCTCCCAGCAGATTTCCCACCTCGATTTCGCCCCTACATTCCAGATGGGCCACCCCCTGCCGTTCGAGCTGGCCAACCGGCTGGTGGAGATCGCCCCCAAGGGGTTTGGCCACGTCTTCTATACCAACTCCGGTTCCGAGTCGGTCGATACCGCGCTGAAAATCGCGTTGGCCTGGCAGCGGGCTCGCGGTCAGGGCACCCGTACCCGACTGATTGGCCGCGAGCGTGGCTATCATGGGGTCGGCTTTGGCGGCATCTCGGTGGGGGGGATTCCCGGCAACCGCAAGTGGTTCGGCTCCCTGCTGACTGGCGTTGATCATCTGCCCCATACCCTCAACATCGCCAAAAATGCCTTCACCAAAGGGTTGCCCGAGGAGGATGTGGCGCTGGCCGACGAGCTGGAGAAGATCGTCTTCCTGCACGATGCCAGCAATATCGCGGCGGTGATCGTCGAGCCCATCGCTGGCAGCACCGGCGTGCTGATGCCCCCTAAAGGCTACCTCAAGCGGTTGCGGGAGATCTGTACCAAACACGGCATCCTGCTGATTTTTGACGAGGTGATCACCGGTTTCGGTCGCCTCGGCTCCCCCTTTGCCGCACAGGAGTTCGATGTCATCCCCGACATGATCACCTGCGCCAAGGGGCTCACCAACGGCGCCATCCCCATGGGGGCGGTGCTGGTGCAGAAGCACATTTATGACGACATGATGGCGGCAGGCAAGGGGGCCATCGAGCTGTTCCACGGCTACACCTACTCCGGCCATCCGGTGGCGGCGGCCGCCGGGCTCGCGACACTCGAGATCTATCGCAACGAGAACCTGCTCAGCCGCGCCGCCGATCTGGCGGGCTACTGGGAGGAGGCGGCACATTCGCTGAAGGGCTGCAAGCATGTGAAGGATGTGCGCAACTACGGGCTGGTGGCGGGCATCGAGCTGGAATCCATCCCGGATGCGCCGGGCAAGCGTGCCTACGAGGTGTTTGTGCGCTGCTTCGAGAAGGGGGCATTGATCCGGGTGACCGGCGACATCATCGCCCTGTCGCCGCCCCTCATCATCGAGCGCAGCCAGATCGACGATCTCTTCACCCTGCTGCAGGATGCCCTGCAGGTACAACCTTAACCCATTTGATGGCCCCGCACTGGCGGGGCCTTGCGTTGATTTGCTCAGCGCATTTACTGCGTCAGTTATCACGGAGGATACATGACATACAGGGTCAGCAACTTTATCAATGGCCAGCCGCAGGAGAGTCGCAGCGAGCGCCAGGGGGCCATCTTCAACCCAGCCTGCGGCAAGCAACAGGGGAGCGTGGGGCTGTCGAGCGCCGCCGAGTGTCAGGAGGCGATCGCCATAGCCGAGCGCGCCTTTGCCGACTGGTCGCAAACCCCGCCGCTGGTGCGGGCCCGGGTCTTTTTCCGCTTCAAGGAGTTGATGGAGCAGCACAGAGACGAGCTGGCCCAGCTCATCAGCCGCGAACATGGCAAGGTCTTCTCCGATGCGCAGGGTGAGTTGACCCGCGGGCTGGAGGTGGTGGAGTTTGCCTGCGGCATTCCCCATCTGCTCAAGGGGGAGCATTCCCTCAACGTCGGCCGTGGAGTAGACAGCTACTCCATGATGCAGCCGGTGGGGGTTTGCGCCGGTATCACCCCGTTCAACTTCCCGGCCATGGTGCCGCTCTGGATGTTCCCGGTCGCCATTGCCTGCGGCAATACCTTTATTCTCAAACCCTCCGAGAAGGATCCCTCCCTCTCGCTGCGGATGGCCGAGCTGCTCAAGGAGGCCGGTCTGCCGGACGGCGTGCTCAACGTGGTGAACGGTGACAAGGAGGTGGTGGATGTGTTGCTGACCGACCCGCGAGTGGGTGCCGTCTCGTTTGTCGGTTCCACCCCCATCGCCCAGTACATCTATGCCACCGCCTCGGCCCACGGCAAGCGAGTGCAGGCGCTGGGCGGTGCCAAGAACCACATGGTGGTGATGCCGGATGCGGATCTCGATCAGGCGGTCTCCGCCCTGATGGGGGCTGCTTATGGGGCAGCGGGCGAGCGCTGCATGGCCATTTCGGTGGCCGTGGTGGTGGGTGACGAGACCGCCGATGCGCTGGTGGCCAAGCTGACACCGCTGGTGGAAAAACTGCGGGTGGGCCCGGGGCTGGGTCAGAGCCCGGAGAACGAGATGGGGCCGCTCATCAGCAAGGAGCATCTGGCCAAGGTGCGTGGCTACGTGGATCAGGGGGTGGCCGAAGGGGCCGCGCTGCGGGTCGATGGTCGCACGCTGAGCCACGACGAGGGTTACTTTATCGGAGGCTGCCTGTTTGACGAGGTGACGCCAGAGATGCGTATCTACCGCGAGGAGATCTTCGGTCCTGTGCTCTCCATCTTACGGGTGCCGGACTACGAGACGGCGCTGCGCCTCATCAACGAGCACGAGTACGGCAACGGCACCGCCATCTTTACCTGCGACGGAGACACCGCGCGGGACTTCACGGCGCGGGTGCAGGTCGGTATGGTAGGGGTGAACGTCCCCATTCCGGTGCCGATGGCGTTTCACAGCTTTGGCGGCTGGAAGCGCTCCATCTTCGGGCCGCTCAACATGCACGGGCCGGACGGGGTTCGCTTTTATACCCGGATGAAGACGGTGACGGCGCGCTGGCCCCAGAGCCTGCGCAGTGGTGCCGAGTTCTCCATGCCGACCATGAAGTGACGCGCTGGCGCGTGCTCATGGCCTAACCTCTTGCCCCCGCCGGTCGTTGATTGGCGGGGGCGAACTCTGTAAAGGAACAACAGATGCGATTGGGAATTCTCGATTGTGACCGGCTCGATCCCGATCTGGCGGATCGTTTTGGTCCCGTTTACTCCGAGATGTTTATCAGGGGCTTTGCGGCCCTGGCCCCCGAACTGGAATTTCAGGTCTGGTCGGCTCTCGATGGGGAGCTGCCGGAGGATCTGCACGAGTGCGATGCTTGGCTCATCACAGGCTCGCGCCACGATGCTTACAGCGATATCCCCTGGATTCAGGCACTGCGGGCGTGGATCCGTCAGGCGCACGATGCCGACGTCAAGCTGGCCGGTGTCTGCTTCGGTCATCAGGTGATCGCCCAGGCACTGGGTGGCGAAGTGGTGAAGTCTACCAAGGGGTGGGGGCTGGGTGTGTCGGTGCACCCCATGCTGGCAGATGAGCCCTGGATGGCGCCAGCGCGGGATCAGATCCGCATTCTGGCCAGCCATCAGGATCAGGTGGCACTGCTGCCGCCGGGGGCGACCCGGCTGGCGGGCAACGATTTTTGCCCCAACTTCATGTTTTTGCAGGGTGATCACATCGTCGCCATTCAGGGGCATCCGGAGTTCTCGGTGGAGTACAACCGGGCGCTGATCGAGCGGCGCCGCGGCCTGTTACCCGACGAGCGCTACCAGAGCAGCCTCTCCTCGCTGGAGGGGGAGGTGGATTCGGCGACCATGATGCAGTGGCTGCTGCAGTTTTTGGGGATCCTGCCGCTGCGGGCTGGCGCGGCCTGAACCCGGTTTGTCAGCCACTCCTTCGGATGCTAGATTTTGTAGCAAAATGAAGGATCAAGCGCTGAGATGTCGGGATCGGATGGTACACTGGCCGCCCATGTGGCGGCCTGTTTGTCTGGCTTGATTGCCGTCCCGGCCTGAGCCAAACCTGTCTGAGCCAAACCAGTGTGAGAGTGTGACGCCTTGAAACTACAGCAATTGAAGTATTTGATCGCGATCCGGGACCACAACCTCAATGTGTCCGTGGCTTCCGATGCGCTCTTCACCAGCCAGCCCGGGGTCAGCAAGCAGATCGGCCTGCTGGAGAGCGAGCTGGGAGTGCGGATCTTCGAGCGCCGTGGCAAGCATCTGCACCGCATCACCCCGGTGGGTGAGGAGATCATCAAGTGTGCCGAGGCGATGCTCAACATTGAGAGCAAGATCAAGGCGATCTCCCGCGAGTATCTGGATCCGACTGTGGGCACCCTCAATATTCACACCACTCATACCATCGCCCGCTATCTGCTGCCCAAATCGGTTACCTACTTCACCAAGAAGTACCCCAAGATCTCGTTCCACCTCCATCCGGTGATGTCGGCGAGCAAGGAGCAGATCAGCAAGGGTTACTCCGATTTCTCCATCGTTGCCCACGAAATTGGCTTCGACAAGGAGCTGATTGCGCTGCCCGCCTACCTCTGGACTCTCTCGCTGGTGGTGCCGCAGGATCACCCGCTGGCCAAGGTGAAGAAGCCGACCCTGGAGCAGCTCTGCCACTACCCCATCCTCAGCTACGAGAGTGGCGCCACTGGTCGTCAGGTGCAGGACGAGGTATTCCATGCCGCCGGTCTCACCCCGAGCTACTACATGACGGTGATGGACGCCGGGGTGATCAAGCGCTACGTGGAGCTGGGCTTTGGCATCGGCATCATCTCCTCGCTGGTGGCTAACGACACCGACAGCCCCGGGCTGGTCTCCATCAATCTGGAGCACCTGTTCAAACCCTGTCCGGCGCAGATCTGTTTCAGCAAGAGCATCTTGCTGCAAAACTACATGTATGACTTCATCAGCTCCTTCTCGCCCCATCTCACCAAGGAGGTGATCCAGAGCGTGATGCAGCAGCCGAGTCAGGCGCGCATCGACGAGCTGCTGGCCGGGGTGGAGCTGCCCATCTATTGATCCCGATCGGATTCCCGATCGCTGCCGGTTGTCTCTTCTGTCAGGCTGGGCTCTACTCGGGGTTCAGCCTGTCTCTTTTGGGCTATCTCCATCGTCCGAGGTCTCTATGTCCCGCATTCTGCTGCTTGCCAATCTCAACTGTGATCATGTGCTCTCCCTCTCCGAACCGCTGGTGGCGGGGGCCCGGCTGCAATATGTGGATCAGGGGCGCAGGCTGGGAGGCGGCGCGGCCAACACCGGCATCGGGCTGGTGTGGGCGGGCCACGAGGTGACCATCGCCTCCCGTATCGGGCTGGACGAGACCGGCGACTGGCTGCTGGAGCAGGCGGCCGGTTACGGGCTGGATTGCAGCCATGTGGAGCGCTTTGGCGGCGAGACCGGCGAGCTGCTCATTCTGGTGGACTCCACCGGCGAGCGCACCATACTGCGCCGCCCGCGGCGCCCCGATCTGCCCGGCGACCTGCCGCTGGAGGGGGTGGATTGCCTCTATGTGAACTATCCCGGTACCTCCATCATCAGCTACATGCGCCAGATGCTCGGCAAGAGCTTTGTAGTGGCCCAGTATCCCAAGGGGGGGCAGGCACGCCGTCCCTGCCACGTGCTGGTGGCCTCCCGCTCCGATCTCGGCGAGGTGAGCGACCCCTGGCAGCATGCCCGCCAGCTGGCGGGGGAGCAGCTCGAATGGCTGGTGCTGACCGAAGGCAAGGCGGGGGCGGTGGCCATCCATGGTGACGAGCAGATCCGGGTCGCCGCCCGGCCGGTTTCGGTGGTCGATACCACGGGGGCGGGGGATGCCTTCGCTGGCGGATTGATCCATGGTCTGGCGAGGGGCATGGCGATCAAGGATGCGCTACAGTGCGCGGTGGACTGGGGCGCGTTTGCCGTCGCCTCCGAGAGCTCCATCCCCTCGGTTGCGCTGAAAAACTGGCTGAAACAACCCCACTGAACCACCTCTTTGACGGTCGATTGAGGGGCGGTTTGCGGGCCATATGGCTGCTGATCGAAGGGGCTTGGCGAGGTGGACTATTCGGTAGATTTACCCGCCATAAAGCGGGCAAACGCCGGGCTAACCCGGCAAGTTTGCGATCAATCAAAGAAAGTGTCGATTTATGTGCATCTTCATCGACACCCGGTTGTGCTGCTCTTAACCTGTCACTCCGCAACTCAGATTAAGAGACAGGCCCCCTCTGGCGAACCAATGGGCAAACAGAGGCGAACCGGTTGTCTCCTGCCTCTTAGCTCAATGTTGTCGTCCTGATTCCTGGCTTGTAGTAAGAGGCAAGTGCGACCATGCAACTGACACGATTTACCGACTACGCCCTGCGTACCCTGACCTTCCTGGCGGTTCAGCCGGGGGATCGTCTGTCGACCATTACCGAAGTGGCCGATACCTTCGGCATCTCTCGCAACCACGTGGTCAAAATTGTGCACCAGCTTGGCATCAAGGGGTACATTGAGACGGTACGCGGCAAGCACGGTGGCATCCGCCTCGGTCGCTCTGCAGTCTCTATCAACCTGCGGGATGTGGTGATGGACATGGAGCATGTGCTCTGTCCGGTCGACTGCAAGCGCGAAAACTGCCGTCTCTCCGGCGGCTGCCGCATTCAGGGCATTCTGCGCCGCGCCATGAACGCCTTCCTCGAAGTGCTGGGTGAGTACACTCTGGCTGATGCGGTGCGCGATCCCAACCGTCTTTGCCACCTGCTGGGTATCGAGCAAGAGACTATTGTGACCATGGCCTGACGGGGCGTGGAATATCGAACAAGATGTGAAAGGGGCCTGATGGCCCCTTTTGCTTTTGTAAGCAGGTGGTTTTTAGCGACTGCCCGGCTGGCGGATCAGGGTGATGGCGCCATGCAGACAGGCGAGGCCGCAGGCACCGCAGCCATTGCAGGCATCCATATTGACGTTGATGCCGTCGGCGGTGGCCTTGATCGCCTGTTGCGGGCAGGCATCTTCACAGAGCAGGCAGTAGAAGCCCTGCCGTGCCTGGCAGCTCTCTTCAATCTGCACCCGGGTCTGCACCTGACGGCCCAGTTGCAGGTCGAGGGCGCCGGTGGGACAGGCTCTGGCGCAGCTGCCGCAGTAGCTGCACTGGCCGCAGGCGAGATCGAGTACCGGGGTACCGGCGATGGGGCTCCCCTCGTACTCCTCCTGGGTGGCCGGTTTGAGCAGACCGCGCGGGCAGGCCTTGAAACACTCGCCACAGCGGGTGCAGAGGGAGAGGTACTGGGACTCCTCGATGGCCCATGGCGGGCGCGCTTCATGGCAAACCACGGCGGGCTTGCGGGAAGCTTGCCAACCTTGTGTCAGCCAACGGAGGAAATAGTGAGTCATGCTCGCCCCTGATACCTATTAGGGGTTAATTTTATCGAAGTTTCGGGAAGCAGGCCAGAGAATAGCGGCCGTCAGGATCGCAAGCGCAGTTGCCCTTGTGTAAGCTAGGCGGGTCTTTTTACGTGGTTGAATGAAAACATATGTGGCTATTTCTCTGGCGTGCGTCCCTGCTCTATGTCTTTCCCCTGCTGATGTGGGCCTACTGCCGCATCAAGGATATCGAGTTCGCCGAGCTCGATACCGGCGTCAACACCCACAAGTGGGTGGTGCTGGCCGCTTACCTCATCTACGTGGTGCTCTGGATCCTGGTTAACCGCTATCTCGAACTCTTCCTGCGTCAGCGGAGCCGCAAATGATCGACCCAGGACTCTGGGGGATCTTGTTGCCCGCCACCGCACTGGCCCTCGGGCTTGGCTGGCTGATCGGGCGACGGGCCGCCACGGCGCAGGCTCAGGAGCTGATGCTGGCGCAGGAGCGGCATCAAGCGCTGCAGGATCGCTTCGACGAGTTGCAGGATGAGCGGATGCAGGGCCAGCAGAAGCTGGATCAGCAGCAGACCCTGCTGATCAAGCTCACCGCCCGCCTCAAGGATGCGGAAGCGACCCTGCGCAGCGAACGGCTGGCCGCCGCCGAGAAGCTGCAACTGCAACAGGAGGCGGAGCAGCGCCTCAGCCAGCAGTTCGAGAATCTCGCCAACCGGATCTTCGAGCAAAACTCCGGCAACTTCCGCGAATTGAACCAGAATAGCCTCGATCTGCTGCTCACCCCGCTCAAAGAGCAGCTCGAGGGCTTTCGTCGTCAGGTGGGGGAGACCCACGCCCAAGAGACGGCTCAGCGCCACAGCCTCAAGTTCGAGCTGGAGCGCCTTGCCGAGCTCAATGCCCGCATGACCGAAGAGGCGGCGGCGCTGACTCGCGCCCTCAAGGGCGACAGCAAGCAGCAGGGCAACTGGGGGGAAGTGGTACTGGCGCGGATCCTCAGCGAGTGCGGTCTGCGCGAGGGCCACGAGTACCACACCCAGGTAAATATCGAGGTGGAGAAGGGCAAGCGCTACCAGCCCGATGTCATCGTTCACCTGCCGCAGGAAAAAGACATCATCATCGACGCCAAGGTGTCGCTGACCGCCTACGAACGCTGGTACAACGCCGATGACGAGCTGGAGAAGGCGGTGGCGCTCAAGGAGCACGTCGCCTCGGTGCGCAACCATATCCGCGAGCTGGGCCGCAAGGATTACCAGCAGTTGCCCGGGGTGCGCACCCTCGACTATGTGCTGATGTTCGTGGCGGTGGAGCCCGCCTTCCTCACCGCGATGGAGGCCGATCCCTCGCTGGTGCGTTACGGTCTCGACAACAACATCCTGCTGGTGAGCCCCACCAACCTGATGGTGGCGCTGCGCACCATCGAGAATCTGTGGCGCTACGAGCGGCAGAACCAGAATGCCCGCCAGATTGCCGAGCGGGCCGGTCGTCTCTACGAAAAGCTGCGGCTGTTTGTCGAGGAGATGCAGCAGATGGGCGGCAGCCTGCACAAGGCGCAGGAGAGCTACGACAAGGCGATGGGACGGCTGGTCAACGGCCGTGGCAACCTGATTGCGCAGGTCGAGCGTTTCCGCGAGCTGGGGGTGGAGGTGACCAAGAGCCTGCCAGAGCCGCTGGTGGAGCGGGCACTGGAGCGTGACAAGGAGCAGGAGTAGTTTTTACCTGCACCGTCATCAGCCAAGGCCCAAACCCGGTTTGGGCCTTTTGCTATCTGCCAGCTGGCCCAGTGCTGACCCATCATCAGAAATCCGCAAAGCAAACGGCCCACCGAAGTGGGCCGTTTTTATTTGCAGTGCCGGTGTGGATCAGCGGCTGGCGGCGCGGGCGCTCAGTTCGGCTTTCTCGCTATCGCTCAGGAAGGCCAGGGTCAGGCCGTTCTGCTGGGCGGTGCGGATCTCGCTCGCCGTCATGCCAGCGGCCGGAGCGGCCACCTCATATTCGTGGGGCAGGTCGATCCCTTCCACTGCCGGATCGTCGGTGTTGAGGCAGGCCAGCACACCGGCGGCAAGGAACTGGCGGATCGGGTGCTCGGTCAGGCTCGCTACCGTGGTGGTCTGGACGTTGGAGGTGAGACAGGATTCGATGCCGATGCGGTGTTCGGCCAGATAGGTCATCAGGGCCGGATCCTGAATCGCTTTGACGCCGTGGCCGATGCGCTCGGCGCCCAGCTCGCGAATGGCCTGCCACATGCTCTCGGGGCCAGCGGCTTCACCGGCGTGTACGGTGACGCGCATGCCTGCATCGCGCACCTTGCGAAAGTGATCGGTAAAGAGGGTACCCGGGAAGCCCAGCTCGTCACCGGCCAGATCGATGGCGACCAGCTTGTCGCGGTGAGCCAGACAGGCGGCCAGCTCCTGATTGCACTGCTCGGTGCCGAAGGTGCGGCTCATGATGCCGATCAGGTTGGTCTTGATACCGAAATCGCGGCTGCCCGCGGCCACGCCGTCGATGATGGCTTCCACCACGCCCTGCGGGTGCAGCTTGTGGGCCATTGCCATATAGGCCGGGCTGAAGCGCAGCTCGGCATAGTCGATACCGGCGCGCAGCAGATCTTCCACGTTCTCGTAGGCGACCCGGCGGCAGGCGTCATAGTCAGCCAGCACGGCCACGCCCCAATCCAGCTTCTTCAAAAAGGCAACCAGACTCGGCTCGTTCTCGACGATCTGCACGTGGGGACGCAGCGCTTCCAGCTCGAAGGCGGGCAGCTGGATATTGTGTTGGCGACCCAGCTCGAGGATGGTTTGCGGGCGGATGTTGCCGTCCAGATGGCGGTGCAGGTCGGTCAGGGGGATAGATCTGTCAATCATGGGGGCGCCCTCGTCGAGTCAGGTTTGAAAGCCTGCCATTCTAGGCGGGGCTTTCAAAAAAGATACCCCGTTTATGGTTAAACGGGGTTCTGGCGGACGGTGATTTGTCAGGGCGTGATGGGAATCGTTTTTCCCAGGGACTCAGGAGAGATCGAGTTCCTTCAGCTTGCGGGTGAGGGTGTTGCGACCCCAGCCAAGCAGGCGCGCTGCTTCCTGTTTGTGGCCGTGGGTGTGTTCCAGCGCCGTCTCCAGCATGATCCGCTCGAACTGGGGCATGGCATCGGCCAGGATGTCTGTCTCTCCCAGCGCCAGCTTGCTGGCCACCCACTCCTGCAACTGTTGCTGCCAGCAACCGGGCAACGCCGGTTGACCCGGTTCGGCGTTGTGGGTGATGGGGGTGAGCAGCTCGGCAGGCAGGTCGCCGACCAGCACTTCCTGACCGGATGCCATCACGGTGAGCCAGCGACAGACGTTCTCCAGCTGGCGCACGTTGCCCGGCCAGGGCAGGCGGCTGATATAGGCCTGGGTATCGGGGTGCAGGCTCTTGGCCTCGACGTTCAGCTCTTTGGCTGCGCGCAGCAGGAAGTGACGGGCCAGCTGGGGGATATCCTCACGGCGCTCCTTGAGGGCGGGGATGTGGATGCGGATGACGTTGAGACGGTGGAACAGGTCTTCCCGAAACTCGCCATCGGCGACCCGTTTCTCCAGATTCTGGTGGGTGGCTGCGATGATCCGTACATCCACCTGCACCGGCTGGTGGCCGCCGACCCGGTAGAACTGGCCATCGGCCAAGACCCGCAGCAGCCGGGTCTGCACATCCAGCGGCATGTCACCGATCTCGTCGAGAAACAGGGTGCCGCCGTCGGCCTGCTCGAAGCGGCCGTGGCGGATGTTGTTGGCGCCGGTGAAAGCCCCCTTCTCGTGACCGAACAGCTCCGATTCGATGAGATCTTTCGGAATGGCAGCCATGTTGAGGGCGATAAAGTTCTTGTGGGCGCGCGGGCTGTGCTTGTGCAGGGCGTGGGCGACCAGCTCCTTGCCGGTACCGCTTTGACCGTTGATCAGCACCGAGATGCTGGAGCGTGACAGGCGACCGATGGCGCGGAACACCTCCTGCATCGCCGGTGCTTCACCGATGATCTCCGGGGTGGCGGTGGCCTCTTGCTGACGAGACTTGCGCTTGGTGCGCTGCTCCTTGAGGTGATTCTCGGCGCGGCGCACCAGGGTAACCGCTTCGTCGATGTCGAACGGTTTGGGCAGGTACTCGAAGGCGCCTCGCTGGTAGGCGTTGACCGCGCTGTCGAGATCCGAGTGGGCGGTCATGATGATGATGGGCAGATCGGCCTGACGGCGGTGGATCTGCTCCAGCAGGCTCAAACCATCGATGCCGGGCATCCGGATATCGGAGAGGATGACATCGGGCGAGCGCAGCTCAAGGGCGTGCAGCAGGGCTTCGCCATCGGCAAAGCTCTCGCAGTTGAAGCCTTCGCTGCCGAGAGTGCGCTCCAGCACCCAGCGGATAGAACTGTCGTCATCGACGATCCACACTTTGGCGGTCATGGGGTTCCCTTACTTGCGAAGCGGTAGAAAAATGGTGAATTCGGTGTGACCCGGCCAGCTGATGCAGTCAATCCGCCCTTTGTGCTGGTCGATCAGGTTCTGGGCGATGGAGAGGCCGAGCCCGGTTCCCCCCTCCTTGCCGGTGATCATGGGGTAGAACAGGGTGTCGCGAATGGCATCGGGAATGCCGGGGCCGTTGTCGATGATCTTGATCTCCGCTGCCAGCCGGTAACGCTGACCGTGGATGGTGATCTGGAACGCGGTGCGAGTCTTGATGCGGATAAGCCCGGTCTGATCCCCCAGCGCTTCGGCGGCGTTGCGCACTATGTTGAGAAACGCCTGCTGCAGCTGATCCGGCTCCATCTCGAATTCGGGGATGCTGGGATCGTAATCCCGTTCGATGCGCACCGTCGGTGGTAGCTCCAGCTCCACCAGTCGGCGTACCTGCTCCAGCACCGAATGGACATTGTGCATCTGGTGACGGCCGGGGCGCTGGGGGCCGAGCAGCCGATCGACCAGTACCCGCAGCCGATCGGCCTGTTCGATGATGATGCCGGTATATTCGCGCAGCGCCGGATCCGGCAGCTCTTTTTGCAGCAACTGGGCCGCGCCGCGCAGGCCGCCGAGGGGATTCTTGATTTCGTGGGCCAGCCCGCGCACCAGCTCCTTGGCCGCCAGCTGCTGGGCATGTTGCTGCTGCTCCTGACTGATCTTCTTCTGCTGGTCGATCTTGCGCAGCTCCACCACTAGCAGACGCTGTTCGTGGTCGGCCATCGGGGTGGCGCTCAGCTCCACCAGTCGCGGTTCTCCTTCCACCACCAGGGTCACTTCGCTGTCGGTAAAGCCTTGCCCTGACACGAGGCACTGCTTGAGCCGCTGCAAATCGAGGGAGATATGTTCCAGCAGATGGGGCAGTTCGATGCCGATCAGCCTGCGTTCACTGAGGGAGAGCAGCTGTTCAGCCGCCGGGTTGACGAACTGGATGCAGAGCCGCTCATCCATCAGGATCACGGCGGTCAGCAAATTATCCAAGAGTGTTTTGGCGTTGTCCGAGCGGGTTGGCACAGGTTTCTCCCTAAAACGGTGCTACACACCTGTTATGCACCGATATGGTGCATAGAGTTTACCCGCATCGGTGCGCTATATCACCCCTAGTCGGCTTTGGGGGTGGGTTTGGGAGCCGGCGTCACGCTCGCTCTATGCAGGTAAAAGGTGACTGCACTGGATTTAGCAAGGATCGTACCGTCTTTGGCAAGCAGCTCGAGCTGAGCTTCGTGGGCGCCGCGATCGACGTTTTCGACGCGGACAGAGAGACTGTTGCTGACGATGGGAGCGGCTTTGCCATCCAGGGTCAGGCGCACATCATACTGGGTCGGAGGTTTGGGGCTGATGGTGCCCTGAAAGACGATGTTGCCTGTGTTGTCGCGCAGGGTGCTGCCCTGTTCCGGGGAGAGCAGTTCGATGGTCAGCTTGGCCGCCTCTTTCTCTTTCTTGGCATCGACGCCGGTCAGGCTGTTGAAGTTATCCACCTGCACCGATCTGGGCGCGCTGCTGCCCAGCAGCGGGGCGACCCGCAGATCGACCTCTTTGGCGTTTTTGCCGGGTGGTGGCGCATCCGAATAGTGGGTGATGCCATTGCCATCGACCCAGGAGTAGACCTTGGCCGCGTCCGCAGCGAACGAGGTCAGCAACAGGAGGCCGATCACCCCTATGCCATGCTTGTTGTTCATCCATCTCTCCTTGACGGTATTTTGCTTAATCCTATCAGAGAAAAAACCCGCCAGATGGCGGGTTTTGTCACGATTAAGCAAGCTGACCAGATTTAAACGGCCAGGCTGCTGAGACTTAGACGGAGTAGTAGAGCTCAAACTCCAGCGGGTGCGGGGTCATGCGCACACGGTCAACATCCTGCTGTTTCAGTTCCAGATAGGAGTTGATGAAGTCATCGCTAAACACGCCGCCACGGGTCAGGAACTCGCGGTCAGCATCCAGAGCGGCCAGTGCTTCGTCCAGAGAACCGGCAACGGTCGGCACTTCTGCGGCTTCTTCTGGCGGCAGGTCATACAAGTTCTTGTCCATGGCATCGCCCGGATGGATCTTGTTGATGATACCGTCCAGACCGGCCATCAACTGGGCAGCGAAGGCCAGGTACGGGTTGGCAGCCGGATCCGGGAAGCGCACTTCGATACGACGGGCTTTCGGGCTCGGTACCACCGGGATACGGATGGAGGCAGAGCGGTTGCGGGCAGAGTAGGCCAGCATGACCGGGGCTTCATAACCCGGAACCAGACGCTTGTAGGAGTTGGTGGTCGGGTTGGCGAAGGCGTTGATGGCCTTGGCGTGCTTGATGATACCGCCGATGTAGTGCAGCGCCATCTCGGATAGACCGCCGTACAGGTCACCAGCGAACAGGTTGACGCCGTTCTTGGCCAGAGACTGGTGGCAGTGCATGCCGGAGCCGTTGTCACCGAACATGGGTTTCGGCATGAAGGTAACAGTCTTGTTGTAGGCGTGGGCCACGTTGTGGATCACGTACTTCAGTACCTGTACTTCGTCAGCTTTCAGCGTAAGAGTGTTGAAGCGGGTAGCGATCTCGTTCTGACCGGCAGTGGCCACTTCGTGGTGGTGAGCTTCAACGACCTGGCCCATCTCTTCCAGCACCAGACACATGGCGGCACGGATATCCTGGGAGGAGTCGACCGGTGCAACCGGGAAGTAACCGCCTTTCACGAACGGACGGTGACCCTTGTTGCCATGCTCATAGGCAGTGCCGGAGTTCCATGCGGCTTCTTCAGATTCGATTTTCACGAAGCTGTGGCCCATGGTGTTGGAGAAGGTGATGTTGTCGAACATGAAGAATTCCGGCTCCGGCCCGAACAGCACGGTGTCAGCGATGCCGCTGGACTTCAGGAAATCTTCTGCACGCTTGGCGATGGAGCGCGGATCGCGGTCGTAGCCCTGCATGGTGGCAGGCTCCAGCACGTCACAAACGATGTTCAGGGTGGTCTCTTCGGTGAACGGGTCCAGCTTGGCGGAGGCTGCGTCCGGCATCAGTACCATGTCGGATTCGTTGATGCCCTTCCAGCCGCCGATGGAGGAACCATCGAACATCTTGCCGTCTTCGAAGAAATCTTCATCAACCTGGTGAGCAGGGATGGATACATGCTGCTCTTTACCCTTGGTGTCGGTAAAGCGCAGATCAACAAACTTGACTTCGTGTTCCTGGATCAGGGCCAAAACGTTCTGGGCTGACATGCTAAGTAACCTCCGGTGTTAAAACTCTCTGGGTGAATGCGTCGTCGTATTCACATAAGCCAGTATCGTGCCAAGTTTGTGACAGCTTGATTTCAGGGCAATCTCGCTGAAGAGGCTCCCCAAAATCAGGCGATCTCGACTCGCGTTGCATCAATTTAGTGCGATGGTGGATCGTTTTGGTGCACTGTAATGGTGCGCGAAATACGGTCACTGCCCATCTAAGCAGGGTTTGTCAGAGAGGTCTATGATCCAGATCTGTTGTTATGCGCGAATGTACTGCAATTCTGCTAGGCAGATCACAAAGGCAAGAGTACAATTAGCGCCCAATTTTACCCGGTGATTGAGGCGAGAATGTTAGAGAATTTACGCAATATTGCGATTATTGCGCACGTTGACCACGGCAAAACGACTCTGGTTGATAAGCTGCTGCAGCAGTCCGGCACCCTGGACCGCTCCACGGAAGGCCAGGAACGGATCATGGACTCCAATGATCTGGAACGGGAACGTGGCATCACCATTCTCGCCAAGAACACTGCGATCCGCTGGAATGACTACCGCATCAACATCGTTGATACCCCGGGTCACGCCGACTTCGGTGGTGAAGTAGAGCGCGTACTGTCCATGGTTGACTCCGTGCTGCTGCTGGTTGACGCCGTTGACGGCCCGATGCCGCAAACCCGTTTCGTGACCCAGAAGGCGTTCGCTCAGGGTCTGAAGCCGATCGTGGTCATCAACAAGGTTGACCGTCCGGGTGCTCGTCCTGACTGGGTAATGGATCAGGTATTCGACCTGTTCGACAACCTGGGCGCGACTGATGAACAGCTGGATTTCAAAGTTGTTTACGCCTCTGCACTGAACGGTTGGGCCACCATGGATCAGGACGTCGAGTCCGAGAACATGGAGCCGCTGTTCCAGGCTATCGTTGACAACGTTGAAGCGCCGAAGGCTGATGCCGAAGGTGGTTTCCAGATGCAGATCTCCCAGCTGGACTACAACTCCTACGTGGGCGTTATCGGTATCGGCCGTATCACCCGTGGTCGCGTCAAGACCAACCAGCAAGTCACCATCGTTGGTGCTGACGGCAAGACTCGTAACGGTAAAGTCGGTCAGGTGCTGGGTTACCTGGGTCTGTCCCGTACTGAAGTTACCGACGCGCAAGCGGGTGACATCATCGCTATCACCGGTCTGGGCGAGCTGAAAATCTCCGACACCATCTGTGACAACGGTGCCGTTGAAGCCCTGCCGCCGCTCTCTGTTGACGAGCCGACCGTGAACATGACCTTCCAGGTCAACACCTCACCGTTCGCCGGTAAAGAGGGCAAGTTCGTGACCTCCCGTAACATTCTGGAGCGTCTGAACCAGGAGCTGGTCCACAACGTGGCTCTGCGTGTGGAAGAGACTGATGATCCGGACAAGTTCCGTGTATCCGGTCGTGGTGAACTGCACCTCTCCATCCTGATCGAAAACATGCGTCGCGAAGGTTACGAACTGGCTGTGTCCCGTCCGGAAGTAATCCTGCGTACCGTTGATGGCGTTCTGCAAGAACCGTTCGAAACCGTGACTGTGGACGTTGAAGAAGCGCACCAGGGTTCCGTGATGGAGCAACTGGGTCTGCGTAAGGGCGAAATGACCAACATGACTCCGGATGGCAAGGGTCGTGTCCGTCTGGACTTCATGATCCCGAGCCGTGGCCTGATCGGTTTCCAGACCGAGTTCATGACCATGACTTCCGGTACTGGTCTGCTGTACCACACCTTCGACCACTACGGTCCGCACAAGGGTGGCAGCATCGGCGAGCGCCAGAATGGCGTGCTGATCTCCAACGCTACCGGTAAGGCACTGACTTACGCCCTGTTCGGTCTGCAAGACCGTGGTCGTCTGTTCATCGGTCACGCGACCGAAGTGTACGAAGGCCAGGTGATCGGTATTCACTCCCGTTCCAACGACCTGACTGTTAACTGCCTGAAAGGCAAACAGCTGACCAACATGCGTGCCTCCGGTACCGACGAAGCTCAAGTGCTGACTCCGCCGATCCGCATGACTCTGGAACAGGCTCTCGAGTTCATCGATAACGACGAACTGGTAGAAGTGACTCCGAAGAACATCCGTATCCGCAAGAAATTGCTGACCGAGCTGGATCGCAAGCGCTCTGGCCGTGGTTAATGCCATGTGCTGAGTCTCGGCAGCCTTCGTGGCCGCTGACGGTTCACTGATAGACGGACCCAAACCTCTGGTTTGGGTCCGTTTTTTTATGCTTGTGATCCGCTCTGGCCATCCTGATGAGCCCGTTCAGACCATCAGCAATGGATGATGAGTGGGCTGATAAGCGGCGAACGAAAGTCGTGGGGATGGGTTGTCTAGTCCTGAAATAGGTTTACACATTTTCAACTAGCATTTCTCTACTCAGAACCCCCTATGCACCGCATCGGGGGTTCTGTATTTCAACG
>NZ_JBFOCL010000019.1:0-160650 GCF_040907785.1 Aeromonas sp. s8
GTCTCGCCTTTGCCCAGGTACTGCACCAGGCTGTTGTCGACGTTGTAGGTCCAGGTGCCGTCAGCCGTGATGCTCAGGCTGCCCAGTGCATCCGGGCTCGCGGTGATGCTGGCCGCGTCGGTCTTGAACGCCACCTCATCCGCGCCGTCCACGTCGCTGATCTTCAGCTGGCCGCTGTCGCTCAGCAGGCCTGTGCTCGAGACGTTCAGGTCTTCGGTCACCGCGCCCGCGTCATCGCTGCCGCTGATCTGTACCGAGCCGTCGTTCACCCCGGTGATGATGATGGTCACCGTGTGCGGTGTGCCATCGACACTCTGCACGGTGAAGGTCTCTTGCTTGGTCTCGCCTTTGCCCAGGTACTGCACCAGGCTGTTGTCGACGTTGTAGGTCCAGGTGCCGTCAGCCGTGATGCTCAGGCTGCCCAGTGCATCCGGACTCGCGGTGATGCTGGCCGCGTCGGTCTTGAACGCCACTTCATCCGCGCCGTCCACGTCGGTCACTGTCAGCACGCCGGTATCGGTCAGTACATCTGGGCTGGCATCTTCAGTCACAGCGCCGGTGTCGTCACCCGCGATGATGGCAGCATCATTGACGGGGGTAACAGTTCCGGTAACACCGCCTGTCGAGCTGTTCACACCATCGGTAATGGTATATTCAAAAGAGATATCACCATTGAAATCAGGGGCTGGCGTAAAGATCAGCTGGCCATTACTCAAGGTGACGGAACCATTACTGATCGCTACTGTGCCGCCTTCGGCAATGGATTGGCCATTGATGGAGGTAATAGTGAGGCGATCACCATCCGCGTCTGTGTCGTTGCCAAGCACATTAATGGTGACGGTGCCGTCCTCCTCCACGCTGAACTGGTCGTTGCTTGGCAAGGGGGCTGCATTCACCACGCTGTTGTCGGTTCCCTTGGGTGAGGTGTTACCCACAGGGTCGGTCAGAGTGGCATCCACCGTGATCGGGCCGTTGACCGGCAGATCCGTGGTGGGTATGGTCAAAGTAACCTGTGTACGGCCGATATCATCGGCTGTCAGAATAGTGCTGGAATCAGGCACGCCATCACCATTCCAGTCTACATCAAGGCGATCGCCGATCTTGGCATCACCCGGTAAACGGATAATGACACCCACTCCGGTTTCACGCTCATTAGCAGAGATGACACTATCTGTCCCATCTAGGATTTCGACCTGTGGAGCGGAAGGTGATGCACTGTCAACGCTGCCGTCATCGGTAGCACTGCCGGTATTGCCTGCAGGATCTGTCACTGTGGCGGTCACGGTATAAGAGCCCTCAGCCAAAGGGGTCACCACATCCACGGTGAAGGTACCGCTGGGTGTGACAATCGCGGTCAGGGTTTGTTGATTACCGTTTGCATCGGTGACTAGCAGGGTCACGATGCTGCCAACGGGAGCATCTGTGGTTCCGGTCAGGGTCGGAGTGGTGTCATTGGTGTTGTCTGGCGCAACGACGGAAATGGTGGGCGGAGTCAGGTCAAATACCTCATCTTCGCCAGCAGCACCCAACGGTGGCTCACCATTGGCGTTGTAGGTGGTATCGAAGGTAGCTTCAGCAATGGTTGCGGAACCGGTACGGTCGATGGTAACAAAACCGCCGTTGCCACTGGCACCGGCGACGCCCCCAATACCGCCACCACCGGCGGCAGGTGCACCGCCTGCGGCAGAGGCTTCAAAGGCCTGGGTCGGGTCCGCGCCGCCCAAAATGGCCTGTTGTAGGGCACTGATATCATCAGGAGTACCTGCAGCGCCGTTTTGCGCCAGCTGGGGAGCATCTCCCTCTTCGGCAGGCTCACTCTGTTCGCTGGCTGGTTGCACAGTGAACGACTGTCCGCCGCCCATGAAACTGGCGCCATCCGGCGACATGATCACCGCCCCTTTCGGCAGCACATCACCTTCAGCCAACAGCTTCCGGCTGCCATCTGCGGCAACCAGATAAATTTGTCCTTTAAGTTGGGTTACGGTTACGCCCTGTTCCAAGGTAACGGCATTGGTGATCATGTTCTCTCCTGAATCCTGATTTGAATGCAATAAGCCACAGCCTACTTTGCAGACTGAGGGGAAAAATAACCAGCTCGAAAATTCGAAAGGATAGACCGATTTGAGGCTGAACTGTTCAGCCAGACAGAAGTGTATAAAGCGAGGTTGCGAGAGTGGTAAAAACCAAAATTATCAATAAATTACAGAATGATGACAGGAGCATGACAAGGCATGCTCCCGTCAGGATGAATCCTAGGCTCCCGCCCAGAGGATTATAGCCAGCAGCTGTGGCGAGATGATCCGCAGGAACATCACCAGCGGGTAGACAGTGGCGTATGAGAGCGCACTGGCGCCACTGGTCGGGTGCATGGCGTTGGCAAAGGCCAGCGCGGGAGGATCAGTCATAGAGCCGGCCAGCAAGCCGCACAGGGTCAGATAGTTCATCTTGCCGTAGAGGCGCGCCAGCACACCGACCACCAGCAGCGGGATCAGGGTGATCGCCATGCCGTAGAGCATCCAGGCTGGGCCATCACCGTTGATCAGGGTATCGACGAAACCGGCACCGGACTTGAAGCCGACCACCGCCAGAAACAGCACGATCCCGATCTCCCGCAGCGCCAGGTTGGCACTGGGGGGCATGAACCAGTAAAGCTTGCCGATGCTGCCGATCCGCGACAGGATCAGCGCCACCACCAGCGGCCCACCCGCCAGACCCAATTTGAGAGCGGCCGGGAAACCGGGCAGGTAGAAGGGGATGGAGCCGAGCAATACGCCAAGGCCAATCCCGATAAATACCGGCAACATCTGCACCTGTTGCAGCTTTTGCTGCACGTTGCCGACCACATTGGTCACCGCTTCGATGGCATCGAGACGGCCAACCAGGTTGAGGATGTCACCAAACTGCAGGCTGGTCTGGCTGGTCGGCACCAGTTCGATACCGGCACGGTTGAGACGGGAGATCACCACGTCATAGCGCTGTTTGATGTCCAGATCGCGGATCTTCTTGCCAAGAACCTGCTCGTTGGTCACCACTACTCGCTCGACGCGCAGATCGGTGCCCCGGGTCGAGAGCGAGGTCTCCACCTCCTCCCCCAACACCAGCAACACCTTGTGCAGCGCGTGACGCTCACCCACCAGGTGCAGCAAGTCACCCAGTTCGATACGGGATTCCGGCCGTGGCACCATCAGCTCGTCGCCCCGTTTGAGCCGTGAACAGATGACATCAGACTCGTCGAGACTCGGGATCTCGCTCAGCATCAGGCCGTGCATGTTGGGGTTGCGCACCGCGATGTTGATGGTCTGCAAGCTCTCCTTGGTTTTACCGGTTTGTAGCTCGAACTGGGCGGCTTCATCGTCGATCTTGATGCGAAAGAAGACCCTGACCAGCCACATGGTGAGCAAAATGCCACAGATACCAAACGGATAGGCAACCGCATAGCCCATCCCCATCAGGCCGGTAGAGCCAGGCGCGGCGCCCAGCTCGGCCAGGATCTGCTGGCCAGCACCGAGGGATGGCGTATTGGTGACGGCACCGGAGAAGACCCCCAGAATGACCGGCAACGGCACATCGAAAAATTGATGCAAGCCAGCGGCCACCACGCAGCCAAGGATGACCAGCAAAGCGGCAAAGGCGTTGAGTTTGAGACCCGAACTGCGCAATGACGAGAAGAAACCCGGCCCAACCTGGATGCCGATGGTATAGACAAACAGGATCAGGCCAAATTCTTGAATAAAGTGAAGCGTTTGTGCATCCAGCGCGAGATCGGAGGCGCCTGCAAAGTGACCCACTATGATGCCGCCGAACAGCACCCCCCCTATTCCCAAGCCAACGCCATAGACTCGCCAGTTTCCCAGCCAGAGTCCTAGCACTGCCACCAGCGACAACATGCTGATGGAAAGCGCGATTTCACTCATTTCGTGCATCCTTTGCGAATTGAACTGGCCCTAGCTTGTCAGCAAACGCTGATGCCAACTGTGTGATACCGCACGAATTTATCCTTTTACGCGCTAAAAATACCAATTAAGGGCTAGTTGCAAGACGTTAGGCGACGTAGCCGTAAATGGCCATAAAGTGACAAACACTGCCACCCAGCACAAAGAGATGCCAGATAGCGTGGTTATAGGGGATCTGCTTGGCCACATAGAAGATGACCCCGAGGCTGTAGATAAGGCCACCGAGCCCGAGCAGCAGCAGCCCCTCACCGGCCAGATGGATATAGAGCTGATAGATGACCACCAGCGACAGCCAGCCCAACATCAGGTAGGTAAAGAGCGACAACTTCTTGAAGCGGTTGATAAACACCAGCTTGAACACCACACCAGCCAGCGCCAGGGCCCAGATCACCACCATCAAGCCCTTCGCCAGCGGCGTGTCGAGCGCCACCAGCAGGAAGGGGGTATAGGTGCCGGCAATCAGCAGATAGATGGCGCAGTGATCAAACACCTTGCACCAACGTCTGGCCCGCCCTGACCCCATGCTGTGATAGAGGGTCGAGGCGAGATAGAGCAGCACCAGACTTCCACCATAAAGGCTGTAGCTCACCAGCGCCTGCGTACCCTGCCCCCATCCCTTGATGAGCAACAGCACCAGCCCGACAATCCCCAGCAACAATCCCGCACCATGACTCAGCCTGTTTGCCAGCTCCTCCCGGGGGGAGTAATCCATCACACCACTCATAACATCGACTCCACAATAACTGCGGCTCACTCTACCCAGCGCCATTTCGGAGTACAAGTGTTCGCTTAAAAAATGGAGTGGCTGTCACCTGCCAACCTTTGGTGTATGCTCTGCCGCCGATGCCCGAGACAAGCGGCATAGACACCTACCCCGGTGACCTGGTCTGGAGAACCTGATGAAGTTGACTGAGCTGTTTGCACAAGCAGATCCCGCCTTTGGCGAGGCGATGAACACCTTGCTGGAGAGCTTCCACCACTCCGACGACAGTCAGGCCCCCTATCAGCGCGACCTGTTCACCCACCAGCTCGATCAATCCCGCATGCCTGCAGTCGGCCAACCTATCGAGGAGTATCTGGCGCGGCTGGCCACTCTGGTGCCCGGCGCCTCGCACCTCACCTCGCCACGCTACATGGGCCACATGACGGCGCCCCTTCCGGCCTATACCGCCGAGCTGTCGCGCCTGCTGGTGATGCTCAACCAGAATCCGATGAAGATGGAGTCCTCCCGCCTGCTCAGCTTTCTGGAGCGGGAGGTGCTGGCCAAGCTGCACCGCCTCATCTATGGCAGGGACGATGCCTTCTACGGCGAGCAGATGCATGCCAAGGATGCCGCCCTCGGCGTCATGACCAGCGGTGGCACCATCGCCAACGTCACCGCCCTCTGGCTGGCCCGCAACAGCGCCTGTGGCGACAACCTGTTCGCCCTCTTTGAGCAGGGCTATCGCGGCGCCGTCATTCTGGGTTCCCGGCTGATGCACTACTCCTTCGACAAGGGGATGGATCTGCTGGGACTGGGCGCCCGCAGCGTCTGGCGCCTTGAGACCGACGAGCAGAACCGTCTCAGTCTGGCTGCGCTGGAGCAGGCGCTGATCCAGTGCAAAGAGCAGAAATTGAAAGTGCTGGCGCTGGTCGGCGTGGCAGGCAGTACCGATTTTGGCTCCATCGATCCGCTGCCGGAGCTGGCAGCCATCGCCGAGCGCGAGCAGATCCACTTCCACGTGGATGCGGCCTGGGGCGGCCCGACCCTCTTCTCCCCCCGCTATCAAGGTCTGCTGGCCGGAATAGAGCAGGCCGACACCGTCACCCTCGATGGCCACAAGCAACTGCTGGTGCCGCTTGGTACAGGCATGCTGCTCTGCCGCCAGCCCGACCTGATGATGGCGGTCAAGCGAGAGGCGCCCTACGCCATTCGCGCCACCTCGTTCGATCAGGGTCGCTTTACGCTGGAGGGCACCCGCCCGGCCAACGCCCTCTATCTGGATGCCGCTTTCCAGCTCTTCGGCCAGCAAGGCTATGCCGACCTGATCGAGGCCAACTACGACCGAGCCCGGCTAATGGCCGAGTTCATCGAAAGTGACCCCGCCTTCGAGCTGATGTCGGCACCGGTGATGAACCTGCTCTCCTACCGCTGCATCCCGCCCCATCTGCAGGGCAAGGTGCTGGACGAAGCGGCCAACGAGCAGATCAACGCCTTCAACGTGGCGCTACAAAAAGCCCAGCGGGCCGAGGGGCACAGCTTTGTCTCCCGTACCCAGCGGGCCGTGGTGCGCTACGGTGCCCAGCCGCTTACCCTGTTGCGTGCCGTGCTGCTCAATCCCCTGATTGAAGAGCGCCATATCCGCGACCTGCTGGCCGATCAGCAGCGACTGGGGCTCACCATTGCTCGCCAACTGTTTGGCGATAGCGCGGAACCGGCGTAAAAATGAGCGGTCTTATTCATTTGCCGTTGTCTGCTGTACAGGTAGACTGGGCGAAATTTGCAGGCCATCTTTGAGGACTAGGCGCCAACAATGAAGCAATTTATTGAATTTATTCCACTTATCGTTTTCTTCGCGGTCTACAAGTTCTACGACATCTACATGGCCACCGGCGCACTGGTGGTAGTCACCGGTCTGCAGCTCGCCTATAGCTGGATCCGCTATCGCAAGGTCGAGAAGATGCAGCTCTTTACCTTCCTGCTGGTCGGCTTCTTCGGCGGCCTCACCGTCTTCTTCCACGATGACACCTTCATCAAGTGGAAAGTGACTGTCATCAACGTGCTGTTCGCACTGGGTCTGCTCATCAGCCGCTACGGCTTTGGCAAGAATCTGATCAAACAGATGTTGGCCAAGGAGCTGCAGGCACCCGATGCAGTCTGGGACAAGGTCAATCTCGGCTGGGTCGGCTTCTTTACCGTCTGTGGCCTGCTCAACCTCTACGTGGCGTTCAACCTGCCGCAGGAGATGTGGGTCAACTTCAAGGTGTTCGGCCTGCTGGGGATGACGCTGGTCTTTACCCTGCTGAGTGGCGTCTACCTCTACCGCCACATTCCGGCTGATCAAAAAGAACAGCTGAAAAAATAACCCTCATCAGAAAAGGATTGTCTCATGTGGTATCTCATCTACTCCGAAGATGTCCCCGATAGCCTGCCACTGCGCAAGCAAGTTCGCCCTGCCCATCTGGCTCGCCTGCAAGCCCTGCAGGATGAGGGTCGGCTGCTGACCGCCGGCCCCAACCCGGCTATCGATGCCGAAGATCCGGCAGATGCAGGCTTTACCGGCAGCACCGTCATCGCCGAGTTTGCCTCGCAGGCTGACGCCAAAGCCTGGGCCGATGCCGATCCCTATGTGGCAGCTGGCGTCTATGCCAAGGTCACCATCAAGCCGTTCAAGAAGGTCTTCTGATCCAAAGCACATAGCGAAATAAAAAAGGCCGGACTGGCAGTTCACTCCAGTCCGGCCTTTTTGCATCCCGATATCAGCCTCACGCCCTGGCGACAAACCAGGGGTTGAGGATATCGGGCTTGTTGTAGGCAAGGGACGAGCCATCGAGCTGGGTGACGCTGCCCCCCGCCCCCTCCAGCACCGCCTGCGCCGCACCAGTATCCCACTCGCAGGTAGGAGCGAGGCGCGGATAGAGCTCGGCGCACCCCTCGGCAATGATACAGAACTTGAGGGAGCTGCCCATCGAGACCAGCTCGATCTCGCCAAAAGGAGCCAAGAAATCGAGGGTCTCCTGCGACAGGTGGTTGCGACTGCCCACCACTCGCCACGCCTCGCCTTCACGATGAGGCCGGGTCTGGATAGGCTCGCGCTTGCCATCGGCGATACGCCAGGCACCGAGCCCCTTTCCGCCATACCAGAGCTTGTCCAGCACAGGGGCATAGACCAGCCCCCAACGCGGCGCCCCCCCTTCAATCAACGCGATATTGACGGTGAACTCGCCGTTGCGGGAGACAAACTCCTTGGTTCCGTCGAGGGGATCCACCAGCCAGTAGCGGGACCAGCCGTGGCGCGCCGCCATCACCTCGGACCCAGACTCCTCAGACAGTACGGGAATATCCGGAGTCAGCCGTGCCAACCCCTGAACGATCACCTCATGAGCCCCCTTGTCGGCAGCGGTAAGCGGGCTCTCGTCGCTCTTGTACTCCACCGCGAAGGGCTGGCTGTAGATGGCCATGATGGCCGCCCCCGCCGCGCGGGCGACAGGTTCAAGTTCGGTGATATCGGGGTGGTACAGGGTGTGATCCATAACAATCTCGTCCAACTCACAGGGTCAACCAGTGTAACCCTTTTGACATCAACTGCTTATAGCCGATTGTGCTGGGTTATTACGGCGCGGGAGTCGCCATCGTTTGAACAGGGCCAAAAACAACAAGGGACGCCGTGGCGTCCCTTGTTGTTTTTGGCAGCCTGTCTCAGGCCGCGGGCCTATTTTGCAACTCAGATCCCCTGACGGGCTTCCTTCATCAGCAGGCGCATATCGCTCACGGCTTTGGCCAGACCATCGAAGGCGGCGCGGCCGATGATGGCGTGGCCGATATTGAGCTCATAGAGCTCGGGGATGGCGGCGATGGCCTTGACGTTGTGGTAGTGCAGGCCATGGCCGGCATTGACCTTGAGCCCCTTGCCAGCGGCATAGGAGGCGCCGGCGGCGATACGCTTGAACTCGGCGTTGCGCTCGGCATCGGTGGTGGCATCGGCGTAACGGCCGGTGTGGATCTCGATAAAGGGGGCGCCACTCTCGGCAGCTGCATCAATCTGGATGGGATCGGCATCGATAAAGAGGGATACCTGGGCACCCACAGCAGAGAGGCGGGCAACTGCGTCAGTCACCTTGTCCAGCTGACCGGACACGTCCAGACCGCCCTCGGTGGTCACTTCGGTGCGCTTCTCCGGCACCAGACAGACGAAGTGGGGCTTGATGCGGCAGGCGATGCCGATCATCTCTTCGGTCACCGCCATCTCCAGGTTCATTCTGGTCTGGATAGTCTGGCGCAGGATCTCCACGTCGCGGTCGGTGATGTGGCGGCGATCTTCACGCAGATGCACGGTAATGCCATCGGCCCCGGCCTGCTCGGCCACGAACGCAGCCTGTACCGGATCCGGATACTGGGTGCCACGGGCGTTGCGCAGAGTCGCGATATGGTCGATGTTCACACCCAGATAGATTTCACTCATTGAGAACTCCTTGAAAGGCTTCATCTGTTGACTGCGCGGTCAGCGAATCACACCGCGCCAATATCCGTATGTCTGTAATCTGTATCAGCCTTGCATGCTGGCTTTGCGTTTTAAAAACAGCTCCCGGCTCTTTAGCTGGCGCTTGCCCAGATAGGGTTGCAACGCCAATCGGCTGAAACGTTTGGCCGCCTGCAGCAAGGGAGGGGTATCGAAACGTCCCTCGGCAAAGGCGAGCAGGTGGGCACCGAGAAACAGGGTACGGGGATCCGGCGCCCGCTCGCAAGCAACAAAGCCCAATTCACGCTCGAAGCCATAGAGCAAGGTCGGCTCGATGGGCGACTCGTCGTCCGCCGTGTATTCGAAATCCACCGCATAGCCGAGCGCCTGCAACAGCAGGAACTCGAAGCGACGCAGCGGCAGCTCCGGCGTCTCGCCGTCGGCCAGCGCCATGATGGCACGGGCATAGGCATCGAATACTTCGGGGAACGGGGTGTGCGCTTCCAGCAGGTAGTAGACCAGCTCGTTGAGATAGAGGCCGTAGAAGAGGCGATCGCCGCCGAGACGCAGGGAGTGATCCGGGCATTCGACCTGGGTGAGGTTCTTGAGATCCCCCTTGCCACGCCAGGCGATGGTGAGCAGGGTAAAGGGTTGCAGCAGCCCCTTGAGAGGGGAGCGTGGCCCGCGAGAACCGCGAGCCACCAGAGTAAATCGGCCACTATCCTGGGTGAAGACCTCGACCAGCTGGCTGGTCTCCCGATAGGGCCGACTGTGGATGACGAAAGCTGGAGTCAGCAATCAGTCGTCGCCATACCCGAGGCTGCGCAGGGCGCGCTCATCATCAGCCCAGCCCGACTTGACCTTAACCCACAGCTCGAGGTGCACCTTGTTCTGGAACAGACGTTCCATGTCGAGGCGCGCTTCGGTGCCGATGGTCTTGATCTTCTCGCCCTTGTTGCCGATGACCATCTTCTTCTGGCCATCGCGCTCGACCAGGATCAGGCCGTGGATGTGGTAGAGGCCGTTCTCTTCCACCTTGAAGCGCTCGATCTCCACCGTCACCGAGTAGGGCAGCTCCTCACCGGTGAAGCGCATCAGCTTCTCGCGGATGATTTCGGAGGCCATAAAGCGGGAAGAGCGGTCGGTCACGTAATCTTCCGGGAAGAAGTGGACGTTTTCCGGCAGCAGATCCTTGGCCCACTCGCGGATCTTCTCCACGTTGGTGCCCTTTTCGGCACTGATGGGCAGAATATGGGCGAAGTTCATCTGTTGGCCCAGCCACTCAAGGTGCGGCAGCAGATCTTCTTTCTCTTTGACGTTGTCGATCTTGTTGACCGCCAGCACCACCGGGCACTTGAGATTGCGCAGCTTGCCCAGCACCATCTCGTCGTCTTTGGTCCAGTGGGTACCGTCGACCATGAACACCACCATGGCCACATCACCCAGCGAACTGGTGGCGGCACGGTTCATCAGACGGTTGATGGCCCGTTTCTCTTCAATGTGCAGACCCGGGGTATCTACATAGATGGTCTGGTAGTTATCCTCGGTGTCGATCCCCAAAATCCGGTGACGGGTGGTCTGGGGCTTCTTCGAGGTGATGCTGACCTTCTGGCCAAGCAGCTTGTTGAGCAGGGTGGACTTGCCCACATTCGGGCGGCCCACGATGGCAACAAAGCCGCAGTAGGTGGTATCTGTCATGACAGTTTTTCCAATGCTTGCTGCGCCGCGGCCTGTTCGGCCTTGCGACGGCTGGTGCCGACCCCGACGAGGGGACCATCCAGACCTTCCACGTCACACTGGACAGTGAACTCCTGGTTGTGGGCCTCGCCCTTGACGTTGGTCACAGTGTAGGTCGGCAGGGATTTGCGGCTTCCCTGCAAAATTTCTTGCAGACGGGTCTTGGGATCTTTCTGCTCGATGCCCGGCTTGATCTCTTCCAGGCGGCTGGCGTACCAGCTCAGCAGCAGTGTCCGCACCGTCTCAAGATTGGTATCCAGATAGACGGCACCGATCACCGCCTCGACCGTGTCGGCCAGAATGGATTCGCGGCGAAAACCGCCGCTCTTGAGTTCGCCGGGGCCCAGGATCAGGTGATCCCCGAGGTCAAACTCCCGGCCCAGTTCGGCCAGGGTCTTCTCGCGCACCAGGGTGGCGCGCATCCGGCTGAGATCCCCTTCCGCCGCTTGCGGGAAGCGGTGGAACAGATCATCGGCAATCACCAGACTCAAAATCGAGTCACCCAGAAATTCCAGTCGTTCATTGTGACGGGAACCGGCGCTGCGGTGAGTCAGCGCGCGGGTCAGCAGTTCCAGATCCGCAAAGACGTGCCCGAGACGGGACTGCAGTCTGTTCATCTTGATATTCATTTACTTGATTCCGCCAATGCGGTTGAAGCGCACACCTGTCGGTACCCAACTTGGCAGCAGGGAGCCTTCTTCGCGCTCGAATTCAAAACTTATCCAGATAGCGACCGCCTTGCCGACCAGATTCTGCTCGGGCACAAAGCCCCAGAAGCGGCTGTCGGTGCTGTTGTCGCGGTTGTCGCCCATCACGAAATACTGGCCTTCCGGTACCACCCACTCGTCGGGGTAGGTGCCGGGCTGGCGATAGTAACGGCCAACCATGTCGGGCATCAGCGGATTGCGCAGGGTCTCGTGGGAGACATCGCCCAACTGCTCGGTATAGCGATCAAGGGGGATCCCCATCTGGGTAAATTCGCCTCTTTGTTCAAACTTGACGTCGAGCTTCTTGAAGCCCGGACACGTTTTCCCTTCCTGCTCTTCGCACTTGGGCCGGATCATCAGCTCCTTGTTGCGATAGATAACCCGATCACCCGGCATGCCGACCACCCGCTTGATGTAGTCAACGCGCGGTTCAAGGGGATACTTGAACACCACCACGTCGCCACGCTTGGGCTCGCCAGTCTCGAGGAACTTGGTGTTGGTCACCGGGTCCCGCAGACCGTAGGCAAATTTTTCCACCAGGATGAAGTCGCCCACCAGCAGGGTGGGCATCATGGAACCTGACGGGATCTGGAACGGTTCAAAAATGAACGAACGCAGGATCAGCACAAAGGTGATGACCGGGAAGACCCCGGCGGTCTGCTCAATCCAGACCGGCACGGGGGCCACCTTGGCCAGGGTCTTCTCATCCAGGTGGGCACCGCCATGGGCACGAGCCACGGCAATCTTGGCGGCGCGCTGCTTGGACCAAATCATCTTGTCCAGACACCAGATAACACCGGTGATCGCGCAGACCACCACCAGGATCAGGGAAAACGTGCTTGCCATCTATTAATCCTTTCCGACGTGGAGAATCGCGAGGAAGGCTTCCTGCGGCACGTCGACACGGCCGAGGGACTTCATCCGCTTCTTACCTTCTTTCTGCTTGTTCAGCAGTTTCTTCTTACGACTCACGTCACCACCGTAACACTTGGCGGTTACGTCTTTACGCAGAGCCTTGACGGTGCTGCGAGCGATGATCTGGTTGCCGATGGCCGCCTGAATCGCGATATCGAACATCTGGCGCGGGATCAGCTCGCGCATCTTCTCCACCACCTGACGACCGCGATACTGGGCGTTGTCTTTGTGGGTGATGATGGCCAGGGCATCGACCCGCTCACCGTTGATCATGATATCCAGACGGACCATGTCGGAGGTTTCGAAACGCTTGAAGCCATAGTCCAGCGAGGCGTAACCACGACTGGTGGATTTCAGACGGTCGAAGAAGTCGAGCACCACTTCCGCCATCGGGATTTCATAGGTTAGTGCCACCTGCTTGCCGTGGTAGACCATGTTGGTCTGCACGCCACGCTTCTCGATACAGAGGGTGATGACGTTGCCCATGTACTCCTGCGGCAGCAGGATATGACACTCGGCGATCGGCTCGCGCATCTCCTTGATGCTGGTGATGGCGGGCATCTGGGCCGGGCTGTCGATGTGGATAGTAGAACCGTCGGTCAGCTCGATCTCGTACACTACGGTCGGCGCCGTGGTGATCAGATCCAGATCGTATTCACGCTCCAGACGCTCCTGAATGATCTCCATGTGCAGCATACCGAGGAAGCCACAACGGAAGCCGAAGCCCAGCGCAGTGGAGCTCTCCGGTTCGAAGAACAGGGAGGCATCGTTCAGGGAGAGCTTGTCGAGGGCGTCACGGAACGACTCGTAGTCATCGCTGGAGATGGGGAACAGACCCGCATAAACCTGCGGCTTCACCTTCTTGAAGCCAGCCAGCGCCTTGTCGGCACCGTTCTTGGCCTGAGTCAGGGTATCGCCCACCGGCGCGCCGTGGATGTCCTTGATACCGCAGACAACCCAACCTACCTCGCCGCAACCCAGACCCTGGGTATCCACCTGCTTGGGCGTGAAGATACCGATACGATCGACCCCCCACACCTGACCGGTACTCATCACCTTGATCTTGTCGTTCTTCTTCAGGGAACCGTTCTTGATCCGAACCAAAGAGACAACGCCCAGATAGGAGTCGAACCAGGAGTCGATGATCAGCGCCTGCAGCGGGGCATCCGGGTCACCTTCCGGTGCCGGGATCTTGGCGACGATCTCTTCCAGCACCAGATCAACACCCAGGCCGGTCTTGGCGGAGCAGCGCACCGCATCAACCGCGTCGATACCGACGATGTCTTCGATCTCCTCGGCAACCCGCTCGGGTTCTGCGGCCGGCAGGTCAATCTTGTTCAGCACCGGCACCACTTCCAGATCCATTTCCATGGCGGTATAGCAGTTGGCCAGAGTCTGTGCCTCAACCCCCTGGCCGGCATCCACCACCAGCAGCGCCCCTTCACAGGCCGCCAAAGAGCGGGAGACCTCGTAGGAGAAATCCACGTGGCCCGGGGTGTCGATAAAGTTCAGCTGGTAGGTGTTACCGTCTTGTGCCTGGTAGTTCAGGGTCACACTCTGTGCTTTGATGGTAATGCCGCGCTCGCGCTCCAGATCCATGGAGTCAAGCACCTGAGCCTGCATCTCGCGGTCGGACAAGCCACCGCAAGTCTGGATCAGACGGTCCGACAGGGTCGATTTACCGTGGTCGATGTGCGCAATAATCGAAAAGTTACGAATGTGTTTCATCGAGCAAGAGTCACTCAAAATTAGTTAAGGTCAGTTATGGAGGCGCGATTTTACTGGATAACCCGGCTGACGGCCATTCTTTAGTCGCCAGCGCCAGTGAAATAGCGCCTGTTCAGTCAGGGGAGGATGCGGACAGGGACGACCACGCCGAGCATCTGCGGGCCGTAGCGCCCCTGATCCAGGCGGTTGGAAAAGTAACGAACCAGTAAAAAGCCCAGCACGCCCCCCAGCAGGCAGCAGAGAATGGTAATCCCCTCCCCGCCCGAGAGCAGCGGCGCCAGCCAGAGCTGCCCCAGCAAGGCGCCGGCCAACAGACAGAAAAGCGGCAGCACATAGACCAGCGTAGCCCCGCGCAGCAGACTCTCTTGCGGGATACCGAGCCTCACTTGCTGGCCAACCCGCACCTCGGCGGTCAGCCTGACCCGCAAGCGGGGAGCTTTCAGGGGAAATGCCTTGGCCACGGTGCCGGTACCGCAGTTGGACTGCTGCTGACAACCACTGCAGGCGGAGCGACGCTCGCACTCCACCCAGGCATGGTCACCCTCAATGGCCACCACGGTCGCCAGCTCTTCACTCATCTCATTCACGGCAACACCTCGGGTTCACACAATCAGGGGATCTGACCACGACTCGCCACGCTCGGCAAGCGGGGAACAACCCCGCATCCCCCGTTACTGCACCGCTTCGTTGCGGGCCAGCGGCTGGACCGACTCGGCGATGCGCTTGGCGGTTTCGGCAGGCACCTCGCCGACCACGGTGATCTCGACCCCTACCTCGTTGACATAGCTCACCAGCGAGGTTGCCCCCTGGCGGATCAGCTGCTGGCGCACCGCCTGCTTGGGATCGACCCGGGAGACGTAAACCGAGAGATCCACCAGCCCGTCGGAGAGCATCATGTAATCCACCGGCATACTGGTGGTCACCAGCTGGTGCCGGTCTTGCGACAGCACCTTGAAGCCATCGGGCAGCCAGGTAATCTGCCAGTTCAACTGCTGTTGTGGCGCTGGATAGGCGTCCTCCAACGCCAGCGCCGGAGGCTGCTTGCTGTTGGCCAGCTTCACCAGCCAAGGGGCCGGTTTGCTCTGCAGATCCAGCTCGACACCGAGCACCTGCTCCACCAGATTGCCTTCCCGCTCGACCATGTCGATCCGCAGCAGCAAGTGGCTCTGCTCATCAATCCAGAGCACGAAACCATATTTATCGGCCTCTTTAGGCACCAGCCTCACCACCTGTGCCACCACACCGGCGACCCGGCTGCGGCCGGCCAGCACAGGATCATAGCTCTCCAGCACCTGCGCCAGCGGCATCTTCACCAGGGTCGACCAGATGCCGGGGAAGCGGGCATCCTTCAGGGTGTAGGGATCGTGGCTGTTTTCAAAGAAGGTGTATTCGTTCTGGCGCTGGAGATACTCGATCGCCTTGCCGTCGAGGTAACTGAGGTGGGCCACTTCCTTGCCGTTGATCACGGCATGGCTGATCCGGATCGGTTCAAGACGCCCCTGACGGGCCTTGACCATGGACAACTCGAAATTCTGTTGCTGCACGGCACTCTGCATCTGCTGCAACAAGGCCTCGGCCGACTTATCGTCGGCCGAGGCCTTGGCACTAATCAGCAGGAGAGAGGCCAGCAAAATACGGCTGGACTGGCGCACGTTTGTATCCCTGACAATTCGTTATTGTTGGATCTGTCTGTCTTGCAACAGGCGCTGCTGCAACTGGTGGTCACGCAGGAAGGCGTTAATCCGCTCCCGCTGCTCCTGCATCTGCTGTTCGGTCAGCCCTTGCTGACGGGCTCGGGCGCCATCCTGTTGCGGATAGTGAACACTCACAGGCGCCGCACTGCCACCGATTGGAATGGTATTGAGCACCGGATTGGCCGGAACGCCATCCTGTCCCTGATACTGCTGCACCCCGAAGATAACGGCAGCGGCCACAGATGCCGCAATGGCATATTGACCCAGCTGCTGACCGACACGGCGGAACAACGGAACCACATTGGAATCTGTCTTGACCGGTGCAACGGCAGGTTGCAGCACGGGAGCCGTCTCGACCGGCTTGGGTGCCAGTATGGTGGGCTCATCCTCCAGCGCAGCCATGATGCTGTCACTGAGATCCAGTTGCAGATTGACCGGCAGGTCACCCCGCATGGCATCGCCGATCAGGTGGTAACGACCCCAGGTATCTTGCAAGTCGGAGTCCATCTCCAGCTCGTTCAGTACCTCTGCGTCACTCAGGTCACCATCCATCAGGGCAGAGATTTGCTCTTTATTTGCCATAAGTTAACCCGTCTTTCCCCAGTTAATTCTCGATCAGAGGTTGCAGCTTTTTATCGATTGCTTCCCTCGCCCGGAAGATACGGGATCTGACCGTACCCACTGGGCAATCCATGATTTCGGCAATCTCTTCGTAGCTCAGCCCTTCCAGTTCGCGAAGGGTGATAGCTGTCCTCAGGTCTTCCGGCAATGCCTCTATGGCTGAAAACACGGTGCGTTTGATCTCGTCAGTCAGCGCCAGGTTTTCGGGGGTTGAGACCTCTTGCAAGGCTTCACCACCACCATAAGACTCCGCTTCGTCAGCCTCCACATCACTGCTGGGCGGCCTGCGCCCCTGGGAGGTGAGATAATTCTTCGCCGTGTTCACGGCAATTCGGTACAACCAAGTGTAAAAAGCACTTTCGCCACGGAATGTCGGCAATGCACGGTAGGCTTTTATAAAGGCCTCTTGCGCCACATCGGGCACATCACCGGGATTGTTGACATACCTGGCAACCAGGTTGACCACCTTATGCTGGTATTTTTTTACCAACAGGTTGAAAGCTGCTTTATCGCCGCGCTGGACCCGTTCAACCAGCTGTTCGTCCAGTAGATTCTGGTCGCTCATCAGAGCCGTAAAACCCCCATCAGGTTATCGTTTTTCTTTTCCGGCCCTTCCTAAGCGCACAAGTTCAGACAGGGAGAATCAGAGAAAGTTCGCTTCAATTGAAAAAAATGTGATGCAGGCTGCATCCTCGCCCTCGCTTGGGCTACCATGGTGCCAGTTCTTAATCCAGGCCAATGATACTTATGAAAGCAAGTGTTGAATACCTTTGCGATGTACTGATCATTGGCAGCGGTGCCGCTGGTTTGTCCCTCGCGTTGCGATTGGCAGACCACGCCAAAGTCCTGGTTCTGAGCAAGGGGCCCATCAGTGAAGGGGCCACTTTCTATGCGCAAGGAGGCATCGCTGCCGTTTTCGACGAAACCGACAGCATCGAATCCCACGTGAGCGACACGCTCAACGCGGGCGCCGGGTTGTGTGACCCGACAGTGGTGGAGTTCACCGCTCGCCACGCCCGCGAATCCATTCAGTGGCTCATTCAACAAGGGGTCCCCTTCGATCAGGAGGAGAACGCCGACGGTGAATCCCAGTACCACCTCACCCGGGAAGGGGGCCACAGCCATCGCCGCATCTTCCACGCTGCGGATGCCACCGGTAAGGCGGTGCAGCTCACCCTGATCGATCAGGTGCGCGCTCACCCCAATATCCAGCTGATGGAGCGCTTCAACGCGGTCGACCTCATCACCACCCGCAAGCTCAACCTGCCAGGCAACAAGGTGCTGGGCGCCTACGTCTGGAACCGCAATGCCGAGCAAGTCGAGGTGATCCGTGCCCGTTTCGTGGCACTGGCCACCGGTGGTGCCTCCAAGGTCTACCAGTACACCTCCAACCCGGATGTGAGCTCTGGCGATGGCATCGCCATGGCATGGCGGGCCGGCTGCCGGGTGGCGAACCTGGAGTTCAACCAGTTCCACCCCACCAGCCTGTTTCACCCGGACGACCCCAACTTCCTGCTGACCGAAGCGCTGCGTGGCGAGGGGGCCTATCTGCGCCGCCCGGACGGCAGCCGCTTTATGCCGGAGTTCGACGAGCGGGCCGAGCTGGCACCGCGCGATATTGTCGCCCGCGCCATCGACCACGAGATGAAGCGGCTCGGGGCGGATTGCATGTATCTGGACATCAGCCACAAACCGGCCGACTTCATCATCAAGCACTTCCCGACCATTTATGAGCGCTGCCTCGCGGTCGGCATCGACATCACCAAGGAGCCGATGCCCATCGTGCCGGCCGCCCACTACACCTGTGGTGGCGTGATGATCGACAACAACGGCCAGACCGATATCCCCGGCCTATACGCCATCGGCGAAGTGACCTACACCGGTCTGCACGGCGCCAACCGCATGGCCTCCAACTCCCTGCTGGAATGCGTGGTCTATGCCCATCAGGCGGGTGCCGACATTCTGGCCAAGCTGCCGATGAGTGTGGAGCCGCCGCGCCTGCCGGTGTGGGACGAGAGCAAGGTGGAAGATTCCGACGAACTGGTGGTGATCCAGCACAACTGGCACGAACTGCGGTTGATGATGTGGGACTACGTGGGGATAGTGCGTACCAACAAACGCCTGGCCCGCGCCAAGCGCCGCATCGACCTGCTCAAGCAGGAGGTGCAGGAGTACTACGCCAACTTCCGCGTCTCCAACAACCTGCTGGAGCTGCGCAACCTGCTGCAGGTGGCCGAGCTTATCGTCAACTGCGCCCTGCAGCGCAAGGAGTCTCGCGGCCTGCACTACAACCTGGATTATCCGGATATGCTGCCGGACTCCAAACCGACTGTGCTGACCCCGGAACGGGATTAATTCCCTTCCCGCAAAGCGTTGCAGCAATCAGTGACCCCGCCCCGGCGGGGTCACTTGTTTTCAACCGTTTTTCAGCCACAAAAAGAGTGTCGCCAGCCACATGGCAACAGCTTATCGCGATAAATCAGCGCATGGTCATCACGGAAAGCAGGCATCAGCGCCGAGACGGCAGAAAGTGGATGGCTCGCGCCAGCAGGCGGTAATGTTCGGGGGGAAGGGCATCGGAGAAGAGCCACAATTGCCGTGGCGACACAGCTCCACTCTCTTGCGGTTCGGGACAAAGCGCCAGCCTGAGCACACCGGGCAGAATGCGGCTTTTCTTGTCGAGCTGATAGCGGCGACCTTGCCACTGCAACCACTGACCATCCCAGACAAGCTCGAACGGGGGCTCGGCAAGCGCACGCCAGCTCAGCCAGAGCGCCACCAGCCAGACGGGCAGCAACAGCGCCCACTGCCAACCGGCAATCAGGCCAGCCACCGGCCAAAGCAGCAACAGAAAGAGGGCCACCAGCAAATATTGCCGATGGCGGGAGGGGTGAACCTTCATGATCACCCGCTCCACGGTATTACCCCTGGCGGTCGTGGCGCGCCTGATTGCGCTCCAGGATCATCGGGATCATGGCGGCAAATGCGGGATCGGCAGGTACACCATGACCCATGCACCATTTGAACAGATCCGGATCGTCGCTCGCCAGCAGGCGGATAAAGGTCTGCTGATCGGCTTCGCTCAGGGAGTCGAACTCGTGTTCGAAAAAGGGCATAAAGATCACATCCAGCTCGAGCATACCGCGACGGCAGGCCCACTTCAGGCGGGATTTTTCAACTGGGCTCAACATGGCACTCTCCTTACAAAGACCGGGGGATGGTACCAGCTGGATTTTCCGGCTGACAAACATTAGTTACGTCTTTACCATGCAGCTCACATACTTTCTCTCTGGAATACCATCGTGAGCCTGCAACCACCTGTTTTTCCTGCCGAGCCGACCCGCTTCCCCCTGACCAAGCTGGCCATCACCCGTATCAGCGGCCAAGATCGCGCCAAATATCTGCAAGGTCAGGTCACCTGTGATGTCAACGCCCTGCAACCGGGGCAACAGACCCCGGGCGGCCACTGTGATCCCAAGGGCAAGCTGTGGAGCAATTTCCGCCTGCTCTGCCTCGACGACAGCCTGCTGCTGCTGACCAGCCCTTCAGTGCTGGAACGTCAGTTGCCGGAGCTGAAGAAATTTGCCGTCTTCTCCAAGGTCGAGATAACCGCCGATGAGCGTCACGCTACCGGGATCGCCGGTACGGGCAGCGACGGCTGGATCGCCACGCAGTTTGGCCTTCTGCAGAGCGGTCTTATCGACGGCGGCATGGCGGTGAAGATTGAGCAGGATCGCTGGCTGCTGGTGAGCAATCAACAAGCCGACGCCCTGCCGCAAGGTGACGAGTCACTCTGGTGGGGGCTCGAGATCAAGGCGGGTCTGCCGCACATGGAAGCGGTGCATCAGGGGGAGTTCATCCCGCAGATGCTCAACCTGCAGGCACTGGACGGCATCAGCTTCAACAAGGGCTGCTACATGGGGCAGGAGACGGTGGCCCGCGCCAAGTATCGCGGCGCCAACAACCGTGCCCTGTTCCTGCTGGCGGGGACTACCGGCGAGCCGGTCGCCAGCGGCGATACCCTTGAACTGCAACTGGGTGACAACTGGCGCCGCAGCGGCATGGTGCTCAACGCCTGGCAACAGGCCGGGCAGGTGTGGCTCACCGCCGTACTGCCGAAAGATACCGAGGCTGACGCCCAATTCCGCCTCAAGCAGGACGAAGGCTCCCGCCTCACCCTGCAACCCCTGCCTTACGCCCTGACCGAGTAAGGTCGGCTAGCGAGGCACCCGCGCCAGCAGTGCCTCCTTCAGCCAGCGCCCCGCCTGCCCCAGCGGGCGGGCGCGATGCCACTGCAGCTCCAGCGCCAGCGCGTGGCTGGCGATAAAGTCCGGCTCCAACACAACAACCTCGCCCCGCTTCAGCGGTTGATGCAGCAGAAATTCCGGAATAGCGGACCAGCCAAGGCCCCGCTTGACCAGCTCCAGCACCCCGAGATCCCCCTCGACCCACCACACCTGAGCCGAGATGCGAAAACGCTGGCGCTCACTCCCTTCCCGTCGGCCGGTCACCATCAGCTGACGTGCCCCCTGCAGATCGACCTCCCGCAGCGGCTGCTTGCGGGCCAGCGGATGATCCGGTGACACCACCAGCGGCATGGTCACCTCCCCCAGCGAACGGGCAACAATCTCCCGCTGGGGATGCACTTTCTGATAGCTGATGCCGAGCTGGGCCCGGCCAGTCACCAGCATCTCGGTCACATCCTCCATCAGCGGGAAGAGCAGCTCCAGCTCCACGGTCGGGTAACGAGTGGCGAATTCCTCCAGCAGGGTGCCGAGCCAGGGGAGGTGGGAGTCATCATCGATGGCCAGAGTGAGCCGCGTCTCCACCCCGGCCGCCAGCTCCCCGGCAATGGATTGCAACCGTTCACTCTGCGCCAGCAGGATCCCCGCCTCCTGCACCATGCGGGCCCCCGCCTCCGTCAGCTGCGGATAGCGGCCGCTGCGGTCAAACAGAGTGAGCGCCAGATCGATCTCCAGATTGGCGATAGCGCTGCTCACTACCGACTGCGCCTTGCCCAGCTTGCGGGCGGCAGCGGAAAACGAGCCGGTTTCGGCGGCCGCCAGCAAGATCCTCAGTTGTTCCAGTGATGGCGTCATCTTATGGCCCTCCGGCAAGCCCTCTCATCCATCTATTTTAGCGATGGATACCAACATGAATCTATCGCTAAAGATCTATAGATTAACCAGCAATCCGTGAATGAACCTGATTGAGAGAGTGACTTATGCGTACCCGTAACGATCGCCTGCGCCATGCCATTGGCTTTGAATTCATTGGCCTGCTGATTGCCGCCCCGCTGGCCAGCTGGGTTACCGGGGTCGGGCTCAACCATATGGGCCCGCTGGCACTGTTCTTCTCGGTGCTGGCCACCGTCTGGAACTACATCTACAACATCGGGGTCGACAAGCTGCTGCTGAAATATCAGGGCCATACCCACAAGACCCTGTGGCAACGGGTGCTGCATACCTTCGGCTTTGAGGGCGGTCTATTGATCGTCGCGCTGCCGGTCATGTCCTGGTGGCTGAGCGTCAGCATGCTGGAGGCGCTGGTGCTGGATCTGGGCTTCGTCGTCTTCTACCTGATCTATGCCTTCGTCTACAACTGGGGCTATGACAAGGTGTTCCCCATCCCCCGCGAAGTGCCGCACGGCATGCCACAAGAGGCGCGCTAAGGCACGAATCAGTTGGATTGAAACCGAGAAGTGAAGGGCAACAAGGAAAGACTACAGAAGAAACGACACGGCCCCATCATGGCAGACATGATGGGGCCGCAAGAGGGATCAGCGCTGGCAGGCCGGCTGATTCAGAGGTAAGGATTCAGGCCTGCCCGTCGCTCAAGCCTGGGCCTTGAGCTCTTCGCCGCTCTCGTCGGCAGCGACAGCCTCTTCAGGCTGGGCCTGAGCGGCCTGCAGCGCTTCCAGCTCGCTCTGATAATCGCTCAGGATCTGCTGGGCAACCGCCATATCTCCCTTGTGTTTGCGCTCGAACAGATGGTGCTGCACCACGCCGTTGAGATACTCCACCGTGATGGGCTGCTCCAGGGTGGCCATCAGCTCCTCTTTCTCCAGCTCGGCATTGATTTCATCGGCGGTCGTGCGCAGCAGCCCGGCCAATTGAACCAACATGCGGCGCTCACCTTCGCGCAGCAGGCTCAACATGCGGTTTCTCTGCTGCTCATTCTGTTGGGTCATACATTTCCTTACGTCAATTGGGAACAAGCCCGCTCATTCTGCCCTGTCCCCATGACAGCGTCTATCTCATGCCCCCCACAAATTTTTGGCGCTGGCTCACAAATGGCTACAGATGCTATTTGAAGCGCCTCTGGGGTATAGTAGCCGCTGATTTTCAGGCGCTTTTTTCACCTTCATCCGCATAAAGGGATGAGATGGCAAGGGCGCCTGCCCGGTTTACCCCAACGAGGTGAAGATCCACTTTATGACCGACGCCATTGTGGTGCTCTGCACCTGCCCAGATCAAACCAGTGCCGACCTTCTCTGCGAACAGCTGCTGAACCAGCGGTTGGCCGCCTGCATCAATCAACTGCCGGGCATTACCTCCGTCTATCGTTGGCAAGGCAAGGTGGAGCGCGCCACCGAGATCCAGCTCATCATCAAATCCCGCCAGTCGCGCTTTGCCGAGCTGCAGGCATGTATTCAGGCCAATCACCCCTATGAAGTGCCCGAGCTGCTGGCCCTGCCGGTGAGTGCCGGACTACCCGCCTATCTCGACTGGCTCAATGGGGAGACCCCATGACATTCAACCGCTTGCTCTCTCCCCTGTTGCTGCTCTGTGCCCTGCTGATGACAGCGATGGGCAGCTCCCCAGCCCACGCCAGCGGCGCCGATCTGCTCAGCTCGCTGGGCATTGAGGCCAATGCCAAACCCAAATTTTTGCAGGTCGATGAGGCCTTTCAGATCGAGAGCGAACAGCGTGGCGATCAGCTGCTGCTGACCCTCCATATCGCCGACGATTACTACCTCTATCGCCACAGCCTGCGCTTCAAGGGGAACAACCTCACCTTCAGCGAGCCGACCCTGCCGGAAGGCACAGAGCACGAGGATGACTTCTTCGGCAAGACCCGGGTCTACTACCAGCAGGTAAGCATCGCGGTGCCGCTCAAAGAAGTGGGCGACGGCGCCACCCTGCGGGTGCGCTATCAGGGCTGCACCGACGGCCTCTGCTACCCGCCGACCGACAAGCTGATCGATGTGGCCCCGCTGGTCACGGCAACCACAGCATCCACTGCTGAAACGGCACAAAGCGTCGCACCGGTTAGCCAGCAGGATCAGCTCGCCGCAGCCCTCGGCAATCAGGGGTTCTGGCTCAGCATCGTCGCCTTCTTCGCGCTGGGGCTGGGGCTCGCCTTCACCCCCTGCGTATTCCCCATGTACCCAATCCTGACCGGCATCATCGCCGGTGCCGGCCATCGCCTCTCCACCGGTCGCGCCTTCCTGCTCTCCATGGTCTATGTGCAGGGGATGGCGGTCACCTACACCCTGCTGGGGCTGGTAGTGGCCTCGGCAGGTCTTAAATTCCAGGCGGCGCTGCAACACCCCTATGTGCTGATCGGCCTCTCGGTGATGTTCGTGCTGCTGGCCCTCTCCATGTTCGGACTCTATACCCTGCAACTGCCGAGCAGTTTGCAAACTCGGCTCTCCGGTCTCTCTAACCGCCAGCAGGGCGGCTCTGTGGCCGGGGTCGCTATCATGGGAATGATCTCCGGGCTGGTCTGCTCACCCTGCACCACGGCGCCGCTCTCGGGGGCACTGATCTACGTGGCCCAGAGCGGCGATCTCTGGCTCGGCGGGGCGGCGCTCTATGCGCTGTCACTGGGGATGGGTCTGCCGCTGCTGCTGCTCGGCACCTCGGGTGGCAAGCTGCTGCCCAAGGCGGGCGCCTGGATGGATGTGATCAAGCAGCTGTTTGGCTTCGCTCTGCTAGCAGTGCCGATCCTGCTGCTGTCACGGCTCTGGAGCGATCAGATTGCCACTCTCGCCTGGTTCGGCTGGGGGCTGCTGCTGTGCGGTTATCTCTATCACCACAACCAGCACCAGCCCCACTCGGTGGCCAAAAGCGTGCGCGGCTTCGTACTGTTGCTGGCGATGATCAGCGCCGTGGTAGTGGGCAAGGATCTGCTGCAACCGGCCCCCCCTGCTGCCATCACGGCGGATACCAGTCAAACGGTACCGCAGTTTATCCGCATCAAGACGCTGGATGATCTCAAGGTGCAGCTGGCCGCCGCCCGCGGCAAACCGGTGCTGCTCGACCTCTACGCCGACTGGTGCGTCGCCTGCAAGGAGTTCGAGCACAAGACCTTCAGCGACCCGGCGGTGAGGGCGCGCTTCGGCCAGATGGTGCTGCTGCAGGCGGATGTCACTGCCAACGACGATGCCGATATCGAGCTGCTCAACAGCCTCAATGTGCTGGGGCTGCCGACCCTCATCTTCTTCGATCGCGTGGGCAAGGAGCTGACAGGGCAGCGGGTCACCGGCTTCATGGGACCTATCCCCTTTGCCAAACATCTCGAGATGGTAAGTGATGCACACTGAGTTGCGTCGGCTGCAGACAAGCGATGCACCTGCCTTGCAACGGCTGTTCGAGCAGGCCCTCTCCTATCAGGCGGCGGTGAGCAATGACCCTCTCTCTGCACAGGCAGGAGAAGAGGAACTTGTCGCCTGCCCATCCGGCCTGCCTCTCTCCGACAAACATCTCATCGGCCGCTGGGAGCAGGGAGAACTCACCGCTGTCATTGATCTGCTGCGCGGCTACCCCAATCCAGACACCGCCTATCTGGGTCTGTTACTGGTGGGGGAACCCTGGCAAGGGAGTGGCCGTGGTCAGTCGCTCTATCTTCACGCCTGCACGCTGGCAAGCTCATGGGGGGCTACCCGGCTTCGCCTGTCAGTGATTGCCAGCAATGAGAGTGCTCTATCCTTCTGGCTGCGCAGAGGGTTCACCGAGTGCTATCGCCGCGAGCTGGCTGGTTATCGGGCCGAGGCCATCGTGCTGGAACGTTCACTGGAACCGTGAGCCGAGGTTTGCCGCCGCGCATTCGCGTGGCACAATCGCCCCTCTCGTTTTGCACTTGTCCGGAGTTTTGATGAAAAAGTGGTTCATCCCCCTGCTAGCCCTCTGGCTTTATGGCTGCAGTGCAGGGCCCGGTGAAGAGGATATCCGCCAGCAGGTCACCGCCAAGCTGCTGGCCGAGACAGACGCCAACCTGTTCGATATCAGCGACTTCACCATCCTCGGCAAGGAGGAGCGGATGGAGGGGGTCTATCTGGTCAAGGTGAGTTACCAGCTCCACTTCAAACAGGGACTCGATCAGTTGCAGGTGTTGCACGACGAGGATCTGGTCTACGACCGGGTTGGCCCCTTCCAGCAGGAGATGGGTCTGATGGAGCTCGAGCGTAAATATGGCGAGTTCGAGGCGGGCCAGGTGCTGCCACAAGAGGCCGAGGTGTGGATGATGAAGGACGAACAGGGATGGCGGCTGGCGGAACCGGCCCAATAAAGCGCTTTCCGCCCCCTATGCTCTGCAACGGCTGGGCTGCCGTTGCCAACCAGCTCAAACCTGGGTATCGACCCGATACCCTTTTCGCTCGGCAGGTTCGTTCGGCAGCTTGCTGGCCAACCCTGACAGCACCTCCTTGAGGGTGACCCCGCTCTCTGCCGCACCACTGCTCTCCAGCAGCTTGGTAAGCTGGCTCTGCAAGGGGTTGACCGCTTCACGCTCGGCTCCTTGCTCGCTCTCTTTTCCCTGCTTGCCCTGTTGATCCAGCTTCTCCAGCAGGCGCTCCAGATCCCGCTTGAGCGGGTTCTCGCTGCTGTCGGCGATGGCGAGTTTGCGCTGTTCCTGCTCTTGCCGCTGTTGTTGCTGCAATGCCAGCTGTTGCTCCTGCTGCTGTTGCAGGGAGCCCATCATGGTGTTGATGAACGCTTCCAGCGAATCTCTGATTGAGATGCTGCTTCCGCTGCTATCCTCCCCTTGCGGTGACAGCCCCAGCTCATCCAGCACAGCGCCAAGGTCGCGCACCAGGCTGTCACTGCCCGTTGATGGTGAAGTCGCAGCCCTCTCCTGTACCTGCACGGCGGGAGAACCCTGCCGTTGCGCCAGCGGGCTGAGCCCGCCTGACGCGACCACATTTATCTCCATCTTGGCCCTCCTCTCCCCGCCCTCTGGCCCTTTTTCGGCAAATATTCCGGCAATCTGACAAACTCTTGCCCCTTGGCAGATAACCGCACTCACACCTAAAAGATAGCGCCAACCGGACGAGATTGGCGCGAATGCATCTTTTGGTCTATCGGGCGGAACGATAGTGCCAACCCGCTATAAACAAGGGGTTGGCAAAAAGGGGCCACGTTCAGCCAGCACTGCGCAGGCTGACAATGGGGGTCAGAAGATATCCTTCATCCGGTGCCACAGCATACCCAGTGCCAACAGCGGGGAGCGCAGCGCCGGGCCGCCGGGGAAGGTGATATGGGGCACACTGGCAAAGAGATCGAAACCCCGGCTCTCGCCGCGGATCGCCTCGGCCACCAGCTTGCCCGCCATATGGGTGGCGTTGAGGCCGTGACCCGAATAGGCCTGGGCGTAGAGCACATTGGGATGCTCCTTGAGACGGCCAATCTGCGGCAGCCGGTTGGCACCAATCCCGATCATGCCGCCCCACTGAAACTCGATGGCAGTGCCAGCCAGCTCGGGGAAGACCCGCAGCAGCTTGGGCAACATAAAGGCCTTGATATCGCGGGGATCCCGGCCGGAGTAGTTGCAGGCGCCGCCAAACAGCAGGCGGCCATCGGCAGAGAGGCGGTAGTAGTCGAGGGCCACGTTCTGATCGCACACCGCCATGTTTTGCGGCAACAAGCGCTGGCGCAAGCGGCGATCGAGCACCTCGGTGGCGAGGATGTAGGAGCCCGCGGGCAGCACCCGCCCCCCCAGCTCCGGATTGAGGTCATTGAGATAGGCGTTGCAGCCGATCACCAGATAGTCGGCGGTGACCCGGCCATGAGCCGTGGTCACCTCGACCTGCTTGCCGTAATCGATATGGGTCACTCTGGAGTGTTCAAACAGGGAAACCCCGAGGCTGGCAGCGGCTCGCGCCTCGCCGAGCGCAAGATTGAGAGGATGCAGGTGGCCGGAGCCCATGTCGATAAGGCCGCCGATATAGCGATCCGATCCCACCACGGTATGGATATCTTCCCGCGGTACCAGCTTGAGTTCGTGCTCATAGCCGAGGCTCGCCAGATGGTCGAGATCCTCCTCGAAGCCAGCCAGATGACGCTGACGGGTGGCCAGATCGCAGTAGCCCCAGGTGAGATCGCACTCGATGTTGAAACGCTCGACCCGCTCGCGTACCAGCTGCACCGCCTCCAGCCCCATCAGGTCGAGCTCGCGCACCCCATCCTCACCAATCCAGCGGGCAAACTGGCTGGTATCGTGGCCGATACCGCGAATAAGCTGACCGCCGTTGCGCCCGGAGGCGCCCCAGCCGATACGGTTGGCCTCCAGCAAGGCGACCTTGTAACCGGCATCAGCCAGATTGATGGCGGTATTGAGACCGGTAAAACCGCCGCCGATGATGCAGACGTCAGCCTTATGCTCCCCCTCCAGCTCGGGCCACTGTTGCGAGTCGTTGCGGGTGGCCGCGTAGTAGGAGGCGACGTGCTCCTGATATCCGTTGTGCTTTCCTGCCTGCATACTCAGCATCCTGCCTTGGTTGCAAATTGTTTAATAAAATAAGCAAAGTTGTTTCGATAATACCCAGTTCCCCCTCCACTCACCAACCGGTGCGGATCACAGAAATGCAAAAGGCGCCCCGAAGGGCGCCTTTTCATGCAATCAAGGTGCTGTAACGAATTACAGTACGTCGATGGCGTTCAGGTCGGAGAATGCTTTCTCCAGACGAGCGATCATGGAAGTCTGACCTTCACGCAGCCATACGCGCGGATCGTAGTACTTCTTGTTCGGCTTGTCGGCGCCTTCCGGGTTGCCCAGCTGGCCTTGCAGGTAAGCTTCGTTCTTCTTGTAGAAGTTCAGCAGACCTTCCCAGGTTGCCCACTGGGTGTCGGTGTCGATGTTCATCTTCACTACGCCGTAGGAGATGGACTCACGGATCTCTTCCAGAGTGGAACCTGAACCACCGTGGAATACGAAGTCCAGAGACTTGGCTGGAACGCCGAACTTCTCGGAAACGTACTTCTGGGAAGCGTCCAGGATGGACGGGGTCAGCTTGACGTTACCCGGCTTGTATACACCGTGTACGTTACCGAAGGAGGCAGCGATGGTGAAACGCGGGCTGATCTTGGACAGACGCTCGTAAGCGTAAGCAACATCTTCCGGCTGGGTGTACAGAGCGGACTGATCCATGTGGCTGTTGTCGACACCGTCTTCTTCGCCACCGGTGCAACCCAGTTCCAGCTCCAGAGTCATGTTCATCTTGGCCATGCGGGTCAGGTACTCGCAGCAGATGTCGATGTTCTCTTCCAGAGACTCTTCGGACAGATCCAGCATGTGGGAGGAGAACAGCGGCTTGCCGGTTTCAGCAAAGTGCTTCTCGCCCGCTTCCAGCAGACCGTCGATCCACGGCAGCAGCTTCTTGGCAGCGTGGTCGGTGTGCAGGATTACCGGCACGCCGTAAGCTTCGGCAACAGCGTGAACGTGCTTGGCACCAGAGATGGCACCCAGGATGGCAGCTTTCTGACCTTCCAGCTTCAGACCCTTACCGGCGGTGAACACGGCACCACCGTTGGAGAACTGAACGATAACCGGCGCTTTAACCTTGGCGGCAGCTTCCAGTACGGCGTTCACGGAGTCGGTACCAACGCAGTTTACGGCCGGCAGAGCAAAGCCGTTCTCTTTAGCGATGGCGAACACTTTCTGAACGTCATCACCAGTGATCACGCCGGGTTTTACGAAGTCGAAAATTTTCTTAGACATGTTTAATCGTCCTGTCTCGTATGCCGTTAATAAAAAATGGGGGGTTCATCATGAACCGGCACAGCGGGCACATGATAAACGAAACGGGAGGCTTTTGCCCCCCGTTCCGGGTCAATTAGGCTTTGGCGCGCTGTTCCAGAATCTCAACAGCCGGCAGAACCTTGCCTTCTACGAACTCCAGGAAGGCGCCGCCGCCAGTAGAGATGTAGGAGACTTTGTCAGCGATGCCGAACTTGTCGATGGCAGCCAGGGTGTCACCACCGCCAGCGATGGAGAAGGCCGGAGAAGCAGCGATGGCTTCAGCGATAACCTTGGTGCCTTCAGCGAACTGGTCGAACTCGAACACGCCAACCGGACCGTTCCACAGGATGGTCTTGGCGTTCATGATGATGTCAGCCAGGGCCTTGGCAGAATCCGGGCCGATGTCGAAGATCATGTCGCCGTCGGTCACATCGTTAACAGACTTGATGGTGGCCGGAGTGGACTCGGAGAACTCGGCACCTACAACCACGTCGGTGGTCACAGGAATGTTGGTCTCGGCAGCCAGTTTCTTGGCGGTGTCGATCAGGTCGTGCTCGCACAGGGACTTGCCGACGTTGTGACCGGCAGCAGCGATGAAGGTGTTGGCGATGCCACCACCGACAACCAGCTGGTCAGCGATCTTGGAGAGGGATTCCAGAACGGTCAGCTTGGTGGAGACCTTGGAGCCGCCAACGATGGCAACCATCGGGCGCTCGGGCTTCAGCATGGCTTTGCCCAGGGCTTCCAGTTCACCCGCCAGCAGCGGGCCGGCACAAGCGACCGGAGCGAACTGAGCCACACCGTAGGTGGAACCTTCGGCGCGGTGAGCAGTACCGAACGCATCCATTACAAAGACATCACACAGGGCGGCGTATTTTTTGGCCAGCTCTTCGGTGTTCTTCTTCTCGCCTTTGTTGAAGCGGCAGTTTTCCAGTACAACCAGCTCACCGGCAGCGACTTCTACGCCATCCAGGTAATCCTTGGCCAGGCGAACCGGGCAGGACAGAGCGTCTTTCAGATAGTTGACAACCGGAGCCAGGGAGAATTCTTCGTTGTATTCACCCTCGGTCGGACGACCCAGGTGGGAGGTGATCATCAGCTTGGCGCCCTTTTCCAGAGCCAGCTTGATGGTCGGCAGAGTCGCAACGATACGTGCATCGGAGGTGACCTTGCCGTCTTTTACCGGTACGTTCAGGTCAGCACGGATCAGAACGCGTTTACCCGCCAGATCCAGGTCAGTCATCTTGATAACAGACATATTCAGTCCTCTATATTTTCCAGGTAATGTTAAAAACAGTAACCTTTCGCCCGGGGCAGGCTCAGCCTGCGGCCATCATGGCCCGGGTGGTATCCAGCATTCGGTTCGCGAAGCCCCATTCGTTATCGCACCACATCAACATCTTGACGAGGTTGGCATCGCTCACCCGGGTCTGGGTACCATCAATGATGCAGGAGTGTGCATCATGATTGAAGTCTACGGAGACCAGCGGTTCTTCCGTGTAATCCAGAATACCGTGTAATGTACCTCTGGATGCCCGTTGCAGGGCTTGATTTACGTCAGTAACTGTCACTTTTTTACGAACAGTAATACTGAGATCCATCGCTGTTACATTGATGGTCGGCACCCGCACCGCGATCGCCTCAAACTTGCCGGCGAAGTGGGGCAGGATACGCTCCAGCCCCTTTGCCAGCTTGGTGTCCACCGGAATGATGGACTGACTGGCAGCGCGGGTTCGGCGCAAGTCACTGTGGTAGGCATCGATGACTTGCTGATCATGCATGGCCGAATGAATTGTCGTAATAGTACCACAATTTATCTCGAATTCTCGATGCAATGTTTCAATCACCGGCACCACGCAGTTGGTGGTACAGGAGGCGTTGGAGACGATCCGCTCCGCTCCGGTGAGGGTATGATGGTTGACCCCGTAGACCACGGTGGCATCCACATCGGCATCCGCTGGGTGGGAGAAGAGCACCTTGCCCGCCCCCGCCGCCAGATGCAGCTCGGCATCGGCCCGCGAGCCGAATACCCCGGTGCAATCGAGCACCACATCCACCCCCAGCGCCCGCCACGGCAGCTTTGACGGATCCCGCTCGGCAAACAGAGAGATGAGATCCTCCCCCACCAGCATGCTGTTGCCCGCCAGTTGCACCGGATGGTGGAAGCGACCGTGACTGGTATCGTAACGGGTCAGGTGCACCATGGCCTCGGGGGCCGCCAGCTCGTTGATGGCGACGATCTTGATGGTCTTGTCGCGCCCGCTTTCATAGAGGGCTCGCAACACGTTGCGACCGATCCGCCCGTAACCATTGATGGCAATCTTGATCATCGAGAATCCGTTTCCTTGAACCAGCAACAGGGCGGCGCACCGGCCCCCCGGGAGACCCGGCTACGACAGCAGGGCCTCCTTGAATTCACCGCGGGCCAGCAGTGCGGCCCCGAATACCCCGGCACTGTCGCCAAGGGCAGGAGCAATAATGGGGGCTCTGAAGCGGGGATTAAAGAGGAAGGGCAAAATTGTCTGCCGCCCGGCGCTGTAAAGGCTCTGCACATTGCCCACCCCGCCACCGATGACGATCACATCCGGGTCGAGAATATTGACCACGTTGGCCAGCGCCTGACCAAACAACAGATGCAGCCGGTCGATGGTGAGCTTGGCCACATGATCGTGAGCCGTGGCGGCCGCGATTTGGGCGAGCGAGAGGCGGCGCTTGGCCTTGGCCTCGTACCAGGCCTCCAGCGCCGGGCCGCTGATCAGGGTCTCGACGCAGCCGCGCTTGCCACAGTAGCACTCGGGACCATCGGGAGAGAGCACGTTGTGGCCCCACTCACCGGCGATGCCGTGGTGGCCGTTGAGGATCTGGCCGTTGATGACGATGCCGGAGCCGACCCCGGTGCCCATGATGATGCCGAACACCACTTTCGCATCGGGATGGTGCTGGCGCACTGCACCGAGATGGGTTTCTGCCAGCGCGAAGCAGTTGGCGTCATTGGCGATCAGCACCGGCACGCCCAGTTTGCGCTCCAGATCCTCCTTGAACGGCTTGCCGTTGAGCTCGGTGGTGTTGCAGTTCTTCATCAGGCCGGTCTGCGGATCACGCGCCCCCGGCGTGCCCATGCCGATGACGGCCGGGCGCTGGCCAATCTTCTCGGCGCACTCTGCCACCAGCTTGGCAATCTGGCCGATCATGTGGTCATAACCGCCCGCCCGCTCGGTGGGGATGCGGTGGCGCAGCAGCACCTCGTCGCCATCCAGCACCACGCATTCACACTTGGTACCGCCAAGATCGATACCCCAATCCAGTGACTTGCTGCTCATCTTGCCTCCTGCACTGGCGCCACGCGTTCGTCATCGCGGCGCCATTTTTTAATGTAAAACGGGGCCTTTCGGCCCCGGATATCAAACAAACTCTTCTTCTCTCGCCCCGGCCTTAGCGACCGTGGTACTGGGCAGAGAGCTCGTGTACCGCGTTGACGAACACGCCGGCGTGTTCCGGGTTCACATCCTGATGGATGCCGTGGCCGAGGTTGAATACATGGCCATTGCCGTGACCGAAACCGGCCAGAATGGAGGCGACCTCTTCACGGATGCGAGCCGGGGTAGCGTAGAGCATGGAGGGATCCATGTTGCCCTGCAGCGCCACCTTGTCGCCGACCCGGCGCTTGGCATCGGCAATGTCGGTGGTCCAGTCCAGACCCAGCGCATCGCAACCGGTGGCAGCGATCTGCTCCAGCCACTGACCACCGTTCTTGGTGAACAGGGTGACCGGCACGCGGCGACCGTCGTGCTCGCGGATCAGGCCATCGACAATCTTGTGCATGTACTGCAGGGAGAAGTCGCGGTAATCACGCGGGGTGAGCACGCCGCCCCAGGTGTCGAACACCATGACAGCCTGCGCCCCCGCCTTGATCTGGGCGTTGAGGTAAGCAATCACGCTGTCGGCCAGCTTGTCGAGCAGCAGGTGCAGGGTTTGCGGCTCTGCGTACATCATCTGCTTGATCTTGGTAAATGCCTTGGAGCTGCCCCCCTCCACCATGTAGGTGGCCAGGGTCCATGGGCTGCCGGAGAAGCCGATGAGCGGCACTTCACCCTTCAGCTCGCGGCGGATGGTGCGCACCGCGTTCATCACGTAGCCCAGCTCATCTTCCGGATCCGGAATGGGCAGCGCCTGCACATCGGCCATGGAGGTGATCGGACGCTCGAAGCGTGGGCCTTCACCCTGCTCGAAGTAGAGACCGAGCCCCATGGCATCGGGCACGGTGAGGATGTCGGAGAAGAGGATGGCGGCATCGAGCGGGTAGCGGCGCAGCGGCTGCAGGGTGACTTCACAGGCCAGCTCGGCGTTGCGGCACAGGGACATGAAATCCCCCGCCTGGGCGCGAGTCGCCTTGTATTCCGGCAGATAGCGCCCTGCCTGGCGCATCATCCATACCGGGGTCATGTCCACGTCCTGACGCAGCAGGGCGCGCAGGTATCGATCGTTCTTCAGCTCTTTCATCCCAGTTCCTGAGTTCGTATCACGCATAAAATGGCGGCCATAATACCACTTTGCCCACCGGATCGGACTGCCCAAAACGTGGCAAATGGACGCGCGGTTGCAAAGATGTGAAGGGGCGCAAACCTGACCGCCCCGCTTGTAACAAGAAGTGCAAAAAGATTGGCGAAAAGATAAGCGCCTCGTTACCCCTCGCCCGCCAGCGAACGCTCGATCAGCCGCCGGGCGATGGTGCCGTGGGGCGGCAAACGCGGCAAGCGGTCGGCGGTAAAGAAATCGGCAGCGACCAGTTCGTCATCCTGCACCCGGATTTCGCCGCTCTCGTAGTCGGCGGTAAAGCCCATCATCAGGCTGTGGGGGAAGGGCCAGGGCTGGCTCGCCACATAGCGCACATTGCGCACCCGGATGCCGCTCTCCTCGAACACCTCCCGCGCCACGCACTGCTCGAGGTTCTCTCCCGCCTCCACAAAGCCGGCCAGCACGGTATACATGGGATCGTCCGCCTGATAGTGACGGCGATGGGCCGCCAAGAGGATCTCCGGCCCCTTGCGCACCGCCACTATGATGCAGGGGGAGATACGCGGATAGGCCGTGTGGCCGAGGTGGCACACCTGCGCCCACTCCCCCGCCTTCGGGGTCATGGGGGCGCCGCACTCGCCGCAGAAACGGTGGGTGCGGCGGAAAGTGACGAGCTGCCAGGCGCGGCCGGCGAGACGAAACCCCTCTTCATCCCCCGCCACCATCAACTGGCGCAGAGGGCTCATAGCGCTCGTGTCGGCCTCATCACCCAGATCGAGCAGATAGCAGGGCAGCCCCTGCCACTCGTCAAAACACTCGAAATGGGCGTCAGCCAGCGCTGCGGGCAGGCACGCTTTACTTCCTTGTGGCACCTCTCCCTGCTGATTGAGCAGTACCAGATGATCGCCCCCCAGCACGAACCAGCGGGCATGTTCGGTTAATGACATCAGATGAACACTCTCGTTAAAACAGAACCCTGGCTACGGCGGGCCCGCCAAGAGGCAAACGCCATGCGAATGGCCCCCATCTTACGACCAGCACGGGTCGCTGACGACCCCGCCGTGGCCGATTGTTCCATTCGTAAAAACGGATGGTGCAAATGATGGTGCAAATAAAGAGGCCGCCCGAAGGCGGCCCGCTGTTATCCGGTATCCCGTATCCGGCCTCTATCGACGCGGATCAGGCATCGCCCATCGCCAGCAGGGAGGCGTTGCCCCCCACCGCCGTGGTGTTGATGGTACGGGTCTTCTCGGTAACAAACCGCCCGAGATAGTGAGGGCCACCCGCCTTGGGACCGGTGCCGGAGAGCCCCTGCCCGCCGAACGGCTGCACCCCGACCATGGCGCCGATCTGGTTGCGGTTGATGTAGACGTTGCCGACGTTGATGCGACTCGCCAGCTCCTCAGCGTGGGATTCATTGCGACTGTGGATCCCGAGCGTCAGGCCGTAGCCGGTGCCGTTGATGTCGCTGATCACCTTGTCCAGATCCCGGGTGGCGTAGCGCACCACGTGCAGGATGGGGCCGAACTGCTCCTTGGCCAGCTCGCGGATGGAGCCAATCTCCAGTGCGGTCGGCTGGACAAAGTGCCCTTCCATGGTCGCGGCCGGCATCGGCGCCTGGGCAATCAGGCGAGCTCGCGGGATCATGTAGGCCAAATGAGCATCCAGCCCCGCCTTGGCATCGGCATCGATCACCGGGCCTACGTCGGTGTTGTGCTCGGCCGGGTTGCCCACTTTCAGCTCCTGCATGGCGCCGGTGAGGATCTCCAGCACCCGCTCGGCGATCTCCTCCTGCAGGTAGAGCACCCGCAGGGCCGAGCAGCGTTGACCGGCGCTCTGGAAGGCGGCGCTCACCACATCGCGCACCACCTGCTCCGGCAGGGCGGTGGAGTCAACGATCATGGCGTTCTGACCGCCGGTCTCGGCGATGAGCGGCAGGATGGCGCCATCGCGCTGGGCCAGGGTCATGTTGATCAGCTTGGCGGTCTCGGTGGAGCCGGTGAAGCATACGCCGCCGATACGCGGATCGGCTGTCAACTTGGCACCGACGGTGGCGCCGTCACCGGGCAGCAGTTGCAGCACGTCGCCCGGAATACCAGCTTGATGAGCCAGAGTCACCGCCAGATGGGCGATAAGGCCGGTCTGCTCCGCCGGTTTGGCGATAACGGTGTTGCCGGTGGCCAGCGCAGCAGCAATTTGGCCAAGGAAGATCGCCAACGGGAAGTTCCACGGGCTAATGCAGACAAAGACACCGCGCCCCTGCAGGAACAGCTCGTTCTGCTCGCCGGTATAACCGGGCAGCAGGGTCGCCTGCCCCATCAGGCTGCGGGCCTGCACCGCGTAGTAGCGGCAGAAATCCACCGCTTCACGCACTTCGTCGATGCCATCTTGCAGCAGCTTGCCCGCTTCGCGGGTACAGAGGGAGACAAACTGCTCGCGGTTCGCTTCCAGCAGATCCGCCAGCTTCTCCAGCGCGGCGGCCCGCTCGCTCACCGGGGTTTCGCGCCAGCGCGGGAAGGCAGCGTGGGCAGATGCCAAGGCCTGCTCCACCGCCTGCTCGTCGGCCCAGTGGATCTTGCCAACGGTGAGGCTCACATCCTGCGGGCTCAGCACGGTGCGGGCTTCGCTGCGCTTGAGGGTCTCACCATCGACGATGGGCCCTGCCAGCCACTGCTTGCTCTCCAGCTCTTTCAAGCGGGCGAAGAAGGGGCGCTGGATGGAGAGGATGTTCATGTTGACGCCGCTGGAGTTCTTGCGATCGGTGAAGAGGTTCACCGGCTGCGGAATGCGGTCGTTGGCAAAGCCGGAGTAGCGCTTGAGGGTGCGCAGCGGATGCTCGGCCAGCGAGTCCACCGGGGTGTTGGGGTCCACCAGCTTGTGAACGAAGGAGGTGTTGGCCCCGTTCTCCAGCAGGCGGCGCACCAGATAGGGCAGCAGATCCTTGTGGGCGCCGACCGGCGCATAGATGCGGCAGTGCAGGCCGGGATTGTCGTTCAGCACAGCGTTGTGCAGCTCCTCCCCCATACCGTGCAGACGCTGGAACTCGAACTGGCGATCGCCAGCCATCTCCAGAATGCTGACCACGGTATTGGCATTGTGGGTGGCAAACTGGGGGGCGATAAAGCTGCGAGTCGGCTCGCTCAGCAGGTAGCGGGCGCAGGCGAGGTAGGAGATATCGGTACCCGCCTTGCGGGTAAACAGCGGGTAGCCAGGCAGGCCCGCCTGCTGGGCATATTTCAGTTCGCTGTCCCAGTAGGCGCCTTTTACCAGTCGCACCGGAATGAGGTCACCCTGCTCGCGAGCCAGTGCGGTGAGCCAGCAGAGTACCGGCAGGGCGCGTTTGGAGTAGGCCTGCACCACCATGCCGAGCTTGCCCCAGCCACGGTTGGCGTCGGAGCGGTAGAGCTGTTCGAACAAGTCCAGCGACAGCTCGAGGCGGTCCATCTCCTCGGCGTCGATGCTGATGGCCACATCCTTGTCGCGGGCGAGACGCACCAACCCCACTAGCCGCTCGCACATCTCGCCAAGCACCCGTTCACGGTTGGCCACGTCATAGCGCGGATGGAGCGCCGAGAGTTTGATGGAGATAGAGGGGGCCGGGCCGCCGTCGCTGATCCGCTCGTTGCCCACCGCCTCGATGGCGTTGTGATAATCGGTCAGATACTTGTCGGCATCCTGCATGGTCAGCGCAGATTCACCCAGCATGTCGTAGGTGTGGGTGTAGCCCAGCTCGCGGGATTTGCGGCTCGCCTTGAGCGCCTCTTTCATGTCGCGCCCCAGCACGAACTGCTTGCCCATGATCTTCATGGCGGCATACATGGCAGAGCGCACCACCGGCTCCCCCAGCTTGTTGACCATGCGCCCCAGCAGGTTGGCCGGGTTGCCGTCCAGCTTTTTGTCGAGCTTGATGATCTTGCCAGTCAGCATCAGCCCCCAGGTGGAGGCGTTGACCAGAGTGGAGTCGCTCTTGCGGAAATGGGATGACCAGTTGGCGCCGGAGAGCTTGTCCTTGATCAGGGCATCGGCGGTCTCGGCATCGGGAATGCGCAGCAGCGCCTCGGCCAGACACATCAGGATGATCCCCTCCTGGGTATCGAGGCTGTACTCCTGCAGGAAGGCGTCGATACCGTCACCGGAGCCGCTCTCCTTGCGCACCTTGGTCACCAGAGTACGGGCACGCTGGGTCACCTGCTCCAGCGAGGCGCCATCCCCCGGCAGCATGGCCGACAGTTCGGCCAGATAGGCATTTTCATCCACCACGTAGTTTTGAGTGATGGCTTCGCGCAGGGCGGCCAGATCGGAGGGGATATAGTCAGCGGCAAGCACTTGAGTAGCTTTGAACATATGGGGTCTTCCTGTACGCCCTAGGGCTGATATCGACAAAGGCGGACGCGCCGCCGAAACGCCGATAATGTATACAATGTTGCACCCTATATGAAATGAATTTGTTGCCAATCTTTAACAAAGATCGCTCATTCCCCCCATGAATTCCCTTTTGAAGCCAATACGCCAGCAAGCGTGAGGGCCATCTGACTTCATTTTGTATACGATCTGCCGCCACTCTATCGCAAAGCAGCCACGCATTCCGCCCAATAGCGGATGTCCCCAATGCGCCCAAAAAAAGAAGGGCCGCCACGGCGACCCTTCTCAGCAATTCATTCAGCCAGATGCTGTCAGTTCATCCAGCGATCGCCACGGCTGCGACGACGGGGCAGCATGGGCAACAGGATGCCAAGCAGGATACCGGCACCCACCATGGCACCACCACGGATAAACCAGTCCATCTGCATGTCGTGCTCCTGGTTGTCGTAGCTCTGGGTCAGGGCATCATTCTGCTCTTTGAGATTGCTCATCTCCTCACCCTGACTGACCAGCTGGGCCTTGAGAGCGGCGATCTCCTTGCTCTGGGCAGCGATCTGGCCATCCTTCTCGGTGAAGCGTTTCTCGTTGTCACCGTTGAGGTTCTGCAGGCGATCTTTAAGCTCATCGCGCTCTTTTTCCACCTGGGGCAGACGCTCGCGCAGGCTGATCTGGCTCTGCAGTTCGCTGTTCTTGATCCACCCCTCGCGGCCACGACCGTCCACCACCTGGGTGAAACCGGCCTCGCTGTTCACCGCCTTTACCTCCAGCGGTTCACCAGCCTTGACGCTGCCAAGGATCCGGTACTGGGTACCCGGGCCATTGTGGATATAGGTAAAGATGTTGTCTGAAACATAACGGGTATCGGCCAGTGCCTGTTGGGCACACAAGCAGATCAAAATCCCGAGAAGGGCGCGCATGGTCGATCGGTTCTCTTTTTCAGGTTTGGACAAGAGGTTGAATGTTAAGCCGCCAGCAGGTTAAAGGACAAGCAAAGAAAAAGCACCTCCCCCCAGATAAAGAGCGCAGAGTTGCGAGTCACCTCGCAACTTGCCCGTCTGCGGTCTCACTTGTTTTTCAGCTCCTGCACCTCGCTGCGCAGGGCGCGGATCTCCCGCAGCAGCTCCTCTTGCTGGTTGTTGTAGTGATGACGCCACTTGTCGGTCTCGCCATCCCCCTTGTTGGGCTGCAAAAACAGGCTGGCCATGAAACCGCTGATGGCACCGAACAGACCGACCCCGAACAGGATCAGCAGGCTGGCGACAAAGCGCCCCTCCTCGGTCTTGGGCACCAGATCCCCGTAACCCACTGTCGAGAGGGTCACCAGCGTCCACCAGAACGCGTCGTAAGGTGTCTCAATCTGGCTGCCGGGCTGGCCTGACTCAATCCAGTACATGACGCCGGAGCCCACCCCCAGCAGCAGGAAGAACAGAAACAGGATGCCGGAGAGGGTGGTCTCGTTGCGCTCGCGACGGAACATGGCCCAGAGATCCGGGTGCTCCTTGAACAGCTGATAGACCCGCCACAACTGGATCAACCGCGCCCAGCGCAGCTGCTCCGCCATCGGCAGGCTACCCGGCAGATAGATCCAGTTGGCCTTGAAATAGGCCTTGCGATCGGAGGCCCGGATCCAACCATAAGCAAAGTGCGCAAGGAAGAAGTAGCAAATCAGGCTATCGAGGTCATAGAAGAGCTGCAGGGTCTGTGGTGTCAGGCTCTCATGGCCCCACCAGCGGGCCGTCACCAGCACAACCGAGATAATCGACAGAAATGCCATCAGCAGATCCATCGCCCGCAGATGAGTTAAGTGATGTCGCATACATTTTCCAACTTTAAGCACAGTGCAAATTAATAAAAGAGAAGATAATGCCGATAGTCCTGAGGGCAAAGGAAAAAACGGCTTTTAAAAGGAGAATGACAATGCAGCTGAACCTGCTGGAGAAAAGAATGAGCAACATCCGGTTGGTACCCAAAGTGGTGCTGCTGATGGTGTTCAGTACCCTCCTGCTACTGACAAAACTCTGGTTTGACGCCAACAATCTGGAAGCGACCCTGCTCAGCGAAGGGCTCGATCCCGCCAAGGCGGATGCGATCTCCAATCGCCTGCTCTGGACCGGTCTGATGGAGACCGCCATCATGGGGCTGCTGTTCGTGATCCTGCTGCTCACCGGCTCCCGCCTGATGGTCAAGCAGGTGCACTATCTGGTGGGCCTGCTGGAACGCTTCGCCAAGCGGGACCTCAGCCACAAGGTACTGCTCAAGTCTCGTGACGAATTCGGTGACATCGCCAAGGCGGTCTCCCACTCGCAGGAGAACCTCAAAGAGGTATTTGGCAACCAGCGCGCCGCCTGCAAGGAGCTCAACGACATCGCCTCCCAGGTGACCCTTTGCATGGAAGAGGCCAACGAAGCGATCAACGAAGAGTTCACCCAGATCGAACAGCTGGCCAGCGCCATGAGCCAGATGGTCGGCGCCATTCGCGAAGTGGCCGCCCATGCGGATCAGGCCTCTCACGCCACCGCCGAAACCAGCCAGCTGGCGGAAGAGGGGAGCCGCTGCGTCGCCGATACAGTCAGCACCATCGACACCCTCTCCGGCAACATCCAACGCTCCGCCACCGTGGTCAACGAGGTGGAGCAGGGGGTCGAGCGCATTGGCTCTGTGGTCGACACCATTCGCGGCATCTCGGAACAGACCAACCTGCTGGCACTTAACGCGGCCATCGAGGCGGCCCGCGCCGGTGAAGCGGGTCGTGGCTTTGCCGTGGTGGCCTCCGAAGTGCGCGAGCTGGCCAACCGGGCTCAGGCCGCCACCGTCGAGATCCAGAAGATGATCGAACAGCTGCAGGGCAATGCCCATCAGGCTGGCGAGCTGATGGCCCAAAGCGTACAGCAGGCCGACAAGGGGGTGGAACAGGTGACCCAGGCCGGTACCCAGCTCGCCACCATAGTGCAGCGGGTACAGGGTGTCGCCGACATGAACCGCCACATCGCCGCGGCATCCGAGCAGCAGAGCTCGGTCGCCGAAGAGATGCGCGGTAATCTGGAACAGGTCAAACAGATCGCCGAAGGCTCCGTCGTAGTGCTGCGCGAACTGCAAGAGGCCTCCGAGCTAGTCGAGCAGCACAGCAAGGAGCTCGACAGCCAGATCCAGTCCTTCAAACTCGTCTGACAGCTCTCCCTGGCCGGGCATAACCGCCGTTGTGCCCCGCCGCAGCTCCCGGCCATAAAAAAATCCGAAACCAGTGGTTTCGGATTTTTGCTATTCAGTATGTGGCAGAGCGGGGTAATCCCCTCGTCTGCCACATCGGCAGAGCTTACTCGGCAGCCATGCGGGCTTCGATGTAAGCCAGTGCGCGGTCGATACGCGCCAGAACACGCTCCTTACCCACCAGCGCCATTACGGCGTCGATGGCAGGGGACTGACCCAGACCGGTGACGGCCACACGCAGCGGCATACCAACCTTGCCCATGCCCTGACCCAGCTCGGCGGCGGTCGCTTCTATCAGCTCGTGCAGCGCTTCGGTGGTCCAGCTATCCAGTGCAGCCAGCTTGGTCTTGGCCAGAGCCAGCGGCTCGGCAGCAACGCCACGCAGGTGCTTCTTGGCTGCCGCTTCGTCGATCGCCTCAAAATCTTCGAACAGATAGCGGCTCTGGGCGGCCATCTCGACCAGGGTGTTGCAGCGCTCGGCCAGCAGGGTGACCACGTCGGCCAGCGCCGGGCCATTGCTGGTGTCGATCTTCTGGTTTTCCATGTGCCATGCCAGATGCTTGGCCACATAGGTCGGATCCAGGCTGCGCATGTAGTGGTTGTTCAGCCACAGCAGCTTGTCGGTGTTGAAGGCAGAGGCGGACTTGGAGATGGCATCCAGGCTGAACAGCTTGATCATCTCGTCCAGGGTGAAGATCTCCTGATCACCGTGGGACCAGCCCAGACGTACCAGATAGTTCAGCAGCGCTTCCGGCAGATAGCCGTCGTCGCGGTACTGCATCACAGAAACGGCACCGTGGCGCTTGGAGAGCTTGGCGCCGTCGTCACCCAGGATCATGGAGACGTGGGCAAACTCCGGCACCGGCGCGTTCAGCGCCTTGTAGATGTTGATCTGGCGCGGGGTGTTGTTGATGTGGTCTTCGCCACGCACCACGTGGGTGATCTCCATATCCCAGTCATCGACAACAACACAGAAGTTGTAGGTCGGCGCGCCGTCGGTACGGCGGATAATCAGATCGTCCAGCTCGGTGTTGGCGAACTCGATGCGGCCACGGACATGGTCATCGAACACCACTGAACCTTCGGTCGGGTTGCGGAAGCGGATGACGTGCGGCGCATCGGCCGGGTGATCGTGGGCGTGGTCGCGGCACTTGCCGTCGTAACGGGGCTTCTCGCCGTTGGCCATCTGGCCTTCGCGCAGTGCTTCCAGACGCTCTTTGGAGCAGAAGCACTTGTAGGCGCGGCCATCAGCCAGCATCTCGTCGATCAGACCGTTGTAGCGATCGAAGCGCTTGGTCTGGTAGTAGGGGCCCTCATCCCAGTTCAGCTCCAGCCATTCCATGCCCTCAATGATGGCGTCGATCGCCTCCTGAGTGGAACGTTCCAGGTCGGTATCCTCAATACGCAGCACGAACTCACCGCCCTGGTTCTTTGCAAACAACCAGGAATAGAGTGCGGTACGGGCACCGCCGACATGCAAAAAGCCGGTCGGGCTGGGAGCAAAACGGGTTTTGACTTTCATCTTTAAGCCTTGTGTAGAGGGCCTTGGGCCAATTCGTTAGAAAAAACCGTCACATTTTAGCACCGACAATCACGGATGGGAAAACCATGACGCCATTGCGGGCTAAAGTAGGGGATTAAATCTGTCGCCATTTGCATCTGTAGCCCGATATTTGAAGAGGATCGCAAAACCGAAGCCCCGTTTCCGATTTGCTATGCACAATGCTGGAGAGCTGCCTCCTCCGGTCGATACCCAAATAACGCTCACCACACTTCTCACGAACAAGGAAGAGACGATGCAGTTCCGTTCTATCCAGAATCGCATTCTAGTGATGGCCGGGATCGCCATGACCGCAGCCCTGGTCATCCTGATCCTGCTCAACCAATACTCCGGCAAACAAACCCAACAACTCACCATCAGCTCCAGCCGTGAAGCGCTGCAGCAGGAGGCATGGCAGAAGGTCAGCGCCAATGCCCGCGCCGAGGCGGCCACCATCACCCAACTGCTGCAAAAAGGGCTCTCCTACACCCAGCAGATGGCCAGCGCCCTCGCCCTGCAACAACAGGGCAAACTGCCGCTGGATCGCCAGCAGGCCACCGACCTGCTCAAGGCACAACTGGCGCTGGAGCCCCAGCTTTATGGCGCCTTCGCCGGCTTCGAGCCCAACGGTTTCGACGGTCAGGATGCCAGCTTTGCTGGCCAGAGTGCGCTGGGCAGTGATGACAAGGGGCGCTTCGTGCCCTACTTCTATCGCGACAAGGATCAAATCGGTACCGATCTGCTGCTCTCCATCGAAAAAACCGACCCGGACGAATTCGGCAATCCCGCCAACGACTACTACGCCTGCCCGAAGCGGGAAGGACGATCTTGCCTCATCGATCCCTTCAAGGTGGATATCAACGGTCAGCAGGTGCTGGTGAGCACGATCACCACCCCCATCATGGTGGATGGTCAGTTCAAGGGGATTGCCGCGCTCGATCTGGCGGTGGACTCCATCAGCCGTCAGGCCAAGAGCCTCAACAGCAACATCTATGATGGCCAGGGGGAGACCCTGATCGTCAGCGCCGCCGGTGTCATCACCGGCACCAGCGGCGATGCCAGCCTGCTCGGTAGCAGCGCAAGTAAGGTGCTGGGCAACCAGTGGCAGCAGTACCTGAAACCGGAAGTTCAGCGTCAGGAGCTGGACGAGTCATTCCGTATTTCCGTCCCCATCATGGTGCCGGGAATGAGCCGCAACTGGGCCATCATCGTCACCCTGCCCTACAAGGTGGTACTGGCGGGCGCCGATCAACTGGAAAAACAGCTGAGCGACATGAACCAGGCAGCCATGACCCAGCAATTGGTGGGCGCCTTTATAGTGCTGGTGCTGGCGCTGGCCACCATGCTGGTGATTGCCCGCAGCATCACTGGTCCCATCCGTCAGATGGTCAGCTTGGTGGATGACATCGCCGATGGTGAAGGGGATCTCACCAAACGTCTCACAACCCGCTCGGTGGATGAGCTGGGGGATCTCGCCAAGGGGATCAACCGCTTTATCGACAAGCTGCAAGGGCTGCTCGGGGATGTGCTCAAGACTGCTAGCGAGGTGAACCGTTATGCCGGTGACACCGATCGCATTGCCGGTCAGACCGACAACAATCTGCAGCACCATCAGGCCGAGATGGAGCAGATGCTGACCGCGGTACAGGAGATGTCCTACGTCAGTCAGGAGGTCGCCACCCACGCCAACAACACAGCCGACTCGGCCAAACAGGCGCAAAGCGCTGCCGATCAGGGCAAGGAGCGCTTCCAGCAGGTGATCCAGTCGATGCACAAGGTCGCGGCAGAAGCCGGTAAAGGGGCCGAAGTGGTGGAAGGGCTGGCTCACGACAGCGCCCAGATCACCAGCATCCTCACCGTCATTCAGGGGATTGCCGACCAGACCAACCTGCTGGCCCTCAACGCCGCCATCGAGGCTGCCCGGGCTGGCGAACAAGGCCGCGGCTTTGCGGTGGTGGCCGACGAGGTGCGTAAACTGGCGGGCAATACCCAGCAGGCGGTACAGAACACCCAGGAGTTGATCGAGAAGATCCGCCTCAGCTCCACCAATGCAGTCAACGCCATCACCCAGAGCCAGCAGCTGACCCATCAGGCGGTGGGCGAGGCGGATCTGGCGGAAGAGGCGCTCGGCAGCATCTACCAGGCCATCTCCACCATCAACGACATGACCTATCAGATCGCCTCCGCCGCCGAAGAGCAGAGCTCGGTCTCAGAAACCGTCTCCGGCAACCTGTCAAAAACCAACGCACTGGCCAACGACATTGCTCAGGATGCGACCGAAACGGCCAAAGCCAGTCAGGCATTGCGTCAAGCGGCCGACAAATTGCAGCAATTATTGGGTCAATTTCGTCTCAGCTGATAATTTTCCGCATCAGGACTCTCCCCCTCGGGGGCGAGTCCGTTTACCATAGGCGACGAATTTGCCTGATGGCAGGCAATGTAGTGAGAGGTAAATGCCGTGCCCACCCCGGACCGTCGCCCACGAGGCCATAACAGACGAGCCCAGCAGCGTCGCCAAGACGAATCACAAGGATCCCTGCTCCATCGCATCAATGCCGCGACCCTGTCCCTGCGCCAACGTTTTGGCCAAGGGATGAGCAACCTCGGCCAACGTCGCCAGGATGCCAAAGCAGGCAAATTCAAGCTGTCCAGCCCGCTGCCCCGCAAAAACACCATAGGTCTGCTGATCCTGATCCCGCTCTGGCTGCTGGTGCTGGCCTGGGAGCCGGCACCATCCGCCCCCAAAGCCGCCCCTTCCGGCTCTCTGGAAGTGCCGCTGGCCGTGCCTGCTCAAGCTCTAACTGTCGGTAATGGCGCGGCAGGCAGTGCGCCCGCGGCAGCCAAGCCGGTCGAAGAGAAGGTTAACGGCACCTGGCTGCAACACGATGTGCAGGCGGGTGAGACCCTCTACTCCATCTGGCGTAAATTCGAGTTGCCGGGTGCCGAGCTGAGCCGCCTGATCGCCATCGAGGGGCCGGATCGCCCCCTGACCCGCCTGCAATCGGGCCGCTCTATCTTCATCCTGGTGGACGACACCCGCCGCATCCAGCGGGTGGAGATCCGCTCCTACGGTCAGGCAGTCTACCGCTACGACCGGCAAGGCGAAGGCTTCGCCCTCAAGGAATAACAACACGGGAGGCGCTGGCTTCCCGTTTTTTTCAGTCAAATATCTTCAAATAAGCTACTGACTTCACAATATTTTTAGCTTGTTCAAAAAACGAAAGGGGTCAAATTGACAAGGATCGGCGCTAACGTACAATCGTTTGTGCTTTAGACAGGGATTGTTCTACGTGCTACTGGGACAAAGAGACGTGGTCAGTCATGAGCCAACCCCTGCTTGCAAGGCAAATGCAGCCCAGCACGGGCTTAGTTTCATTTTGTTATTGATAGGATTTAGCACATGTCTGACATTCGCACCGGCCAGGTAAAATGGTTCAACGAAACCAAGGGTTTTGGCTTTATTGAACAATCCCAGGGTCCGGACGTATTCGTTCACTTCTCCTCCATCCAGAGCACCGGTTTCAAAACCCTGGCTGAAGGTCAAAAAGTCCAGTTCACTGTGACCCAGGGCAAGAAAGGCCCTCAGGCTGAAAACGTTACTCTGGTCTAAGCCCGCGCCAGTGAATCATGCAGGAGGAGCCAAGGCCCCTCCTCTTTTTTGCCCGCAATTCTCGCCTCCCACCACCTGTCACAACCGCTTGCCTCGTACAATCCGCACCATGAGCCCACATCCCCTTCCTGTTGGCAGGAGGTGGTAGAAACGCGCTGAGTAAACGCCAGATACGACAAAGCATCGCAGCGCGATGTGAAGGGCAATTCAAAGGGATTATGAAAACTTCGAAGAGAGATTGGAGCGGGAAACGAGACTCGAACTCGCGACCCCGACCTTGGCAAGGTCGTGCTCTACCAACTGAGCTATTCCCGCAACAGAATGTCATTTACAAGTGATTGGAGCGGGAAACGAGACTCGAACTCGCGACCCCGACCTTGGCAAGGTCGTGCTCTACCAACTGAGCTATTCCCGCAACGGAATGTCACTTACAAATGTTTGGAGCGGGAAACGAGACTCGAACTCGCGACCCCGACCTTGGCAAGGTCGTGCTCTACCAACTGAGCTATTCCCGCAACAGAATGTCATCTGCAAGTGATTGGAGCGGGAAACGAGACTCGAACTCGCGACCCCGACCTTGGCAAGGTCGTGCTCTACCAACTGAGCTATTCCCGCATCGGAATATCACTTACAAATTTTTTGGAGCGGGAAACGAGACTCGAACTCGCGACCCCGACCTTGGCAAGGTCGTGCTCTACCAACTGAGCTATTCCCGCAACAATTTGGTTGTCTTGAGGCTGGCTGATGATTGGAGCGGGAAACGAGACTCGAACTCGCGACCCCGACCTTGGCAAGGTCGTGCTCTACCAACTGAGCTATTCCCGCATCGGGCTGGTTTGCACCAGTGTCATCATCAGATTTTTGGAGCGGGAAACGAGACTCGAACTCGCGACCCCGACCTTGGCAAGGTCGTGCTCTACCAACTGAGCTATTCCCGCAACTACCTTAAAACAGGCCGTACAGCATTTGGTTGCTTGCGCTACTGTACGGGAGCCGAATTATAAGAGCAGTCATTCCAATTGCAAGGGCTTTTTTGTCTGGTTGCGCGCGTTCGCTCAAAAGCTGGCCGAACTGTCGATTTTAGCAGCCAGCGCATGACAACCCCTTGCCGGGGAATCAGATCTTGAAGACGTGGCTGCGATAGAACTGCAACTCGGCGATGGATTCGCGGATATCGTCCAGCGCCTGATGAGTACCGCTCTTCTTGAACTGATCCAGCAACTCCGGCTGCCAGCGGCGTACCAGCTCCTTGATGGTGCTGACGTCGACGTTGCGGTAGTGGAAGAAGGCTTCCAGCTCGGCCATGTGCTTGACCATGAAGCGGCGATCCTGACCGATGCTGTTGCCGCACAGCGGGCTGGTACGCTCCGGCACCCACTGGCGAATGAACTCGAGGGTCTCGGCAATGGCTTTCGCCTCGTCGTGCTGACTCGCCTTGACCCGGGCCACCAGACCGCTCTTGGTATGGGTGTTGACGTTCCAGTCGTCCATCTTGGCCAGCTCTTCATCACTCTGATGAATGGCGATGACCGGCCCTTCGGCCAGTACGTTCAGATCCTTGTCGGTGACTATGGTGGCAATCTCCAGTACCACGTTCTCTTCGGGGTCGAGACCCGTCATCTCCATGTCGATCCATACCAGGTTCTGCGCGCTGACTGTCATGATTGCTCTCTCTATTGGGAGGAATGGCGGAATTTTGCCAATTTGCATGTATCATACTGGCTTTGGATCTGTTCATAAACTGGCGAATCGAGTGGCAAAGAAAGCAAAACTCAATCTGGGTCAACAAAGGCGCGTCCAGGCCAACCGCGAACGGCGGCTGCAAAAAGATCACACCACAGTGGTGGATGACACCCTGTTTGGCCCCGCCATCGAAGGGGTGGTGATCAGCCGTTTTGGTCAGCACGCAGACGTGGAAGCGGTCGATGGCACCATCCACCGCAGCAACCTGCGGCGCAGCAGCATCAGCAGTCTGGTGTGCGGCGACAAGGTGGTGTGGCGTCCCGGCCTCAATGCCGCGACAGCGGGCGTCATCGAGGCGGTGCATCCGCGCCACTCGGTACTGACCCGGCCGGACTTCTACGACGGTGTCAAACCCATCGCCGCCAATATCGACCAGATCATCATCGTCTCGGCGGTGATGCCCGAGTTCTCCACCAACATCGTCGACCGCTACCTGGTGGCCGCCGAGGATGTGGAGATCCGCCCCCTCATCGTGCTGAACAAGGTCGATATGCTGGATGATGTGGCCCGCGCGCGCATCGAGAGCCAGCTCGAAACCTACCGCAAGCTCAATTACGAGGTGCTGCTGGTGAGCTGCGAGAGCGGTGAAGGGCTGGATGAGCTGAAAGCCAAGCTCACCGACAAGATCAGCATCTTCGTCGGCCAGTCCGGGGTGGGCAAGTCGTCCCTCACCAACGCCCTGATGCCGGGGCTGGATGTGCTGACCGGCGAGATCTCCGAAAACTCGGGGCTCGGCCAGCACACCACCACCACGGCGCGGCTCTACCACTTCCCGAGCGGTGGCGATCTCATCGACTCCCCGGGGATCCGCGAGTTCGCCCTCTGGCATCTGGAAGCCGACCGCATCACCTGGTGCTTCGTCGAGTTTCGCGACTATCTGGGTGGCTGCAAGTTCCGCGACTGTACCCACAAGGACGATCCCGGCTGTGCCCTACGGGCAGCAGTCGACAGTGGCGCCATCAGTGCCGATCGCTTCCACAACTATCACCGCATCCTGGAAACCATGCAGGAAGCCCGTCACGGTCGCCAGCAAGCGCGCCTGTGACCCTAATAAACCTACGTTGATGATGAACATGAGCATTACTGACAACCTGAAAATTGCCGGTCAATACTGTCTGCCCAAGCACGCCCTCTCCCGTCTGATCGGCAAGTTTGCCGCCGCCGAAGCGGGCAACATCACCACCAAAGTGATCGAGGCCTTTATCAAGCAGTATCAGGTCGACATGAGCGAGGCGCTGCACGAGAGTCCGGCCCACTATAAGAGCTTCAACGAGTTCTTCACCCGCGAGCTCAAGCCCGGTATCCGCCCCGTGGTAGAAGATGCCATGACCCTGGCGCTGCCGGTCGATGGCACCGTCAGCCAGCTCGGCCCCATCCAGCAAGGTCGCATCATCCAGGCCAAGGGCCACGACTACAGCGCCCGCGAGCTGCTGGGTGGCTATGAGGATTTGGTGGCGCCGTTCAAGGATGGCGACTTCGCCACCATCTATCTGGCGCCCAAGGATTATCACCGCATCCACATGCCGCTGGATGGTGTGCTGGAGAGCATGGTGTTCGTGCCGGGGGATCTTTTCTCCGTCAACCCGCTCACCGCCGAGAACGTGCCGAACCTGTTTGCTCGCAACGAGCGGGTGGTCGCCACCTTCCGCACCCCGCACGGCCCGATGGCGCTGGTGCTGGTCGGTGCCACTATCGTGGCCAGCATCGAGACCATCTGGGCCGGCAACATTGCGCCGACCAAAGAGAAGAAGGTGGTGCGTTGGGACTACACCGGCGACGAGGCCATTACTCTGCAGAAAGGCGCCGAAATGGGCCTGTTCAAGCTGGGCAGCACCGTGGTCTGCCTGTTTGGCCCGGGCATGCTGGCCGGTTTCGAACCTCACTTGGCCAACGGGGTCACCACCCGCATGGGTCAGCCCTTTGCCAAGCTGGCGGAGCAGGCATGAGCGAGCAACCGAACGCCTCGCAGAAGAACAACCCGCTGCACGGGCTGACGCTGGAAACCATCGTCACCGCGCTGGTCGAACACTACGGCTGGGAAGAGCTGGGGCAGCAGATCAATATCCGCTGCTTCACCGATAATCCCAGCATCACGTCCAGCCTGAAGTTCTTGCGCAAGACCCCCTGGGCTCGGGAGAAGGTCGAAAGCCTCTACCTCTACGTCCAGCGCAAGCAAGCCAAATCGAAGAAGGAAGGGCAAGATGGCCTTTAAGATTACGTACACCTATAAAAAACAGGCCAAAGAGATCGGCTACGCGAACGACAAGTTCCGCAGCATCTACGACGCCATCGCCGCTGCCGAAGGGCTGGATCTCACCAGTTTTCACGCTATGGAGGCCCAGCTGGCTCAGGTTTGTCGCCGTGACAAGAAAAGCGTGAAGGATTACCAGGAGAACTACTTCAAAGAGTTGGGATTCTCCAACATCGTCATCGAACGGGATCTTCAGGAGTAACCATGCGCACCTTGACCCTGATGGCCGCCTCTCTGCTGCTGGCGGCATGCAGTACACCGGAACAACATCTGGTTGGCAGCGATCGCAACAGTCACGGCTGTATCGGCAGTGCGGGCTATCAGTGGTCAGCGCTGACAGGTAAATGTGTGCGCCTGTTTGAGCAGGGTATCCGGCTCAATCCGACCGATGCCAGCCAGACCAGCAGCGCCTTCGTGCTGTTCAATGCCGACCAGACGCAGGCCGAATTGCATCTGCCAAGCGGCGAGCAGCACCTGCTGACCCGTCAAGGTGCGGAGGGCAACTGGTCGTGGCAGGGTAGCGGCTACACCCTCTTTATCTGGAAGGGTTATGTGCTCAAGCACGGTGACAAGGCGCTCTATCACGGGGAATAACCCCGAGGGATATCGCACTGCGTGGTATCGGCACGATACCCGCGGAAAAAATGCCGACCCAAGGGGTCGGCATTTTTGTATCTGACACAACCGGTTATCAGGCACGGCTGAGGTAATCGGCCTGCCCTACCCACTTGTAGCTGGTGAGCTCGGTCAACCCCATGGGGCCACGGGCATGCAGCATCTGGGTCGATACCGCCACCTCGGCCCCCAAACCAAACTGGCCACCATCAGTGAAACGGGTGGAGGCGTTGACATAGACAGCCGCCGAACCGGCCCCATTGACGAAACGCTCGGCGTTGGCCAGATCGTTGGTCAGGATGGCATCGGAGTGACCGGCGTTGTGCTCGCGCATATGGGCCAGTGCTTCGTTCACATCCGCCACCAACTTGACCCCCAGGGTCAGCCCGAGCCACTCGGTATCGAAATCCTCCGGCCCCGCCTCGCACAGGTTGTCGGCACCCGCCAGCAGCATCATGGCGTTGGGCGCAGCCACCAGCGTTACCTTGCGCTCGTTCATCAGCGTCACCAGCTGCGGCAGGAAGGTGGCTGCCACCTTCTCGTGCACCAGCAGGGTATCGAGGGCATTGCAGGCGGAGGGGCGTTGCACCTTGGCGTTGTCGATAACCGCCAGAGAGCGCCCCAGATCGGCACTCTCGTCGACGAAGATATGGCTGATACCGAACCCACCGATGATGACCGGGATGGAGCTGTTCTCCTTGCACATCTTGTGCAGGCCGGCACCGCCGCGGGGGATGATCATGTCCACATAGCGGTCGAGGCGCAGCAACTCGCCGACCAGCGCCCGATCCGGGTTGTCGATGTACTGCACCGCCGCCTCGGGCAGACCGGAGGCCGCCAAGGCATGCTGGATCACCCGCACCAGCTCCAGATTGGAGTGGAAGGTCTCGCGCCCGCCACGCAGTATGCTGGCGTTGCCGGTCTTGAGGCAGAGGCTGGCGATGTCGATGGTGACGTTGGGACGCGCCTCGTAGATGACGCCGATAACCCCGATGGGCACCCGACGACGGGAGAGGCGCAGGCCATTCTCCAGCACTCGGCTATCCATTTCGGCGCCGACCGGATCATCCAGCGTGATTACCTTGCGCACATCCGCCACGATACCGGCCAGCCGGGCCGGATTGAGCAGCAGGCGATCCAGCATCGCCTCTGACAGGCCAGCCTCACGGCCGGCGGCGATATCTTTCGCGTTGGCGGCAAGGATCTGTTCACTGCGCGCCTCCAGCTCGTCGGCGATGGCGGCCAGCGCCCGATTCTTCTGCGCCGTGCTGATGGTAGCCAGCTGATAGGCGGCTTCACGGGCCGCCTGCCCCATTTTCTCCAGACTCATCTCGGTTCCCTTTTGTTCATGCCGTGCAACCCTGATTAGAGCAGCACCATATCGTCTCGATGGATGGCTACTGAACCATATCCATAGCCCAGTACCTGCTCAATCTGATCCGAGTGGACGCCACGCAGCTTCTCCAGCTCCAGATGGTCGTAACGGCAGATACCGCGCGCCAGCTCGGCACCTTTGGGATCGAGGATCCGCACCACATCGCCTCGAATAAAGTCGCCCTTGACGGCGACAATCCCCTTGGGCAGCAGGCTGGAGCCTTTCTCCTTCATGGCGGCGACGGCCCCCTGATCCACATGCACTTCGCCGTGAGGCGGCGGGCCTGCCAGGATCCAGCTCTTGCGCCCCTCCAGCGGGGATGCCAGCGCCGGGAACAGGGTGCCAATCCGCTCACCCTTGGCAAGACGGCCGATCACCTCCGGCATCTGGCCGGTAGCGATCACCACGTTGACACCGGCTCGACGGGCCACATCGGCGGCCTGCAGCTTGGTGGCCATACCGCCGGTGCCGAGGCCGCTGACACTGTCACCCGCCAACGAGCGCAGGGTATCGTCGATGGTCTGCACCTCTTCAATGAGCTGGGCATCGGGATTGGTACGCGGATCGGCGGTAAACAGCCCCTTCTGGTCTGTCAGCAGGATCAGCAGATCCGCATCCGCCAGAATGGCGGCCCGTGCGGAGAGGTTGTCGTTGTCGCCGACCTTGATCTCGGCGGTCGCCACCGCATCGTTTTCGTTGATGACCGGAATAATGCGGTGATCGAGCAGGGTTCGCATGGTGTCGCGGGCGTTGAGGTAGCGCTCCCGATCTTCCAGATCGGCGCGGGTCAGCAGCATCTGGCCGATATGCAGACCATAGAGGTTGAACAGATCCTGCCATACCCGAATAAGCTGGGTCTGACCAACCGCCGCCAGCATCTGCTTGTTGGGCAGGGTTGGCGCCAGTGGCGGGTGACCGAGGTGTTCACGCCCGGCGGCGATAGCCCCTGATGTGACGACCACGACCCTGTGGCCGTGACGGTGCAAGGCCGCACACTGTCTGACCAGCTCGACCATATGGGCACGGTTGAGCTGGGAAGACCCCCCTGTGAGCACGCTGGTGCCCAACTTGACGACTATGGTTCTGTTTTCCATGGGAGCATAAAGGCTAAAAAAGTAAGGAATATCTTTATACCCACGGCCATGGTGCCCTGCAAGGCAATTAACGCCGGGGTGAGGAGATGGGGCAAGGCCCGGATGATTGCGGTCGGAAGGGGAGATGGCTGACTGATGGCCCGGCAAACAGCGGGATGCTGCTCACCGGGCATCAGGGATCAAGCAGCGGTCACGGTCAACTCATTGGTAACCTGATCCGCTGGCGCTAACTGGCACTCCAGTGCCGTCAGTTTGTCGCTGATGAGCTTGTAGAAACGGTTGAGGGTCCGCTCCACTTCTACCTGGTGCTTCTTGGGGATCGGCTTGTCCAGCCACTCACCATCAGCATTGTAGAAACCGAGCTGATAGTGGTAACGGAAGTGGTGATCGTCCTGCTCCAGCACCAGCCACCAGCCCCAGAACTCCCGTTTGTCCGGCGCCGGCTTGGCGCTGACACAGACCGACAAACAGTCGAAACGATAACGCCCCTCTTCGCAGAGATCTTCGCGCAAATAGGGGCCAATGGCAGCAAACTGCCTCAGCAGTCGCTTGTAGGTCACTCTTTCAGACATGTTAACCTCCCTGTTAAACAAGCCGCGCCACCTCGGGATGGCGTCAGTTCTTTAGCGCAATGTCAGGTACACAAATGCTGTTTCAGCCACTCGACGATTTCGTCCAGTGCCTTGTCATACACCTCCAGCAAAGGCTGTTTGTCGAATACGATGGCCTTGCCGTTACGACTGGCCGCCGCCAATGCCCGTACATCCTGCTCGGGACAAATAAAATCTCGCTTGTGTCCAATACTCAATATCGGCACAGAGGTGCGAGTCCCCAGTAATCCTTGTGTTTTAAGTGAAAATACCTGGCACTTGGTACGCATGCCATCCCACTGCGCCGCATCCGCCCCCAACCGGTTGGCCAGACTGTCCCGCATCATGCGCGGGCACTTGGCAAACAGCTCCTGATTGGTAAACACCTGATTGACCCCGGCGCCGACACAGACCACGGTCCGCAGCTTGAACGGTTCAATAAAGGCCAGTCTGGCTGCGATATTGCCCGCCAGCCGCATCCCCACCATGGCGATACGCTGATGATCGACCCAGGCCACTTCGGAGAGGTAATGGAGCACCGCCTGATGAAGGCGGCTGGTATCCTGCACCAGCGGCCAATGCTCGGCATAGCCAACCCCGGGCATATCGAGGGAGAGCATGCCGATACCGTTGGGCTCGAGCCGTTTGAGATAGAAGTTGAGGAAATCGAGCTGCAGGGAGTCGATCCCGCCGCTGATGATCACCAACGGCACCGGTTTTTCGGTCGTCGGCAGGTGGAGATAACCCTGAATATGCTTGCCGCGAAAAGGCACCTGGATCTCTTTGAGCGGCACCTTGAACAGGCGACCCGCCTCGCGATAGGCCATGTTGCCGAGCAGCTGGGCCTGATCCGCCAGCTCGTCATCCTTGAGATGGGGATAGCTGGCGATGGAGTAGTAGCGCACCGCCTTGAGCAGCTGTTTCAAGGCGCCAGAAGGATCACCCTTCTCGCGCAGTTCGCGGCCCTGCTTGAAATAGTTGCCAGCCACCTGGCTCCATTCGTAGATCCAGTTGCCGGGCACATAGCCCTTGATGGTATCGAGATAGCAGTCATGGGTGCGCTCGCCGGTCGCCATGGCGATACGGGCCAGGGTCTGCTCCACTTCGATGGGATCAGCACCCTGCCAGGTCCAGGAGGGGCGACGCAGCAAGCGATACCAGCTCTTTGACATGGAGCCGTCGATAAACATCTCGTCTGACTCGGCTTGCGCCAGATCAGCCGCACTGGAGTTGGAGATCTCGGATGTTTCCAATACCTTCTTGACGCGGGTAAAGAGCTGTTCGGTCAGGTTTAGGTCTTCGTTCAAGTCCAAGATAGTGTCCCATTCATATCAGGCAATAGCTCATCTTAACCACTTTTACTGCCCATCAGCCACCCTGCAACAGATTGATACACAAAAAAACAGGGCTCCAAATTGGAGCCCTGTGAAACCATTATTGCCGGTTGCGACCAATGGACGCAGCGAGCGTCACATCCCAATCCCGTTACTTTTCGTCGCAGATCGGTGTGGCGAACTCCAGTGCCATATCCCACGGCTGTTCAATCCAGGTATCCTGCGGGATCGCCACTTCGAAATCGTCCAGCAGCGCTTCGCCCATCGGCTTGGCGAAAATCGCGATGAACTTGGCTTTCGGGTAGAGCTCGCGGATCGCCTTGGCGGTAGTGCCGGTGTCCACCAGATCTTCCACCACCAGCCAGCCTTCGCCGTCACCAGCGGTGGTGGCAGCCTTCACGACCACCAGCTCGCGCTGGCTGTCATGGTCATAGCTGGAGATGCAGAGGGTTTCCACATTACGAATGCCAAGTTCACGGGCCATCAGGGCTGCGGGCACCAGACCACCACGGCTGACCGCGATGATACCTTTCCACTGGCTGACAGGCAGCTGACGACGGGCCAGACGGCGAGCTTCACGTTGCAGGTTGTCCCACGACACATAGAACTTTTTCGGCATGTTATCGATCTCGAATAGTTATTTAAAAACAATTACTTAAAATAACAACATCCGCAATTATCCCTGCGGATGCCTGTAAATGGCGGCCCTTGCCCGACTGAATTCAGATTGCACTTCAGCTGCCTCAGGGCTAAGCCTCGGCAGCAAATCTGATAACAATGGAAGCAAGATGGGCTTATCCGGCGATCGGTTAGATGAAGTGTCCAAACCGCGGACAGGCTGTTGGGCCGATATGATAGCACCGTTTGCAGAGAAAATGCCTGGCAAACGTATGCCAAAAACAGGAAAAATCGGCATCCCCCTCTCCATTCGGCACATCTCGAGCGCCAAACGACTAACCTGCCGTCCCTGCTGCCGAGTCCAAATGGGCTGTGCGGCAAATCGCAGATAAAAAAATAGCAGGGGGAGGATTTACCTCACGCACCTGCTGCTTTCTCGCCTCTGCCTGGTTGGGCAGCTCGCCTTAGCGACGAGTGACGAAGGGGTTAGGGTAGCTGAAACCCTGGGTATACAAAGAAGGGGCAAACCAATAGGTTGAGTTGCTGCCTGGCATATTGAAACTCCTGATTGCTTAACAAGTTACGTACCTTTAATGCGGGCTCAAATCCTTGAACGAACACTCGGTTCCATGGAGGCGCACTTGCTTTGCTTCGGTTCCCTGGAGGCTTTCATCGTCATCCTGACGGGTGGCGAACCACGGGAGCTAATTTACCAGTCGGTGCATTAAATTCAATATTTTTGTGAGATCGGTCACATATTTTCTTTTCTATCGGTCAGCGTCGTCCGAACCTGACGATCGTACTGCCTGGTTGCCATCAGCCAGCACAAGCTGCCTGCGATTTGCGCTGATTGCTCACATTTTTGTGTGATTGACTGTATTATCGTTATCCTCTTCCCCGGCCCGCTGATGGGGCCCTGTTAATTCCGTGCTGGTAAGGAGTCCCGACGTGGCACAGCTTAGCTCTCTCTCTCCCAAACTGATTTGGCATTTCTTCGAACAGATCTGCTCCATCCCCCACCCTTCCAAACATGAAGCCAAACTGAGCGCCTGGATCATCCAATGGGCTCAAGGGGAAGGTCTGGCGGTCAAGCAGGACAAGGTCGGCAACATCATCATCAAGAAACCGGCCACCCCGGGGATGGAAAACCGTAAAGCCGTGGTACTGCAGGCCCACATCGACATGGTGCCGCAGGCTAACGCAGACACCAAACACGACTTCGCGACCGATCCCATCGATGCCTATGTCGATGGCGAGTGGGTCACTGCTCGTGGCACCACCCTGGGTGCCGACAACGGCATCGGCATGGCCGGTTGTCTGGCTGTGCTGGCTGACAAGACCATCAAGCACGGTCCGCTGGAAGTGCTGCTGACCACAGACGAAGAGACCGGCATGACCGGCGCCTTCGGTCTGGAAGCGGGCTGGCTGGAGGGCGAAATTCTGCTCAACACCGACTCCGAAGAGGATGGCGAAGTCTATATGGGCTGCGCTGGCGGTGTGGATGCCAATATCCGCTTCCCGCTCGAGCTGGTTGACGCCAGCGAAGGCGAAGCGTTCGAGCTGGCGGTCAAAGGGCTGCGTGGCGGCCACTCAGGTTGCGATATCCATCGCGGTCGTGGCAACGCCAACAAGCTGCTGGTGCGTCTGCTCAAAGCAGCCGAGCCGCTGGGTGTGCGTCTGGCCGAGATCCACGGCGGCACTCTGCGCAACGCCATCCCGCGCGAAGCCCGTGCCACCCTGCTGGTGCCTGCTGCCAGCGTAAACGAGTTCAAGGCGCTGGTTGACCGCTACACCGGGATCTACCAGACCGAACTGGCCGCCACCGAGCCAAACCTGACCGTGCTGGTCAACAGCGCCGCCAAACCGGCCAAGCTGATGAGCGTCTCCCTGCAGCAGCGCCTGCTGGATGCCCTGATGGCCTGCCCGAACGGCGTGATGCGCATGAGCGATGCTATGCCCGGCGTGACCGAAACCTCTACCAACCTGGGGGTCATCAAGACTCAGGATGGCGAAGTGTACGTCCAGTGCCTGATCCGCTCCCTGATTGACTCCGGCCGCGAGAGCATCGAGCAGATGACCCGCTCCCTGTTCACCCTGGCAGGCGCCAGCTGCGAATTCACCGGTGCCTATCCGGGTTGGGCGCCGAACGTGGACTCCCCCGTCATGGCGCTGGTACGCAACAGCTACCAGACCCTGTTTGGTACCATGCCCAACGTCATGGTGATCCACGCTGGTCTCGAGTGCGGTCTGTTCAAGAGCGCCTATCCGGAGTGGGACATGGTCTCCTTCGGCCCGACCATCCGCGGTGCCCACTCCCCTGACGAGAAGGTACATATCCCGGCGGTCGAACGTTTCTGGCAACTGCTGGTGCACGTGCTGGAAGCGATTCCGGCCAAATAACCCGGCCTGCGCCACACGGCAAAACAAAGCCCCGCACTGCTGCGGGGCTTTTTATTGTCTGTTACAGCCAGATTTTGGCGCTTAACGGATGCCGCGGGCCTCGCGGATCCACTCCCAGGCTTGCTGGATCTCCTGGGTCTTCTCCTTGGCCATCTCCATCATCTCCGGCGGCAACCCCTTGGCGGCCAGCTTGTCCGGGTGATGTTTGCTCATCTCCTTGCGGTAGGCGCGCTTGATATCCTGATCGCTGTCGCTCTCGCTCACCCCCAGCAGCTGGTAGGCATTCTTGAGGCGCTCCGCAGAGGGTGCCGCCTGCCGATACTGCTGGCCACCGGAATGGCCCCCCTGATACTGGCCATGAGCCTGATTGAAGAAGTTCATCTGCGCTTCGGCCATCGCCAGAATGCGGGCCAACTCGATGCGGCTGAAGCCCAGCTCGTCGGCAATGGTGTGCAGAATGGCGCGCTCGCCCTCCTCCACCCGCCCGTCGGCAAAGGCCGCCTGCAGTTGTACCTCGAGGAAGAAGCGCAGAATATCGCGCTGCCCCAGACTGGCACGGCGGAACTCGGCCAGGGTCTCGCGCAGCGGGAAGTCGGCCTCTTTACCGAGACGAAACGACTCCTGCGCCCGGGCACGCTGTTCGCCCGCCAGCCGCATCCGATCCATCAGGTTGGAGGCAACCCGGATCTCCTGCTCGGTCACCTGACCGCTTGACTTGGCGATGTGACCCATCACCGAGAAGGTGGCATGGAAGAAGACGGCTTGCAGCTCTTGACTCGGGCCGCGACGAAACGCCCCCTGCAGCCCCATGCCACGGTCGAAACGGTGGCCGATCCAGAGGCCAATCAGTGCACCGATGATATTGCCGAGCAGAAAACCGAAGAAGGCGCCCAGCACCTTACCCCAAATACGCATGGTTCAAGACCTCTTGAAGTTAATGAGTGCGGGTCTGGAGCTGGTCATCCAGCTCGCGCAGTCGATCGACCGTGCCGATATCGCGCCACTCGCCAGCGAGCAGGCTGCCGCCTACCCGCCCTTGCGCCATCCAGTCACGCAGCAGGGGCGCCAGCTTGCGGGCGCCGCCCGCGAGACCGGCAAAGGCCGCCGGATCATATAGTCCAACCCCGCTGAAGGTAAACGCTGGCGTATCCACGACTCGCCCTTCTTGCAGGGCAAAGTCCCCGCTCGGGTGCTGGGGCGGATTGGGCACCAGCCAAAGGTGGGCCAAATCATCGCCAAGGGGCTGGCTGACCAGAGTGTGATAATCGAGATCGAGCCAGGTATCGCCGTTGATCACCAAAAAGGGGTCAGAGCCCAGCAGCGGCAGCGCCTGCACAATGCCGCCCGCGGTCTCCAGTGCGCTCTCCTCGGCTGACCAGTGGATGGTCACGCCAAGCGCACTGCCATCACCAAGGCTCTCAACCAGCTTGTGACCGAGCCAGGCGTGATTGATGACCAACTCGGTCACCCCGGCGGCTTTGAGTTTTTCGATGTGATGAACGATGAGCGGCTTGCCCCCCACCGCCAGCAGCGGCTTGGGCAGCAGGTCAGTCAGCGGGCGCATCCGCTCGCCACGGCCAGCGGCCAGGATCATCGCCTTCATGATTTAACTCCAGCATTGGCGATCCCCGGCAACACCACCTGCTCCAACCACTGACCAAAACGGGCCAATACCGGATAGGCACTACCATGAGTGCGACAGACATCCACCACGTAGCCGAGGGTACGGGGAATATCCTTGAGATAGCCGGACTTGCCGTCGCGATGATAGAGCCGGGTGAAGATTCCGGCCGCTTTGAGGTGTCGCTGCATGCCGGTCAGGTCGGCATCACGACGGAAACTGGCATAATCGAGCTCGCCAAGCAGACCCGCCTGTTGCAGGGTGGCAAAGCCGTGGCGCATCCCTTCATCGATCACCTCGTCAGGCCAGCGTATGTAGCAATCTTTAAGCAAGGAGACCAGGTCATAGGTAAGCGGCCCGATGACCATATCCTGAAAATCGATGATGGCCAGCCGGCTGCTCTCGGGGGTACCACCGCCACACACCATCAGGTTGCGACTGTGAAAATCTCTATGCATCACCCCCTGCGGCTGGGCCAGATTGCAGGCGGTGAGGCAGGCAAAGGTCTCATCGAACAACTGCTGCTCTTCATGGCTCAGGGTCAGCTGCAGATGCTGGCCCAGCAGCCACTCGGGGAAAATGCTGTTCTCCCGCGCCATAAAAGCCGCATCGAAGGGTTCAAGCGCCAGTTCAACCGCCCCCAGGCGGGGCAGCAAATCAATCGCCTTGTCATACCAGGCCTGCACATTGTGTTCGTTCAGGCAGCTGATCAGCTGGGTATCGCCCAGGTCACTGACCGCCAGCAGACCCTGTTCATAGTCCACAGCCTTGACCTCTGGCGCCAACAGCTGACGCGCCTGCAAGGCCGCTGCGTTACGAACAAACTCATGATTTTTTTCGGTTTTCGGATTGGCATCCACCCACACCAGACCACCACCACGAGAGTAGCGGCGGAAGCTGGCATCACCGGAAATGAGGGTAAGCGTGAGAGTGGCATCACCGGAAATACGGCGTGCCCACTGCAATAGCAGGGAATCGCGATCGTGCATAAGTAGAGGACCAAGGTGGAAAGCAGCACTTGGCTGTTAGCCCTGGCCGCAATAATGCTTTATCATTGCCGGCTAACATAAAGCAATGACATGCAATGTCAACTCGATGAAACCTGTCGTAAAATGCATGCCTTGGATCAACCGTATCTATCACGGATTGCACGAGTCTTTCACATGACAAAATGGACACTGGGGTACCGCTATCCCATCGCCCTGACTATCAGCCTGGCCCCCGCACTCACCCCTATGATGGTGCAGGCGGCCCCGTTCGAAGCGCCGCCAGCCACCGGCATTCTCGATAGTCTCTGCTATGACTATGTTCCCAAGATAGAGAAGCCTGCATCGGATAAGGATGCCAACGCACAGCCGGTCGAGGTTGATGCCGACCGTCTCGAAGCCAAACAGGGCGGCACCGCCGTCTATGAAGGTGACGTCAAGGTTCGTCAGGGTGTTCGCAAGTTTGACTCCGACTATGCCCAGCTCGACCAGAAGAGCCGGGATGTCATCGCCATCGGCAACATCTATTACAACGACGGTCAGGTGACCGTCACCAGCGACAAGACCCTCAAATCCAATCTGGATACCAAGAACTCCGAACTGGAAGAGGGCAAGTATCAGGTGCATGGCTCACCGGTGCGCGGCTTTGCCAAGCGCGTGGTGATGACCAACAACAACCAGAACATCACCATGGAGGGGGCTCAGTACACCACCTGCCCCCCCGGTCAGGAAGTGTGGACCCTCAAGGCGGGCAGTATCGACATCGACCAGAAAGAGGTGTTCGGCGAAGCCTGGAACGCCAGCCTCTGGCTCTATGACTACCCGGTGTTCTACTTCCCCTATATCAACTTCCCCATCAAGGATGAGCGGAAGACCGGTCTGCTCTACCCGGGTTACAAGCAGAGCTCCAGCAACGGCATGGATATCACCCAGCCCTTCTACTGGAACATTGCTCCCAACTACGATGCCACCATCACCTCCCGTTTTATGGACAAACGTGGCCTGATGGAGCAGGTGGAGTTCCGCTACATGCCGGACCCCGCCCACACCGGCACCCTCTATTTTGAAAATCTGGCGGATGACAAGCAGTACAGCCCGAGCAATCCGAGTCTGGCTGGCCTGTCCGATGGCCATCGCTACCTGATGAACGTCCGTCACGGCTCCGCCCTGATGGATGGCAGCCTGCGTTTTGGCATCGACTACACCCAGGTGCGCGACAAGGACTACAACTATTTCAACGACTTCAGCCCGCAAGTGGGAACTCAGGTCGACAGCCAGTTGCAGCAATCCTTTACCGCCGGCTATTACCAGCCTAACTGGAACCTCACCTCCGAGGTGCGCCGCTACCAGATCCTGAGCCCATATGCGCTGCTGCCCCACGAGATGCTGCCGCGTATCGACTACAACTACTATCAGCAAGGCAAGTGGTTCGATCTGGCCTGGAACAGTGAACTGACCAAGTTTGGCTATGACAGTAGCAGTGCCGCCACTCTGCAAGCAGGTGAGCGCTATACCGCCACCCGCCTGCATCTGGCGCCAACCCTGACCGTGCCCCTGGTGGATGTACCGGGTTACTACCTGACCAGTCAGTACAAGCTGATGTTTACCTCCTACAACCAGGAGGTACCCGATAATCTGGTTAGCCAGGACCGCAGCCGCTTCACCGATGCAGACAGCAAACAGCTGACCCTGAAAGAGGGCACCATTACCCGTACTCTGCCGTCCTTCCGCCTCAAGGGGGGCGTCAACTTCGATCGGCCACTCGACTGGTATGATGGCAAGGGTACCCAGACCCTGGAACCCGAGTTCCAGTACCTCTATATCCCTTACAAAAATCAGGACGAGATCGGGATCTACGACTCCACCACCACCCGTCAGGACTACTACAGCCTGTTCAGTGACCGCCGCTTTGCCGGTCTCGACCGTATCAGCGATGCCAATCGGGTCACCGTTGGCCTGACCAGCCGGGTCTATGACAATGTGGGTGATGAACGGTTGCGTCTGGCGGTGGCCCAGGCCTTCGAAATGACACCACCCAAGGTGCGCCTCTACCCTTCAAATCCGGAAAGCACCAACGCCCGCTCCCTGCTCTCGTTCGAGGGGGATGCCCGGATCACCGATGAGTGGTTTGCCCACGCGGGGACCCAGTACGATACCTCCGAGGGTGAATTTACGGCTGGCAACGGTGCAGTCGAGTACCGGACCGGCAAGCTGACCACTCAGGTCAACTATCGCTACATCAAGGATGGCAACCTGGACTATCGCTATCCGACCAACACGGCACTGGCAGAAGATCTGAGCCAGGCGGGTCTGGTGATGATGGCGCCGATCGCCGATCAGTGGCAGATGTATGGCGGTTACTACCGTGACATCAAGCAGGATGTGAACATTGACCGCAAGATCGGTGTCAAATACGACTCCTGCTGCTGGAGCATCAACATGAGCCTGGAGTGGCACAATCAGCCGGACAACGTCACCCTGAAGCCCACTTCGGAAAAAGTCATTGGTCTGCAGTTTGAAATGAAGGGACTTGGCAGCGTGGGTACCGGTGGCCGCAGCGTCACCCTGGATACCGAGCTGTTGCCCTATGTTCGCCCGTTTAATCTGAAAGGCCAGCAATGATGCTGGCCCAGCCTTGAGAGATGGATATGAAAAAGACCCTGATTGCCCTGCTGACCGCGGGAATGTTCGGTGCCATGAGCCAGGCCGCACTGGCTGCGCCCGAGCTGATGGACAAGGTGCTGGCCGTGGTCAACAAGGACGTGGTGCTGTCCAGCCAACAGGACGCACTGGTCAACAAGGTAAAACTCTCCGCCCAGGAGAGCGGCCAGTCCCTGCCTGACGATGCCACCCTGCGCAAACAGGCGCTGGATCGGCTGATCCAGGAGAGCCTGCAGCTGCAACTGGCGGAGCGCCAGGGGCTGAAGATCAGCGACACCCAGCTGGAACAGGCTATTCAGGGCATCGCCGCCGACAACAAGATGACCCTGGATCAGCTGCGCGCCCAGCTCGCCCGTGAAGGGATGACCTATGCCCAGTATCGGGAAGAGGTGCGCCGCGAGATCCTGATGAACGAGGTGCGCCGCAACCAGGTGCGCCGCCGTATCAACATCTCCGAGCAGGAGGTGAAGCAGGTGGTGGAGATCCTGAAGAAACAGGGTCAACAGCAGAACGAATACCACGTCGGCCATATCCAGATTGCCCTGCCGGACAACCCCACAGCCGCCCAGCTGGATGCCGCCAAGAGCAAGATCGAGCGCATTCTGGCCGCCCTCAAGCAAGGTGCCGACTTCCGCAAACTGGCCATTGCCGAGAGTAATGGTCCCAAGGCGCTGGAAGGGGGTGATTGGGGCTGGATGAGCCCGCAAGAGATGCCGACCCTGATGGCCGAAGCGGTACAGGGTGCCCAGAAGGGCGACATCGTCGGCCCGCTGCGCTCCGGCGCCGGCCTGCACATCGTCAAGGTGTTCGACACCAAGGGCCAGCAGCAAGTGATGCAGACCGAGGTGAAGGCACGTCACATCCTGATCAAGCCGTCCATTATCCTGAGCGAGGAGAAAGCCAAGGGGATGCTGGATGGCATTCTGCACGACATCAAGAGCGGCAAGGCAAGCTTCGCCAGCATGGCGGAGAAGTACTCCGAAGATCCGGGCTCTGCGGTGCAGGGTGGCGAACTGGGCTGGTCTGATCCCAACGTCTATGTCCCCGAGTTCCGCGACATGGTCAACCGTCTGCAACCGGGCCAGATCAGTGCCCCGTTCCGCACCAGCCACGGCTGGCACATCGTGCAGGTGGAAGATCGCCGCAGCCAGGATGCGACCGACAAGGCTCAGGAGCAGCGCGCCTACCAGCTGATCTACAATCGCCGCTTCGTGGAAGAGTCCCAGGCGTGGCTGGATGAGCTGCGTGACGAGGCCTACATCCAGATCGAAGGAGCCGGTAGCTGATGAGCTGCCGTCGCCTTGCCGTTACCCCGGGCGAACCGGCCGGGATCGGCCCGGATCTGGTGCTGCAGATTGCCCAACAGGATTGGCCCCACCAGTTGGTGGTGATCGCCGATCCGGCGCTGCTGTGCGAACGGGCAGCCCTGCTGGGGCTGCCCATCGAGCTTGAGCCCTACGATGCCGCCGCCCCTGCCCACCCGCAGCGGGCGGGCACCCTGACCGTCTGTCCGGTCTCCCTCGGCGCCCCCGTGGTGCCGGGCGAGTTGAACGAAGGCAATGGCGTCTATGTGCTGGCGACCCTGCAGCGTGCCTGCGATGGCAACATGAGCGACGAATTTGCCGCCGTGGTGACCGGGCCGGTGCACAAGGGGATCATCAACCAGGCCGGGGTCTCGTTCAGTGGCCACACCGAGTTCTTTGCCCAGCAATCCAACACCGCCGATGTGGTGATGATGCTGGCAACCGAGGGGCTGCGGGTCGCACTGGCGACCACCCATATTCCGCTGGCCTATGTGGCGATGGCCATCACCGAGGATCGCCTCGGCAAGGTGATCCGGATCCTCAACGAGGATCTCGCCACCAAGTTTGGCATCGCCAAACCCCGTATTTACGTCTGCGGCCTCAACCCCCACGCAGGGGAAGGTGGCCATCTCGGACGTGAAGAGATTGACGTGATCGAACCCGCCCTGGCCACCCTGCGCCAGGAAGGGATCGATCTGGTCGGCCCCTTGCCGGCCGACACCCTGTTCCAGGAGAAATACCTCAAGGATGCGGATGCGGTACTCGCCATGTACCACGACCAGGGGCTGCCTGTGCTCAAATACAAGGGCTTCGGCAGTTCGGTCAATATCACCCTGGGGCTTCCCTTCATCCGCACTTCGGTGGATCACGGCACCGCACAGGATCTGGCAGGCAAGGGCCTGGCCGATCCGGGCAGCCTTGTCACCGCGATTAACCACGCCATCAAGATGGTAGAGAAAAAAAGATATGAGCAGTAAGGTGCACATGGGCCACACGGCCCGTAAGCGTTTCGGTCAGAACTTCTTGCACGACCGGTATGTGATCGATCAGATCGTCGCCGCCATCAACCCGCAGCCGGGTCAGAATCTGGTGGAGATCGGTCCGGGTCTGGCCGCGCTGACCGAGCCGGTCGCCGCCCAGATGGACAAAATGACCGTGGTCGAGCTTGACCGGGACCTGGCAGCTCGCCTGCGCGAGCACCCGACTCTCAAAGACAAGCTGACCGTCATCGAAGCGGACGCCATGCGTTTCGACTTCGGCACCCTGATGGGTGAAGGCAAGGGGCCGCTGCGGATCTTCGGCAACCTGCCCTACAACATCTCCACCCCGCTCATATTCCACCTGTGCGAGTTTGCCGACCGGGTTGAAGACATGCACTTCATGCTGCAAAAGGAAGTGGTGTTGCGTCTGGCCGCCGGCCCGGGCAGCAAGGCTTATGGCCGTCTGAGCGTGATGACCCAGTACTACTGCCAGGTGGTGCCGGTGCTGGAAGTGGGCCCGGGCGCCTTCAAACCGGCTCCGAAAGTGGACTCTGCCGTAGTTCGCCTGATCCCGCACAAGAATCCGACCATAGTCGCAAAAGACATTCGTTGTCTGAATCGCGTCTGTACCGAAGGCTTTGGCCAGCGTCGCAAGACCATCCGCAACAGCTTCTCCAACTTCATCACCGACACCCAGCTGACCGAGCTTGGTATCGATGGCAACCTGCGCCCGGAGAATCTCTCCCTCGAGCAGTTTGTCATGATCGCCAACTGGCTGGCGGATCAGCAACAGGCCTGATCCTGTGGCACTCCCGCACATCGAGATCCGCCCATACCCCGTGTATGTGGCGGGCTCCAAAGACCCTTACCAGTTTCACTATCTGATCGAGATTGAGAATCTGGGGCCCGGCCCGGTGCAACTGCTACATCGGCGCTGGCTCATCACCGATGCCAATGGCAAGATGCTGGAAGTGGCAGGCCCGGGCGTGGTCGGGGAGCAACCCGTCATTGCCGAAGGTGAGACCTACCGCTACCAGAGCGGCGTGCCGCTGGCGACCCCGCTCGGGGTGATGGAAGGGAGCTATACCCTGCAAGATGGCTCTGGTCAGCAGTTTGAGGCGCCCATCGCCCCCTTCACGCTGGCCATCCCCAATATTATCAACTGAGGTTTCATGGCGAACTGTTTTGTCGGTGACATCCAGGGCTGTTACGACGACTTGCGCCGTCTGCTGGATCTTGCCGCGTTCGATCCCGACCAAGACGTGCTCTGGCTCTGCGGCGATCTGGTCGCCCGCGGCCCGGACTCGCTCAACACATTGCGATTCGTCAAGGATCTGGGCAACCGTGCCGTTACCGTGCTCGGTAACCACGACCTGCACCTGCTGGCGGTGGCCAATGGCGTTGCGCCGCTCAAGAAGAAAGACAAGCTGCAAAGCCTGATGGATGCCCCTGATCGGGATGAACTGCTGGAGTGGCTGCGCCACCGCCCGCTACTGGCCGAACATCCGGATCTGCCCATCATGATGGTGCATGCCGGTATCTCCCCGGCGTGGGATGCCCGCACCGCCCGCAACTGTGCCCGCGAGGTAGAGAGCCTGTTGCGCGGTGACCAGTACAGCTGGCTGCTGCACAACATGTACGGCGACCAGCCCGATGGCTGGAAAGATGACTTGGTCGGGCTCGACCGCTACCGCTACATCATCAACACCTTCACCCGGATGCGCTTCTGCTACTTCGATGGCCGACTCGACTTCAAATGCAAGAAGGGCCCCAAGGAGTCAACCCCGGGGCTGCGTCCCTGGTTCGAGCAGCGCGAGCATCACGTGGATGACCCCATTTTGGTGTTCGGCCACTGGGCGGCGCTGATGGGCAACACCGGCAAGAGCGACATCAAGGCACTCGATACCGGCTGCGTCTGGGGCAACAGCCTCACCCTGTGGCGCTACGAGGATGATGCCCTGATCGCCACCCCCTGCCCGGTTCACGCAAGCTAGGGGGGACGCAGCAATCTGGCGGTCGCTGCCGCACGGATTGCTACAACCCGTTCCAATAACAAAGCCCGGCAATCTGCCGGGCTTGCTGTTTTAGGTTCCCTGTTTTCCAGCGAATGAAGTTACAACTTGCGCCCCAGCCGCTTCTCGATCTGGCGCCGCTCCCACTCGGGGCCAAACAGCTTGAAGGGCTGAAACACCCGAACAGCATGGGAGGCAAGCCCCAGCCCCCAACCCAGGGTTGGCCACCAGGCCCAGATGTACTCCGGATTGCTCAGGTAGTTGATGACAAACAGCCCGCAGATCACCACCACGTAGCTGGCGGCATGGTGATAGAAGCCCTTGAGCTCCTCCACATAGCGCATTGCCGCCCGCTCCTCTGCAGATACCTGCACCGCATCCTGACCCATAGTGTCACTTCCTCTCATCTCGCGCTCCTGTTGCTCTGATCCATCCAGTTGAGCCACATCGAGTTCAAAGACGGCGGCCAGGGCCTTGAGAGATTCCAGTCCGGGTTGCTGCCCCTGCTCGATCCGCTGGATAGTGCGGACACTCAAACCAGTCAACGTTGCCAACTGATCCTGAGACCAACCCCGTTGCAATCTCAACTTCCTGACGATCATCTCGAACTCCTTGTGGTAATTGACAGGGCCAGCATAGGGCTTGCGCCGCGAAAGGTGACACGACAGATAGCCGACAGACATCTGACAGTCCTTTAAAATCAGATGGTTAAGATTTCAATCTTGTCAGTCAGCCGCTCGTTCCCCCAGATATTGCACAAACCGTAACAGATAACCATCGGGATCCTGCAGCAAAAATTCGCGCTGCCCGGCCAGCATCTCGCCCACTGGATACCAGACCTCAGTGGGCTGCCGGAAAAGTGCAATCTCGGCGGCCTGCAATCGGTCGAGTAGCGGCTGGATCTCGGTCAGCTCCATCTGCAGATTGATCCCCCGACCGAACGGTGGCTCCAACGCCCCGACCTGCCAACCCGCCGGATGTACCTGCTCCAGCATCAGCTGTATCTGTTGCTGCTCAAGATAAGCAAAAGGAGGGTCATCGCGCCGATAGCGGACCGAGAAGCCCAACAAACCGGTATAGAAAACCAGAGATCGAGCCAGATCGGTAACCGACAGCTCCGGTACCATGGGATTCCAATACGGCCCATCCACCGCGACAGTAGGGTTCGTCATGGCTTACAGGCTCTGCATCAGCTCGGCGGCAATTTCAAAGGAGCGCAATCGGGCCTGATGATCGACGATGGGCCCATTGAACATCAGCTCATCGGCCCGGGTTTCCGCCAGCAGCGCCTTGAGGCCATGGCGGATCTGCTCCGGATCGCCCACCAGAGAGCGGGCAAGGGTCTGCTCCATCGCCATCAACTCGCGTGGCGACCATTGCTCGCCCAACTCGGCAACCGGTGCTGGCAGCTTGCCCGCATCACCGCGATGGAGGCGCAGGAACTGCTGCTGCAATGTAGTGAACTGGAAGCGCGCCTCCCGTTCGCTGTCGGCAGCGATCATGTTGATACAGACCACCGCATGGGGCTTGGGCCAGCGAGCAGAAGGGCGATACTGGCTGCGATAGATCTCAAGTGCTTGCAGCAACATGGCTGGCGCAAAATGGGAGGCAAAACCAAACGGCAAGCCCATCGCCGCAGCCAGTTGGGCACTGTAGAGGCTGGAGCCCAGCAGCCAGATGGGCAGATGCAGCCCCTGCCCGGGTACTGCCTGCACCGCGCCAATCTCGTCGCCAAAGTAACTCATCAGCTCGCGGACATCGGTCGGGAAGTCATCCACCTCACCGCTGCGTTGGCGTCTGAGGGCCCGCATGGTGCGCTGATCGGTCCCGGGCGCCCGGCCAAGGCCCAAATCGATGCGGTCGGGGTAGAGCGAGGCCAGGGTGCCAAACTGCTCGGCAATGACCAGCGGCGAGTGGTTCGGCAGCATGATGCCACCCGCCCCGATCCGCAGGGTGCTGGTTGCCCCGGCAAGATGGCCGATCAGCACCGATGTCGCTGCACTGGCAATACCCGGCATGTTGTGGTGTTCGGCCAGCCAGTAGCGATGGTAACCCCAACGCTCGGCATGTTGTGCCAGATCGCGCGAATGGTGGAACGATTCGGCAGGATGGGAACCCTCGGCAACCGGCACCAGATCGAGAAGGGAATAGGGAATGGCAGACATAAATACACTCCGTTGCATCACAATTTGCTAACAGAGGGGCACTCTAGCATGAGATGTTCGAACGGAACACATCTGCCCTGCAGGAGCGCACGCGCCAGATGCAAAAAGGCCACCCCGCAAGCGGGATGGCCTTTTTCAGCACTACGACCTGATCAGAACAGCAGGTGTGCCACCCCGGCAATAACCGGCAAGGTAACCAAAGTGCGCAGCAGGAAGATAACGAACAGTTCCCACAGCTTGACCGGGATCTTGCTGCCCAGCAGCAGGGCGCCCACTTCCGACATATAGATCAGCTGGGTTACCGACATGGCGGCAATCACGAAGCGGGTCATGTCGCTCTCGATGGTCGAGGCCAGTACCGCCGGAATAAACATGTCGGCAAAACCGACCATGATGGTCTTGGACGCCGCTTCCGCCTCCGGCAGTTGCAGCAGCTCCAGCAAGGGGACAAACGGGGCGCCAAGCCAGTTGAAGATAGGGGTATGTTCGGCCAGCATCAGGGCACAGGTACCGATCGCCATCACCACCGGCAGCACGCCAAACACCATATCCAGTGCATTCTTCACCCCTTCCCGCGCGACGGCGCCGAGATCAGTCATGCTGTCAGCCTTGGTCAGGGCACGCTCGAAACCATAGCTCATTACGCTGTGCTGGTGCGGCACTGCTTCCTGCTTGCGGCACAGGGGAGTGCCATCGGCATAGATGTCCTTCTTCCAGCAGAGCGGTGGCAGACGCGGCACCACGATGGCGGCAACCACCCCCGCCAGACAGACGGTCAGGTAGAAGGGGACGAACATGTGCTCCAGCTTCACCTGGGAGATCACCACCAGACAGAAGGTGATGGAGACGGCAGAGAAGGTGGTGCCAATCACCGCGGCTTCACGCTGGGTATAGAACTTCCCTTCGTACTGCTTGCTGGTCAGCAGGATACCGACGCTGCCATCGCCGAGCCAGGAGGCAAAGCAGTCCACTGCGGAGCGACCCGGCAACCGGAACACCGGACGCATGATGCGGGTCATCATGGTGCCGACAAATTCCAGCAGCCCGAAATCGAGCAGCAACGGCAGCAACAGGCCGGCAAAAATGAAGACCGAAAACAGAACCGGCAGCAGATCGTTGAGCACCAGTCCACCGGTTGCGCCGGAGTAAAGCACCTCTGGCCCCAGCTGGAAGAAGGTCAGCAGCACGAAGATACCGCCCAATACCCGCACGCAGGCCCAGAAAGGGGAGACATTGAACAAGCTGTTGAGGAAAGGACGACGCACCAGAATCGCCGGCTTGAACAACCAGGCAATCACCGTCATCAGCATGGTGGTGGTGATCACCGCACTGACCATGGCGACCAGATAATCGGCAAAAACACGCTGCACCAACTTGGCCAGCACGGCCACCGGGATGGTGACGTTACCGTCATAGACGACCGGCGTCATGAACAACAGGATCCCGATAAGTGACGGAACCAGAAACATCAACAAGTTACGGCGAGTATTGACCGCAGGTGCTTCGAGACTCTTTTCCAACATGATATGACTGCCCTAATGTTACTTTTCCCTAGCCCGGCCAACCTGCGTATTCATGCATTAACCGGCAAAACGGGCGCAAGAATACTCTAAAAAAATGCACAAACAAGCCCTTAAGGCAGAAATCTGCGCATAAATATTTCTACAGGCAAACCTTCCATTAAAACAATAAGATACAGATGCGCATATCGATTCAATCGACATCGCCAGATGATTGTTTCGTTATTGTTAATTTTGGTGGGCAGTATAATCGGTTATCAGTGGCAGGCAATAAGTGACATCACAAATATATCTAATAAGTTGCTGCTCGATAGACATAAAAAACCGGAGCCTGTTCAGGCTCCGGTTTTCAATGAAAGTGACGGGGATCAGTCACGAACGTAGATGACTTCAACGCCATCATCTTCGTCGTCATCCCAATCGTCATCATCAAGCCCTTCATCGAAGGCAAGAGAGGCAGCCAGTGCTTCCGCTTCAGCCTTGGCCAACTGGTTCTTGTGGTAGTCGTCCCACTTGAACTCCACCTTCTCGATGGCGTCTTTGGCATCTTCCGCCAGCTGACGGGGCATGGTATCCAACAGATCCAGAATGTCGTAGCAGACCTTCTTGGTACCTTCCTTGCTGATGGCAGTGATGGCATAGACCGGCCCTTCGTGGTTCAGGGCCGCCTTGACGCGATCCATCACCTCCTGGGCTTCTTCTTCCAGGATCAGGTCCATCTTGTTAAACACCAACCAGCGCGGCTTGCCAGCCAGTTCCGGGCTGTACTTCTCCAGCTCCTTGACGATGGTCACGGCATTTTCAGCAGGATCGGAGCCATCAACCGGGCAGATATCCACCAGGTGGATTAGCACGCGGCAACGCTCGAGGTGTTTCAGGAAGCGGATACCCAGACCTGCACCTTCGGCAGCGCCTTCGATCAGGCCCGGGATATCGGCGATCACGAAGGAGCGGGAGTTCTCACCACGCACCACACCCAGGTTCGGTACCAGGGTAGTGAAGGGGTAATCAGCCACTTTCGGGCGAGCCGCAGAAACGGCGCGAATAAAGGTAGACTTGCCTGCGTTGGGCAGACCCAGCATGCCGACATCGGCCAGCAGCAGCAGCTCCAGCTTCAGGGTACGCACTTCACCCGGAGTACCATTACTCTTCTGGCGGGGAGCACGGTTGACGGAGCTCTTGAAACGGGTGTTGCCCAGACCGTGGAAACCACCTTTGGCAACCAGCAGCTTCTGCTCGTGGTGGGTCAGATCCCCCAGCAGTTCACCGGTATCTTCATCGGTCGCACGGGTACCGACCGGCACGCGCAGGATCTTGTCCTTGCCGCGGCGACCGGTACAGTTGGCGCTCTGGCCATTCTCACCGCGCTCGGCAGCATGGAAACGCTCGAAACGGTAGTCGATCAGGGTATTGAGGTTTTCGTCGGCGATCAGATATACGTCGCCACCGTCACCGCCGTCACCGCCGTCCGGACCACCGTTGGGAATATATTTTTCACGGCGAAAGCTTACACAACCGTTACCACCGTCACCGGCATCGACTCGAATCTGGACTTCATCAACAAACTTCATAGGTAACCGTCACCTTAATTCGAAAAACCGATACGCAATTATAGTGGTACAGACCCCTGCGGGCGATACGCATCTTGCCAATCATGCCCGTCAGAGCCAAAGTCAGCTGCGTTCCGTTTTTTCGTCAACGACATCAGAAAGACGTCATAAAAACAAAAGCCCCGCCTGTTGGCGGGGCTTCGGATCCTTGCGGTCCGTAATTACTCAGCAACGATGCTAACGTACTTACGATTCAGCGGACCTTTAACTTCGAACAGGATTTTACCAGTCGCGGTAGCGAACAGGGTGTGATCCTTGCCCAGACCAACGTTGGTGCCAGCGTGGAACTTGGTACCACGTTGACGAACGATGATGCTGCCAGCCAGAACTGTTTCGCCGCCGAAACGCTTCACGCCCAGGCGTTTAGCTTCAGAATCGCGACCGTTGCGGGATGAACCGCCAGCTTTTTTGTGTGCCATTTATCGGACTCCTCTAATTAAGCGCTGATGCCAGTGATTTTGACTTCAGTGAACCACTGACGGTGGCCCGCTTGCTTACGATGGTGCTTACGACGACGGAACTTGACGATAGTCACTTTCTCGCCACGGCCGTGAGCCACAACTTCAGCTACAACCTTGCCACCTTCAACGAAAGGAGCACCTACTTTAAAAGTGTCGCCTGCAGCAACCATCAGAACTTCGTTGAAGTCGATGGTAGCGCCAGTCTCAACGTTCAGCTTTTCCAGACGAACGATTTGACCTTCGGCCACACGGTGTTGTTTTCCGCCGCTTTGGAATACCGCGTACATTTGATTAACTCCGTAAAGGCATGTCTTTTGCTCAAGGCTAGACATGCGCAAAAACCTATAACAATGGGCGGGCATTCTACGCAAATCGATCTGCTCAGGCAAGGCCAATTTAGCAAAAAGTTTATTTTGTGCGCATATCTGCCGCCGTGGATAAACGCCTAACTGTAACCCATTGTGAAATCGTGTAGAATCCCTGCCATTACTAAAATCGCAGTTATTGCTGCTGTCACGTTACGAGACTTATGGACCAACAGACTATCCGTGCGCTCTGTGCCGCCGACATGACGGCGGTCAATGAACTGATCCTGGCCCGACTCCAGTCCGACGTTAGTCTGATTAATCAGCTGGGTTTCTACATTGTCAGCGCCGGCGGGAAACGGATGCGCCCCATGCTGACCGTGATGGCTGCGCGTGCGCTTGGCTATGAGGGTGAGGATCACCTGAAACTGGCCGCCATCATCGAATTCATTCACACCTCTACCCTGCTGCATGACGACGTGGTCGACGAATCCGACCTGCGCCGTGGCAGGGAGACCGCCAACGCCATGTTTGGCAATGCCGCCAGCGTGCTGGTCGGTGACTACCTCTATAGCCGCTCCTTCCAGATGATGGCCGAACTCTCCAACCTGCGGGTGATGGAGATCCTCTCGGATGCCACCAACACCATCGCCGAAGGGGAAGTGTTGCAGCTGATGAACTGCAACGACCCGGATACCACCGAAGAGAGCTACATGACGGTCATCTACTGCAAGACCGCCAAGCTGTTCGAGGCCGCTACCCGACTCGCCGCCGTGCTGACTCATCAACCCGAGCCCGTCGAGCAGGCCATGACCGATTACGGCAAGTATCTGGGCACCGCGTTCCAGATCATCGATGACGTGATGGACTACTGCTCCCAGAGCGAAGAGATGGGCAAGAACGTCGGCGACGATCTGGCCGAAGGCAAACCGACCCTGCCGCTGCTGCGCGCCATGGAAGTGGGTACGCCGGAAGAGCGCCAGCTGGTGCGCGATGCCATCGAGCACCGCAACGGCATGGAGCATCTTGAGCAGATCCTCGGCATTCTCGACCGTACCGGCGCGCTGGAGTACTCCCGCATGCGAGCCAGGGAAGAGGCCGACAAGGCCATTGCCGCCCTCGCCATCCTGCCGGACTCCCCGCACAAGCACGCGCTGGAAACACTGGCCCACATGGCCGTGCAGCGCAGTGCCTGAGTAAACGACATGCATGAAAAAAGAGGCCTTCGGCCTAATGCCAGTCAGTTAAGCCTGACTGGCATTGTTTTTATTGGCTTTTTGCACCGCATACTTTTGCGGTCTTGCCTTCACACTGCGGGGGTAACTCCGCTCCCTTCGCTCCGGTAATACAAACTGCCCCGCCTGTTTCTCCAGCTCTGCCACCCGCTTCGGGATGCTCCCCGGTGACAGGTACGGCATGCAGCTCAGTTCATGGATGAGATAGACCGACGCCATGTGAAAACTCAGCTGGCTTGCCGTGTATCCCTTCAGGCTCGCCGCCATCTTCACCATCTGGCTGCGCAGCAGGTTATACGCCAGCAGCACGCCCCACAGCTCTTGCCGTATCCCCGCCGCCTTCTTGCTGCGCAGGGTCAGCCGGTGTTGTTGCAGGCTGTGCTTCATCTCCCGATAGCCCAACTCGATTTCCCAGCGGTGGCTGTAGAGCTCAACGATATCGGCCCCCGGGAAACGCATCGGGTCGACCATTGAGGTCAGCACCTGCCGCTCTTTGCCGTTGATAATGCGAGTCAGCAAGCGGGCTTCTAGCGTCTCTGGCAGTTGCGGCCACTTCTTCCGCGCCTGTGGGCTGGTTTTCAGCAAGACCAGCACATCCTGACGCCCCAGCTTGCGCACCACCTCGTATTGCGTGCCTTTTTTGAGTGGCAGCAGCCAGTGCCGCTCGCTGCCAGTGGTTTGCCAGGCGTGGAGCAGACCGAGAGAGTAAAACACCTTGTCGAACAGGGTGAGCGAGTGGTCCGGTGTACGCGCGATGAGTTGCTCGGCCAACACCATCTCGTTGACGGCGCAGCTCTCCATGACGGCCTGCACAAGTAGGTGACTGGTCAGCTCCATCTGGCAAAGCATGCGCACCTGCGGATAGGTGGTCTCGCCATGCTGGGTGCCGGGTTTGGCAAACTCGGCGGTATTGTCCGGGGTATCGGGTGTGCGCCACATCACGCCATCAACGGCGAGCAGTTGCAGCCCGGCCCAACCCGGATGATTGGCCTGCTGGTGCCAGAGAGAGGCGGTCTCGTGAAACAGCCGCTCGATGCTCTTGTCCCCCAGTTTTTGGCGAGCTTGCAGAAAGGCGCTGGGAGCAACAAAGGGGCGGTCGCCGGGCAACAGGATATCGAGCTGATTAACCAGCTGGGTCATGGGGACGTGGCGGAAGATGGCCATGCCGATGATGGCCCAGACCAGACGCTCCATGGGCATGCGACGACGGCGCAGGGTAGCAACGCCCTCTTCGCCGAGCAGCATCGTGATGAGCTCGTTGGGAATGAGGTCGGAGAGTGACTCAAACTGAGCAGCATTGCTGGCGTGGAGGAAGTCGAGGGCCTGTTCGATACGCATAAAAAATCCGAAACCAATCAACAGGTTTCGGATTTTTACACAACAGAAGGATCGGTCAATGGATCCTTAACTGATCGGCATTAGGCCTTCGGCCTCTTTTTTATTGTCTGCTATCTGCTGGACAGTGCATTGCGCCAGACTCAGCGACTCAGCATCCAGAGGATCACGCTACCTGCCACCACTAGCGAGCCGCCGATACGGCGAAACTGCTCCGGTGGCTGATCGCTCAGCAGCCGCAACATCTGCTGCCATGCCCTGGGCATCAACAGCGGGCCGAGCCCCTCGAACAACAACAGCAATCCCAACCCCATCAGCATGGATGTCAGCATCCGACCTCCTTCAGCACAGCGTCAACCCAACCAACCACTGGTGGTCGACGGCTGGCATTGGCACCAAAAACAAAAAGGGTCTGACAATGCAGACCCTTTGAATGTGACCTCGTGGCGATTACTGCTTGGTGCCGTGAGGAGACTTGAGGTAACGGAAGAACTCGCTGTCCGGCTTGAGCACCATCAGGTCGTTGCCACCGGCAAAGCTCTTGCGATAGGCCTCCATGCTACGCACGAAGCTGAAAAACTCGGGGTCTTTCTTGTAGCTGTCGGCATAGATCTTGGCGGCTTCCGCATCCCCTTCACCACGCAGCTGGCGAGCGTTACTCTCGGCGTCGGCGATCATGACGGTCACCTTGCGGTCGATATCGGCACGCAGGATTTCAGCCTTCTCGCGACCCTGAGAGCGGTGCTCACGGGCGACTGCGGTACGTTCGGCACGCATCCGCTGGTAGATGGAGTTGGAGACTTCCACCGGCAGGTTGATCTGCTTGATCCGCACATCCACCACCTTGATACCGAGCTCGGAGGAGCGCGCCATCTTCTTCAGGGCATCTTCCATCACGGTACTGCGCTCACCGGAGACGATGTCCTTGATGGTGCGGTTACCGATCTCGGAACGCAGACCGTTATTGATCTTGCGCTTGAGCAGATCTTCAGCCTGCAGCTTGTTGCCACCACCGGTTGCCAGGTAGTACTTGGAGAAGTCCTCGATCTTCCACTTCACGTAGGAGTCGATGATCAGGTCTTTCTTCTCGGAGGTGACAAAACGGTCGGCCTGGCTGTCAATGGTCTGGATGCGGGCATCCATCTTGCGAACCTGGTCGATGAGCGGCACCTTGAAGTGCAGGCCCGGCTCATAGAGGCGGGGTTCACCGGAGTCAACCCGCTTCACCTTGCCAAACTGCACCACAATCCCCTTCTGACCTTCATCAACGATAAAGACAGAGGAGAAGCAGACCATGGCCGCGACAGCGATTGCACCAATAGCTAGCTTTTTCATCTATCAGTTTCTCCCTGAGCTGAAGCGGTCACCGCTACGCAGCGGCATTGTCGGCGTAGAGTTGGCACCCTCGTTGGAAACGGGGACCTGCTCTGTGACCGGGGCGACAGTGGCACGATCAGACTGGGCAGCCTTCGGCTTGCCAGACAGCTTGTCGAGCGGCAGGTAGATCATGCTGTTGTTGCCAGCCGGCATGTCGACCACCACCTTGTTGGCCTGCTGATAGAGCTCTTCCATGGTTTCCAGATAGATACGCTCACGGGTCAGCTCGGGGGCAGCCAGATACTGGGGCAGCAGCTCGTTGAAGCGAGCAACTTCACCCTGGGCTTTCAACACGATCTGGGACTTGTAAGCTTCCGCTTCCTGCTCCAGACGCTTCACCTGGCCACGGGCCTTGGGCTCCACTTCACGAGCATAGGCTTCTGCTTCACGAATGAAACGCTGTTCATCTTCCTGAGCGGAGATGGCGTCATCAAAGGCGTCTTTCACCTCTTCCGGCGGACGCGCCGGCAGGAAGTTGACGTCGACGATCTGCAGACCCATCTGGTAGGGCTCGATGATGCCATCGATCACCTGCCAGGTCTCCTGACGCACCTTCTCACGACCGGTTGTCAGCACGTCATCCATCCGGGTATGACCCACCACGTAGCGCAGGGCGCTATCGGTGGCCTGACCCAGACTCTCGTCGGCATTGGTCACGCTGAACAGATACTGCTCGGGATTGACCACACGGTACTGCACGTCCATCTCGACCCGTACCACGTTCTCATCCTGAGTCAGCATGAAACCGGAGGCAGGCAGGGAGCGCACGGACTCGACGTCCACCGGGATCACCTGATCGATAAAGGTCGGCTTCCAGCGCAGGCCCGGCTCGACAATATGGGAAAACTTGCCAAACCGCAGCACGGCACCACGCTCCGCTTCGCGAATGGTGTAGAAGCCGCTGACGACCCACACCACCACAGCCACAACCAACGCGATGGAGATACCAAAGCGACCTACATCGCCGCCAGATTTGCCGCCACCAAACAAGCCACCGAAACGGCGACTCACTTTGCGCAGCATTTCATCCAGATCAGGGGGTCCCTGATTCTTGCCGTTATTCCCCCAAGGGTCACGGTCTTTGCCGTTGTTACCAGGCTCATTCCAAGCCATCAGCGTCTCCATTAATACATGCGGATGGATATCATCTCTACCGGGCCGTCATACGTTGAGAAGCCCCTAAGGGTTCATCTTCATCAACGAATCAATGCCTGATAAAGCGTTGTAAACTCTCACCTTCCTGTTTCACGAGGCGGTTCCAGTCGGCCACTTGCAAGCGGACTTCCAGCACGAAATCACCCTCCTCGCTAAAACCTTCCTGCTCAATCCCTTTCAGCTGATAGAGCGCACTGCGCAATCTCGCGGCAGAAGGAGGCAACTGCAGGGTGTGATGCACCATGGAGCCAGCCAGCAATTCGGTCAGCGCCGTAAACAGATGCTCACAACCTTCACCGGTCTGGGCCGACAACCAGACGCGCAACGGGCGCCCCTCATCATCTCGCTCCAGACCTGCCGGACGATCCGCCAGCTTGTCGATCTTGTTGCAGATCATCAGCTGGGGCCTGTCATCGGCTTCGATCTCGGCCAATACCTGCTGCACGGAGTCGATATTCTCCTGCATCTGCTCATCGGCACAGTCCACCACATGCAGCAGCAGATCCGCTTCACGGGTCTCCTGCAGGGTCGCCTTGAAGGCCGCGACCAGATCATGGGGCAAGTGTCGAATAAATCCAACTGTATCCGCCAAAATCACATCACCCACATCCCGGATCACCAGTTTACGCAGGGTGGGATCCAGAGTTGCGAACAATTGGTCGGCAGCATACACGCTGGCAGCTGTAAGTTGGTTGAACAAAGTGGACTTTCCGGCGTTGGTATAACCAACCAGTGACACCGTCGGCACTTCGTTGCGGTTGCGGGCACGGCGTCCCTGCTCCCGCTGCTTGGCCACCTTGTCGAGCCGACGCAAAATCGCCTTGATGCGTTCCCGCAGCAGACGTCGGTCAGTTTCAAGCTGGGTTTCACCCGGGCCACGCAGACCGATCCCGCCCTTTTGACGCTCAAGGTGGGTCCAGCCTCGCACCAGACGAGTGGAAAGATGGCGCAACTGGGCCAGTTCGACCTGCAGTTTACCTTCGTGGGTTCGGGCGCGCTGGGCAAAGATATCGAGGATCAGGCCGGTTCGATCCACCACCCGGCACTGGAACAGACGCTCCAGGTTGCGCTCCTGGGCAGGGGTCAGGGCATGGTTGAAGATGACGACGTCGGCATCCAGCATCTGGACTTGGGACGCGATCTCTTCAGCCTTGCCACTGCCGACAAAAAATTTGGCACTGGGCGCATTGCGACTGGTGGTAATTACCCCCAGCGCATTGACTCCGGCCGAGCTCACCAACATCTTGAGCTCTTCCAGATCCTCCCGCTCACCCTCATCACTGAAGTTGACATGCACCAGAACGGCCTGTTCGCCAGCTTCATAACGGTCAAACAAGCGCTTGCTCCTTAACAGGAATCATGATGAATCTGAGTTGGCGAGTCGACTCGCCCAGGGATATCACGCCTCGGCATCACCCTGTTCATCAGCCGCGCCACCCGGAGTGGGCTGGTGATGATTGACGGCACGGGCCGGTACGACAGTCGAGATGGCGTGCTTGTAAACCATCTGGCTCACGGTGTTTTTCAGCAGGATAACAAACTGGTCAAAAGACTCGATCTGACCTTGCAGTTTGATGCCGTTCACCAAATAGATAGAAACAGGAATCCGCTCACGGCGCAGCGCATTCAAAAACGGGTCTTGGAGAGATTGCCCCTTAGCCATTTTTCTTTTCCTTATAGTTTGTTGTTTTTAAACACCGAATATCAATATAACAACCTGATTATACAGGGAGTGTCAAGCCGCACCAGCGCGAGCAAGCACGCGGTCGAGATTGCCAGACTCACCAGATTCCAACCAGGTCACATCGGGCCAGCCGCGCAACCAGGTCATCTGTCGTTTTGCCAATTGGCGTGTGGCAACAATGCCACGATAACGCATCTCATCATACCCCACTTCACCGCACAGGTAGTCCCACATTTGGCGATAACCCACACAGCGAATGGAGGGGAGATCCGGGTGCAGATCGCCGCGCGCCATCAGCGCACGAACCTCCTGTTCAAAGCCACCTTGCAGCATCTTGTCAAAGCGCTGTTCGATACGCTGATGCAGCACGGCACGATCGCTCGGGGCGATGGCAAACTGCTGCACCCGATAGGGCAAGCCCTCCCCCTGCACCTGCGTCAGCTCGGTAAGGGTCTTGCCGCTGATGCGGTAGACCTCCAGCGCCCGGGAGAGTCGCTGCGGGTCATTGGGGTGAATTCGCGCACCGGCCACCGGGTCGATGCGCACCAGCTCATCGTGCAGCGCCTGCCAACCGAGGCGGGCAGCCTCTTCCTCAATCCCGGCACGAACGGCGGGATCGGCAGAGGGCAATGGGGACAATCCCTCCAGCAACGCCTTGAAATAGAGCATGGTGCCGCCCACCAGCAGCGGAATGCGGCCACGATCGGCGATCTCTTTCATCTCTCGCAGGGCATCCCTGCAAAAATCGGCTGCCGAATAGCTCACTGCGGGATCAAGAATGTCGATCAGCCGGTGCGGGGCACGTGCCAGTTCATCGGCAGTCGGCTTGGCTGTACCGATATCCATGCCGCGATAGATCAGCGCTGAATCGACGCTGATGATGTCACAAGGCAATGCCTGGCACAGTTCAATGGCGAGATCCGTCTTGCCGGAGGCCGTCGGCCCCATCAGAAAAATTGCGGTCGGCAAGTCACTCGCCATGTTCAAACTCCTCCAGCACGGTCGCCAACGAAAGGGGGCGCACCATGCGAATGTCTGCCAGTTGGTCACTGAAATCGGTCACAAGTTCCGTCAGCAGACGACTGGCAGTTGAAAAATCGTATATCTTCTCGCGGCTTATCCCCTGCTCCACCAGCCATTGGCATAATACTTCAGCCTGCTGACCAGCATCACTGTCAGATCCGCCCTCGATAATTTGCAGCAATTCGGGTAACAGACGCACCAGATCGGTCTGGCGCAGCAGAGCCGGCACCCGAGTCAGGATCATGGTGTCGCGCCCCCCGCTTTTCAACTCCAGCCCCATCCGTTTCAGCAAACGTTCCTGCTCGGTCACCAGCGCGATCAAATTCTTCGGCAATTTGAAGGAGACCGGCAGCAACAGTGGCTGGGCCGCCAGCCCCTGACCCCAGGTCTCCAGCAGCCAATGGCGCAGCAGCACCCGCTCGGCGCGCACCAGCGAGAGCAGCGCCAGCTGATTATCCCGCTCGATCAACAGGTAGGCCTGCTCCACCAGTGTCAGGGCGCGACATCCCCCCTGTTTGGGTGACGGCACTGGATCAGTGGGCTGCGCAGGAGCAGCCTCAGTTGCGATAGGCAACGTAGTGAGCAGAGCGCCCATGCCGCGCATCGCCTCCCGACTCGGCGGCTCAGGTGGTTGATAATTGCAGGCTCGGCCTGCACCACCGCCCCCCTCCCGCACCTGTGCAGGTGCCCGGTAGCTGTGCTCGGCACCGTACCACTCCGGGCGTGGCGCCTGACCGGGATATTCAATCTGCGGACTGACCGGCAACTCGACCAGGGTTTCGGCCAGCGGCGCGTCCTGATGAGCGGCGCTGACTCCTTCGCGGCGCAGAGCGGTAAACAGCGCCTGAAAGATAAAGTCGTGGATCAGTCGCGCCTGATGGAAGCGCACCTCATGCTTGGCCGGGTGAACGTTGACATCTACCTGACGGGGATCCAGCTCGATATAGAGCACATAGGCGGCGAAGCGGTCGGGAGGCAGCAACTCGTCATAGGCCTGACGAATGGCGTGATTGATGAGCTTGTCGCGCATCATCCGGCCGTTGACATAGGTGTATTGCAGATCGTTTTGCGGTCTTGCCCCCTCCGGAGCCGCCAACCAGCCCCACAGCCGCACGTCGCTGTGTTCGCTCTCCACCGCCAGCGCATGGTGCATGAAGGGGGTGCCGCAAACGGCGGCGAGGCGACGCTCCTGCTCCGGCACGGTATTGGCGGCCTTGTACTGGCGCACCACCTTGCCATTGTGGCGCAGGATCAGGGTGGCATCGAAGCGGGAGAGCGCGATGCGGCGCACCAGCTCATCGATATGGGCAAACTCGGTCTTTTCGCTGCGCATGAACTTGCGCCGCGCGGGGGTATTGAAGAAGAGATCCACCACCTCCACCGTGGTGCCTACCGGATGGGCCGCCGGCTTGATGGTGACGCTCATCTCCCGCCCTTCCGCCTGGGCTTGCCAGGCTTCTGACTGCTCGGCGGTACGGGAGGTGAAGGTGAGACGGGAGACCGAGCTGATGGAAGCGAGCGCCTCGCCACGAAAGCCGAGGCTGTTGATCCCTTCCAGATCGTCCAGCGTGGCCACCTTGGAGGTCGCATGACGCGACAGCGCCAGCACCAGCTCGTCTTTGGCGACGCCACAGCCATTGTCACGGATGCGGATCAGCTTGGCCCCCCCCTTGTCGATGTCGATCTCGACCCGGTCGGCACCCGCATCCAGGCTGTTCTCCACCAGCTCTTTCACCACAGAAGAGGGCCGCTCCACCACCTCTCCGGCTGCAATCTGGTTGGCCAGAATGGGTGGCAAAATACGGATCGGCATCGTTTACTCCTGAATTTCTATCTTGCGGATGGTCAGTCTCTTAAGGCTCCAGGAGGGCCGCTCCACCACCTCTCCACCAACCGGAATCTGGTTGGCCAGAATCGGGGGTAATATACGGATCGGCATCACTTACTCCTGAATTTCAATCTTGCTGATGGTATTCGCTAACAACGGGAGTGGCATCGCCCAATCCCGCGCGTCAGTTTTGCGGAATGTAGAGCACCTGCCCTACCTGAATATTCCGCGACTTGAGCTTGTTGATCTCTACCAGCCGTGCCTGACTCACCCCATGTTTCTCGGCAAGGCGGGAGAGGCTCTCGCCCCGCTTGACCACATGGCGGATCATCTGCGACTTGTCGTCACTGCGAACGGGGGCAGCAGCGCGGCTCTGCCCCTGCTGAGGGATATAGATAGTCTGACCAATCTGAATATCCCGGCTGCGCAGCTGGTTGATCTCCACCAGAGTGGACTGACTCACTCCATGCTTCTCGGCAAGGCGAGAGAGGCTCTCACCCCGTTTGACCACATGGCGGAGCATCCGCGATTTGTCATAGTCGCCCACACTGCTGACCGGTGCACCGCTCTCCTGCGTTGCCGCCGAGTAAGGCTTGATCACCCCGGCACCAGAGCCGCTCGCCGTTCCGCTATCACGGGCAGTAGCGGGCATCTTGTTGGTCACCACCGGCTGCGACTGTGTCTGCCTGGGCTGGCTCACCGGCTGCCGGGCTACCGGTGCAGGGCGAGTGGTCGCGACAGGTTGGCTCACCTGCCCCTTGCCGGTCAGCATGGCCCCCTTGGTCGGGTGGGCGCGGTAGTAGTTGCGGATCCCCTCGAAGATGGCGCGGGCCAGCTGGTCCTGATAGCTGGCGGTAGCCAGCAGCTTCTCTTCCGCATGGTTGGAGATAAACCCAGTTTCAACCAGCACCGAGGGAATATCCGGCGCCTTCAGCACCGCCAGACTGGCGTGCTCCGGCGCCTTCTTGTGCAGTCGGGCAACCTTGCCCATGGAGCGCAGGATCTGGCGGCTGACGTCATACCCTTCGGCACGGGACTTGTCCATGGAGAGGTCGAGGAAGGTCTGCGCCAGATAGGGGTTGGGATCGGATTCCGCCAACACCTTGCCGACACCGCCCAGCAGCTCGCCCTGCTTCTCCTGCTTCTCCAGCCAGCTGCCCATCTCGCGGTTGGCACGGTTGGTCGAGAGGACCCAGACCGAGGCGCCGCGCGGAGTGGAGTTATGGAAGCTGTCCGCATGGACCGACACCAGCAGATCCGCCTTGGCCTTGCGGGCAATCTCGGAGCGCTTGTTGAGGTCGACGAAGTAGTCGCCACGGCGGGTCATCACGGCGCGCATCCCCGGCTCGCGGTCGATCAGTGCCGCCAGCTTCTGGGAGACCGCCAGCGTGACCCGCTTCTCGTAGGTACGGCGCGGGCCGATGGAGCCCGGGTCTTCCCCGCCGTGGCCCGGGTCGATGGCAATCACCACCCCTTTGCCTTTGCCACCGACAGGCGTGGATTGCACTGCTGCCGCCGAGCGCTTCTCTTCATAAGGAAGGTCGATGACCAGACGGTGGCCATAAGGCCCGGCTGGCGCCAACGGAAAGACCACCGGCTTGATGGCGGAGCTGAGATCCATCACCAGCCGCAAACCGCCCTTCTCCAGCGGAGTGCTCTGGCGGATCTTGCGCACCAGTTCGCTGTTGTTCTCGATCCGCGCCAGATTGGCGGCGTTGCTCGCCCCTTTCAGGTCGATCACCAGCCGATCCGGGCCGGTGAGGGTGAAATAGTTGAAGTTGGGGGCGCTGCTCATATCGAGCACCACCCGGGTATTATCCGGTGATGGCCAGATTCGTACGCTCTTGAGCTGATTCGCCCAGGAGGGTAATGCCATCAAAGAGAGAGCAATAACAAGGATCAAGCGCACGTAGATGACAACCGTTCCAGAATGGCTTCGCCAATAGCAGTGCGGGCCTCTATCAGAACCTCGCGCTGCTCGCCTACATAAGTGAGGGTAATTTCCAGGTCGGGAGCCGGTAACCAGCCCTCGCCCTTCTCGGACCACTCCACCAGACAGAGAGTGTTGGCGGCAAAATAGTCCCGAATGCCCATGAATTCCAGCTCTTCCGGATCAGCCAGGCGATAGAGATCGAAATGGTAGACCTGCCAGCCATCGAGCTCATAGGGCTCGACCAGGGTGTAAGTCGGGCTTTTTACCTTGCCCTGATGGCCAAGGCCCTGCACCCAGCCGCGGGTCAGGGTGGTTTTACCAGCGCCAAGCGTGCCATGCAAAAACACTGTGGTCGCCTGCTGGCAGGCCTGTGCCAGACGGCCACCCAGAGCCACGGTTGCTGCCTCGTCCGGCAGTGTCATCATCAACTGTTTTGCCATGTTCTTCTTTTTAACTTGTAATGGTGTCGGGATTAACCAGTTTGCGGATCAGCGGCAGCAGATCTGACGCCAGCATGCCCCGCTCGCCGTCAGCGGCGGCCTGATCTGCAGCCTCGCCGTGGATCACGGCGCCCAGCCAGCTTGCCATGGTAGCAGACCAGCCCTGGGCCAAAAGGGCGGCGATTATACCAGATAACAGATCGCCCATGCCGCCACTTGCCATGCCTGGGTTGCCTTCACAACAGAGAGCGACCCGCTCGCCGTCATAAATAAGTGTTCCCGCCCCTTTTAACAACACCACACCGCCATAACGCCGCTGCAGTGCCTGCACGGCGGCAAACCGGTCGGTTTCAATCTCGGCAATGGTGCATCCCAGCAGGCGCGCAGCTTCACCGGGATGGGGCGTGAGCACCCAATTATCCTGATGGCGGGGAGATTGCGCCAGCCAATTCAATCCATCGGCGTCCAAAACCAGTGGCAGCCGGTCGGTGAGATAACGGGCGATTTGCGCGCTTCCCCACTCATCCTGACCGAGCCCGGGGCCAATGACCCGCACCGACGCCCACCCCTCGTCATCAGCGGTAGTGAGACTCATCAGTTCGGGTTGATAGAGGCTGACCGGTGGATGATCCGGATGCTGACACACCCGCACCAGCCCGGCCCCCGCCCGCAGGCAGGCGCGGGCCGCCAGCACGATGGCCCCCTGCATGCCGCGATTGCCCCCCACCAGCAGTACCTTGCCATAAGAGCCCTTGTGGGAAGCGCGCGGGCGCGGGGTCAGCAGCGTGCTGAGCTGCGGATAATCGATACGCCAGGCGGCGGGCAGCATAGTGTCATCAGGCGTCACGCCAAGGGGATCACAATCGAGCTGACCGACACAATCCACCCCGTCGCCGGTGAGCATCCCCAGCTTGATACCGATAAAAGTGAGAGTGCGAGTAGCCTGCACCACGGACCCCATGGCACGGCCGGTATCGCCGTTGAGGCCGGAGGGGAGATCCACCGCCAGCACGGGCACAGCCAAGCCATTGATTGTTGCGACGATCTTTGTCAGTAGTGGCGAGAGGGAGGTGTTGACGCCGGTGCCAAGCAGGGCATCGACCACCAGATCCGGGGTGGAGTGCTGGTCCTTATCAAATTGCTCGGCCAGCCAGACCCGGCCACCGGCCGCCAGCCACTCATCGGCGGCCCGTCTGGCATCCCCCTTCAGCTGGTCGGGTGCCCTGGCGGCAATCACCACCACCTCGATGCCAATCTGGCGGGCAAGGCGGGCCAGCACATAGCCATCACCGCCGTTATTACCGGGGCCGACGAAAATCCACCAGCAGCGACTGTCGGGCCAATGCAGGGTGGCATAAGTACGCAGCGCGGCACCGGCTCGCTCCATCAGGGCATAGAGAGGTTGCCCCTCACGCGCGGCCCAGTTGCGCTCCAGTGCGCGGATCTGTTCAGTCTGCCACAACCCCTGTGGTAAACTGCCACCCTCTTTTGTGCCCAACGCGCCCCTGATGATCTCTACCATGACGGCTCCCGCCTCTTATCAATCGACCCACGCCAGCAAACGCCGGCCAGGCCAAGCCACATGAGAGCACCTGACTTCCACCAGCTGGCTCACGATATCAAGCTCTGGGCACGGGAGCTAGGATTTGACCAGGCGGGCATCACCGACACCGATCTACGTATCGAAGAGCCGAGATTGCAGGCCTGGCTGGATGCGGGCTATCACGGCAGCATGGATTACATGGCACGTCACGGCATGATGCGGGCGCGCGCCCACGAACTGCTGCCGGGCACGGTGCGGGTGTTGTCGGTGCGGATGAACTACCTGCCGTTCGAGGCGGGCTTTGCCGCTACCCTGCGCGATCCGACTCTGGGCTATATCAGCCGCTACGCTCTCGGTCGCGACTACCACAAGGTGCTGCGCAACCGGCTAAAACAGCTGGGTGATCGCATCGAAGCGCGCTGCGCCGAGCTGTTTCAAGGCTCTGAAGAGACCTTGGGTGAGTGGCGCCCCTTCGTTGACTCCGCCCCCATCCTCGAGCGGCCGCTGGCAGCCAAGGCGGGCCTCGGCTGGGTTGGCAAACACTCACTGCTGCTCAACGAATCGGCCGGATCCTTCTTCTTTCTCGGTGAGCTGTTGCTCAACCTGCCGCTGCCGCTCGACCAGCCAGTGGAGAAGGAGCAGTGCGGCAAGTGTGTCGCCTGCATCAACATCTGCCCGACCGGCGCCATTGTCGCCCCCTATGTGGTAGATGGCCGCCGCTGCATCTCCTATCTCACCATCGAGAATGACGGCCCTATTCCGGAAGAGTTCCGGCCCCTGATGGGCAACCGCATCTACGGCTGCGACGACTGCCAGCTCATCTGCCCGTGGAACCGCTACGCCGATGCCAGCCCGGAACCCGACTTCAGCCCGCGCCCCAGTCTGCACCGCCCTCCCCTGCTGGCGCTGTGGTGCTGGAGCGAGAGCGATTTCCTCAAGCAGACCGAAGGGAGCCCGATCCGCCGCATCGGCTATCAACGCTGGCGCCGCAATCTGGCGGTCGCCCTTGGCAATGGCCCGGCGACCCCCGAGGTGATCGCGGCCCTGCAACTGGGGCTGACCACCGCCGAGCCCATGGTGGCCGAACATATCGAATGGGCGCTGGCCACCCTTGCCCGGCGTCAGGATGAAGAGAACAAGAAGACCCGTTTGCTGATCCGCTGCATCGAAAAAGGTCTGTCGGATCACGCATAAGTGATCTGCCCCTTGCCGGATTGCAGCACTTTTTTCATGCTCTGCCGACTTGCAGTGCCCATAACAGCGTGGTCACTGCAAACTGCTCGGCACACAACAAGGACAACACAGATGCATATGTTGGGAGTGGATATTGGAGGCTCGGGGATCAAGGGCTGTCTGGTCGATACCAAAACCGGCGAGTTGATTGGCGAGCGCCATCGCATTGCCACACCACAACCGGCCACCCCGGCCGCCATCGCCCATACCCTCAAGGCGCTGGTCGAACATTTTGACTGGAAAGGGCCGGTGGGCTGCGGCTTTCCCGCCACTATCCACAACGGGGTTGCCAAGAGTGCCGCCAATATCGACAAGAGCTGGATCGAAACCGATGCCGAGCATCTGTTTGCCGATGTCACCGGCAAGCCCTGCTATGTGCTGAATGATGCCGATGCCGCCGGTCTGGCCGAGATGCGCTTTGGTGCCGGCAAGGATCGCAAGGGGGTCATCATCCTCATCACGGTCGGCACCGGTATCGGCACCGCCATCTTCGTCAACGGCCATCTGCTGCCCAACACCGAGCTGGGTCACCTGATGCTGGAAGGAATGGTCGCCGAGCACTACTGCTCCGATGCGGCACGCAAACGGGAAGATCTCTCCTGGAACCGCTGGGGCAAGCGCTTCAACAAGTATCTGGCGCGCCTCGAGTTTCTCTTCTCCCCCGACCTCTTCATTCTGGGGGGCGGCAGCGCAGCCAAGCTGGATAAGTTTGTCGATCGCATCGAGACCCGGGCGCCGCTGATTCCGGCGGCCAGCCTCAATCAGGCGGGCATTATCGGGGCCGCCCTCTACGCGGCCGAGCAGCAGGGCTGACCGACGCTCACTGCAAGTCAGCAGATACCTATTGAAAGGGCTCGGCACTGCTGCCGGGCCCTTTTGTTTGGCCGTCATCTTGCGTGTTTGGTGCTTATCACCCGCTACATGTCGTCGAGTCGATACACCCCGTGCACCAGCCGAGTCAGGCGGGTCTGCTCCAGCCCGGCCAGATTCTCGAGCAAAGCGGTGGTGGCCGGTGTCGGGCACTCCCGGGCCAGATGGCTCAGCTCGCCCACCAGCTGCTCTTCCCAGCGGCATACCTGAGTAACGATATCCTGGGTCTGGACTGATGCCGGCAGCTCGAAGCCGGTAATGGCAGGCAGCATATCCTCGCTGAAACTCTGGTTCAGCCAGGTCTCCCTGACCGCCTCTCCCAGCTGAGCGGCATATTCGTGCAGATGGGCACTGGCCGCATCCTCACGCCCTTGCAGATAGACCAGCAACATCCGGCTCCGTTCGTTGTCCACCTGACTGGCCAAACGCCCGTAACAGAGTCCGAGCTGGTGGTGAACCTGCTCAAGATAGTGCAGCAACTCTTTGATCTGTTGGAATCTCATCGCACTGCCCTCCATGCTTGTCGACAACATCAGTATAAAAAACCGGCGCCACCGACCCAATCCCTATCCGTGCCCCCCTTGCGCTGCATCAAGGTTGACGCCGACAAAGTGGCGATCAGGTGATCCGGTCACGAATAGGGAACGATTTGCGCAGCAATTTGTGTAACGATGGAGGAGCATTAAGCTAGACAGCAGATGTGAACAGAAACGAGCTAACACACTAATAAAACCAGCCTTACCCGGCATAAACCATCTTTAATTCGGTTATCTGCCACAGGGACGAAACAGGATCTGGAAGAGCAACAATACCATCCTGATTGTTATCCGCCTGACAGAAATCCTTATCACTTTTTTAGACGTCTAGACGTAAAAACATGCGTTGACATGGCCATCCAGACATCTTAGCATCATCCTCCATGATGACAGAGTAACCCAGTGGAACCTCTGCCCAATTTCCCCGCCTGTAGCGCCCTGTGCTTTAAGGCTGTTAGCACGGAAGAATCCATGATTAAGTTGATCGGTCTCAACAAAGTCTACGGTACAGGCAGTGACGCCGTGCACGCCCTGCGTGATGTGAGTCTGCATGTACCCCAAGGCAAAATTTTCGGGGTGATCGGTGCCTCCGGTGCCGGCAAGAGTACCCTCATTCGTTGTGTCAACCTGCTGGAGCGCCCGACAGAGGGTCAAGTCATCGTTGATGGCCAGGATCTGGTCGCCCTGAGCGAACGGGATCTGACCCAGGCTCGCCGCCAGATCGGGATGATTTTCCAGCACTTCAACCTGCTTGCCTCCCGCACCGTGTTTGCCAACATCGCCTTTCCGCTGGAGCTGGCAGGCTGGAGCAAAGAGAAGATCCAGCAACGGGTTGCCGAGCTGCTGGCGCTGGTCGGGCTGGAAGCCCGTGCCCAGGCCTATCCGTCCGAGCTTTCCGGCGGTCAGAAACAGCGCGTCGCCATTGCCCGCGCACTGGCACCGGCCCCCAAGGTGCTGCTCTGCGACGAGGCCACCTCGGCCCTCGACCCGCAGACCACCCGCTCGATCCTGACCCTGCTCAAGGAGATTAACGTCAAGCTGGGGCTCACCATCCTGCTCATCACCCACGAGATGGATGTGGTGAAGGGGATCTGTGACGAAGTGGCCATCATCAGCGACGGCCGTCTGATCGAGCAGGGCGAAGTGGCCTGGTTCTTCAGTAATGCCAAAACCCAGCTGGCCCGTGACTTCATCCACTCCACCATCCATCTGGAGGTACCGCAGGAGTATCAGGATCGGATGAGCAGCGAGCGGGTGCCGGGCAGCTACCCGCTGGTGAAGCTTGGCTTTACCGGCAGCACTGTCGATACGCCGCTGATTTCCGAGGCGAGCCGCCGTTTCAATATCGACATCAGCATTCTGAGCGCAGACATCGAATACGCCGGTGGCGTCAAATTCGGTTTCCTGCTGGCCGAGCTGTTCGGGGATGAAGCCCAGTGCGAGGCGACCCAGCAGTTTCTCATCGACAACCACATTCAGCTGGAGGTAATGGGTTATGTCCGAAGCCATGATTAATCTGCTCATCACGGCCCTGGGCGACACCCTGATCATGGTGTTTGCCTCCGCCCTGTTCGGCTGCCTGCTGGGTCTGCCGCTCGGCGTGGCACTGCACGTGACCAAGGCGGGCCAGATCCTGGCCAACCCCTTGCTCAACCGTACTCTGGGTATGGTGGTCAACGTGGGTCGCTCGGTGCCCTTTATCATCCTGCTGGTCGCCATCATTCCGCTAACCCGGCTGATTGTCGGCACCAGTATCGGCACCATCGCCGCCATCGTGCCGCTGACTGTCGGCTGCATCCCTTTCATCGCCCGTCTGGTGGAAGGGGCCCTGATGGAAGTGCCGGACGGCCTGCTGGAAGCGGCCAAGGCGATGGGCGCCAAGCCGCTGCAAATAATCACCAAGGTGCTGCTGCCCGAGGCTCTGCCCGGCATCCTCAACAGCGTCACCATTACCCTCGTCACTCTGGTGAACTACTCGGCCATGGCCGGGGCCATCGGTGGCGGTGGTCTGGGGGATGTGGGTATTCGTTATGGTTATCAGCGCTTTGACCCGACCGTCATGCTGGTGACCGTGGTTATCCTGGTAGTACTGGTTCAACTTATCCAGAGCGCGGGTGAGCGCCTGGTCAACAAATGTGATCATCGTTAATCGTCGATTTCTGACAGGAGGTTTTATGAAATTTGGCATCAAATCCGTTGCGGCTGCCCTGCTGGCTGGTCTGGTTCTGGCCGGTTGCGGTCAAAAAGAAGAGAGCAAGGTTCTGAAAGTGGGCGCTATTGCCGGCCCGGAGACCGAACTGGTTGAAGTGGCTGCCAAGGTAGCCAAAGAGAAATACGGTCTGACAGTCGAGGTGGTCAACTTCTCCGACTACGTCACCCCGAACGTGGCGCTGAACGATGGCAGCATCGACGTCAACGCCTTCCAGCACAAACCTTATCTGGATGCGCAGGTGCGTGATCGCGGCTTCAAGCTGGTGCCGGTTGGCAACACCTTCGTCTACCCGATCGCCGGTTACTCCAAAAAGATCAAGGCGCTGAGCGAGCTGCAAGATGGCGCCCAGATCGCGGTACCGAACGATCCGACCAACCTGGGCCGCTCCCTGATCCTGCTGGCCAAACAGGGTCTGATCACCCTGAAGGATGGCGCCGGTCTGGAAGCCACCGTGCTGGATATCGCCAGCAACCCGCGCAACTTCAAGATTGTGGAACTGGAAGCAGCCCAGCTGCCGCGCTCGCTGGAAGACGTGGACTTGGCCATCATCAACAACACCTTCGCCGGTCAGATTGGTCTGACCCCGACCGAAAACGGCCTGTTTGTTGAAGACAAAGAGTCCCCGTACGTCAACCTGATCGTCGCCCGCGACAACAACAAGGATGACGAGAAGGTCAAACAGTTCGTACAAGCTTTCCAGACCGATGATGTTTACAAGAAAGGTCTCGAGCTGTTCAAAGGTGGCCTGGTAAAAGGTTGGTAATTGCTCACTCGGTAAAAAAGGCCACGCAATGCGTGGCCTTTTTTATTGGCGCCGCTATCATATCCGCGAGCACGGCAACACGAACATACTCATAACATGAAAAAATGGTATCTGGCCTACTGCAAGCCAAAAGAAGAGGCCCGCGCCCGCGCCCACCTCGATGCCCAGGGTATCGAATCCTATTACCCCATGGTGGAGATCGAGAAGCTGCGCCGGGGCAAGCGAGTTCCGGTACGGGAACCCATGTTCCCCAACTACCTGTTTATCTTTGTCGATCTGGAAGAGGTGACACCTGTCACCCTGAAATCGACCCGCGGCATCAGCAGAATCATCCACTTTGGCAGTGAATGGACCCCCATCAGCAGCAAGCTGGTCTATCAGCTGATGAGTCGTGATGACAGCGACGAGGCGAGAGCCAGCTACGCCAGCCTGCCCTGCTCGGGCGACAAGGTGCTGATTGAAGAGGGGCCGTTGGCTGGATTCGAAGCCATCTATATGGAGCCGGATGGAGAGAAACGGGCAATTTTGCTGGTCAGCCTGCTCAACCGGGAGACTACCAGCAGCTTCGACAACCACACCTTCAGACGTCTGGACTAAACCCACGGGCCAGACGGCCCGGTGCATGGCAATAGCAATGGCGGGATGATCCCGCCATCTCATGCATCAAGATCAAAGCGGGCGATGACCGCCTTCAGCTTGCCGGTATCGCCAGCCAGTCTGGCTACGATCTCTTCCCCCTGCTGACTACGCTGACAGGATTGCCGACTGAGCGCGGCAATGTCGTCGACCGTCCCAGATACCTCGGCGGCCACCCGCGACTGCTGCTCGGTTGCCACCGAAATGGCCTCCAGCTGGCCCGACAGCGACTGCACCAGCTGGTTCATGGCACTCAGGGTATCGGTCACCAATCCAACAGCATCCCGCCCTTGCTCTACCAACCGGGTACCGCTGCTGACGGTACTTACCGTCTGGCGAGTCTGCTGGGAGATGGCCGCAATAGTCTGGCTGATCTCGGCGGTGGATTGATGGGTGCGGGTCGCCAGCTGGCGAACCTCATCGGCCACCACCGCAAAACCACGCCCCTGCTCGCCTGCTCGCGCCGCCTCGATGGCGGCATTGAGGGCCAGCAGGTTGGTCTGCTCGGCAATGGTGGCGATCACCTCGGTGATCTGCCCCACCTGTTCACTCTGATGCTCCAGCAGCCCCATGGCTTCGTTGGCCTGTCCAATCATGGCGGCAATCTGCTGCATGGTATCGCTCATTCGCGCCAGCGCGGCCTCTCCCTGACGGGTCTGCTGCTTCACCTGATGGGCACCATCCGCCACACCGGCAATGTTGCCAGCCACATCACGAGCACTCACCGACATCTGATCGATAGCCGCCGCCACCGCATCGACCCGCTGATCCTGCTCCGTCAGATCCGCCACTATGGCTCTGGTAGTACTGCCCACATCGAGACAGGCCACCTCGACCTGCCCCACTGCGCCCTGCAACTCCCCGACCAGATGATGTAACTGGGCAGACATCCGGTTGATGGAACCAGTCAATTCTCCCAACTCATCCTGCCCTGTGATTGGCAAGGGCTCGGCCGCCAGACGACCATCCGCAACCTGCCCCGCCCGGTTCACCAGACAGACTATGTCACGGGTCAGACGGCGACTAAAGAGCCATGCGACCACCATGCCAAGCACGATGGCGCTGCCGGTAGCCGACAGCAGTGTCTGGTTGATAGCCCTCCCGGCTCCGGTCATCTGCGCCGAAATCAGCTCCACCTCGGCGCGGGTTTTCTCCACCTGCTGGACCAGCTGCTCGCTGAGGCTGGACTGCATCGGCTCGATGTCGGTGGCCATCAGGTAGTTTGCCTGATCCCAATCCGGCGCCTGGCGTTTCTCGATCACCAGCCCCACCAGCTCGGAGAAGGGGGTCGCCATCTCTTCAAACAGCTGCCAGAGGCTCTGCTGGGTATCGGTAAAGAGCGCGGCTTGCTGCTTCACCTCAGCCACCCGCTGCTGGTGAAACTGGTAGTAATCCTGATATTTGCTGCGGTATTCGGGATCGCCTGAGATGAGAAAATCCCTCAGGGCAGAGAGGGAATTGGCGAGGCTGTTGTAGGCATCTCCCACCTGTTTGAGCAACATACGGCGATCGCCAGAGAGTTGATCCTGCGGGGTCGCCACCTCCTCATTGGCAAAAGATTGCAGTTGATCGAGCGCCGCCTCCGCCAGCGGCCCCGCCTCCTGCAGCATCTGGGTATGAGCGGGCAGATTCTCTTCACTCTGGGCTATGGTCCACACCTTATCCTGATGGCTTTTGAAGGTCTCAAGAGACTTGGCGAGCGCCGGACTGAACGCCTGATGGGCGATGGCCTGCCAGGCCGACTCCCACTCCTGCTTGAGGCGGGAGGCCTGAGCCGGATCCTTGCCGAGGATAAGATAGCCACGCAAGGCGGAAACGGTGGCAACCAGCGCCTTCTGGCTCGTTTCATCCCGCTGCAGGGCGGGCAGCGCCTGCTCCAGCAGGGTGTGTTGGGCCTGATTGATCTGGGTCAGCCGGTAATAGACCAGCGTGGAGGAGAGCAGGATCAGCAGGTTGATAAAACCGAAGCTGAGCAGCAACTTGCTTGAGATTTTCATGAACATCCTTGTTCAAACGGAGGGATCCAGCCAACAGAATCAGATAGATATCAGTGTAGGCAATCTATCTTGCCAAGTCCGGTGCCAATTAGCCAATTCACTGCGCGGCATCGGGCGGGCAGAGAAAAATCCCTGACAAAGGTCGCAACCGAGTTGGGCCAGCACTCGCCAGGTCGCCTCATCTTCTACCCCTTCCGCCACCGACTTCAGCCCCAGCTTGCGGGCTAACTCGATACTGGACTCGATGATAGCCAAACGTGACGGATCGGCATGGCAGCGATCGACAAAGGAGCGATCCAGCTTGAGTTCGGTGAACGGCAACAGTGCCAGCTGCCGCATCGAGGAGTAGCCGGTACCAAAATCATCGATGGAGAGGCCAAAACCGTGCATCCTCAGCCGGGTCAGCACCTCCAGAGACTTGCCCAGATCCTGCACGAATGCGCTCTCGGTCACCTCCAGAGTGATAAGTTCCGGATTGATACTCCAGCGCTTGCACTGATCAATCAATAAGTTGCAAAGATCCCCTTCAATGAGTGAGGTGGTGGAGAGGTTCATCGACAGATTGAGTGACAACCCGGTTTCCTCCCATAAATGACCATCACTCAGAGATTTGCTGATGATCACCTCGGTCAACGGATCGATAAGCCCGCTGCTCTCCGCCAGTGAAATAAAACGCCCGGGGGGGATCAGGCCAAACTCGGGGTGTTGCCAGCGGGCCAACGCCTCCATCCCGACCCATTCGCCGGATGCAAAACTCACCTTGGGCTGATACCAGGGCAGCAGTTGATCTTGCTCGATCGCTCGACGCAACTCATCGAGCCCTATTCTGTGCCCCTCTTCCTCCCTGACGGGTTCCTGCCGGGGTGACCAAGCCTGGATAAGCCGCTGGAGCTGCTGCGGCGTTGAGGGTTTATCTATGCGACCGAGCACCTGCAAGCCATAAGCGGCACTCATACGCAATACGGCTTCCACCACATCCCCCTCAAGCGCACTGGAGAGGATAATGCCGCCCTGAAAACCACCTAGCGACAGGCGGCTCAACAGCGCCATGCCATCCATTCCGGGCATTCGCAGATCACAAAACAGGATATCGACGTTGTGTTGCTGGCTAAGCGCCAACGCCTCGACACCATCAACCGCTTCCAGCAGATTCTGGTAACCCAGGCTGCGGATCTGGTGCAGCAGCGCCTTGCGCTGAAATCCATGGTCTTCCACGACCATGATGACCAACTCATGTTGTGCTTTTATCATCGAGCCATAATCCAATGTCGTGGGCAATCGCCGTCATCAACCTCTGCACAGTGCTGACCAGATCGTCGAGCTCGTCGAGCCGCTTCAATCGCGCTGCCGATTCCAGTATGGCGGCCTGGCTGGCAAGCTCCTCCAACCCGACCATTCGGGCAGCCCCCTTGATCCGGTGGGCGGTCTCTACCAAAGCGCTGGCATCATGACAAATCAGCGCAGCCATCATGGCCTCGCCATCCTGCCGGTTGGAATCGAGATACTCCACCGCCATGGCTCGCGCGGTCAGCTCGTCACCAAACAACGCCAACCAGCGTTCAGCCTGCATGCCAGTCACCCCACCAACGGGCGCAACCGCGCTTCTGGTTGGCGTCTTCTCTGCCAGCCAATGGGCCAGCATCTGGCGCAAGATATCCAGCGGGTAGGGCTTCAGTAGCATGTCACTCATGCCTGCCTCTACCATACGAGCACTCGCCTCTTCCGACGTATCTGCCGTTACCCCTATGATGGGGGCCGTCACTCCCGCAGCCCGCAACGCCTTGGTCAGAGCATAACCATCCATCACCGGCATATGGCAATCAGTCAACAGCAGAGAGAATTGCTGTCCCTGCCAGGCCCGCAGAGCCTTCTCGCCATCTTCCACAACCTGAGCCTCGATACCAAGAATGGCCAACTGCCGTGCCAGCAAGGCACGATTGACCGGATGATCATCGGCCACCAGTACTTTGCCACCCAGCATCTTTGCAAGCGCTGGGAGGTGCGGTGTGACCCGCTCTTGTAGCAATTCGTGGCAGCTCTCCAGCAGAAGATCCGGATAGAGAGGAGATAGACCCAGGCGCCACCATTTCTGTTCACCAATCCGACCCCGTAACGCCTCATCAGGTGACGCTATAATCCCCTTCAGCGCAGAGTGTTGCAGCCAGCTTTGCCATTCCCCCCCCAGCGCTTGCTCAAGCCACCGTTGATCGGCCAACAGCAACCCGTCCAGTGAGCGACTGAGCTCACTGGCCCCCAAGTACCTGAGCTTGGCCCCCTGCCGCACCATGGCCGCTTCGAGGTTGGTGTCATCGCTGAAAAACCACCATTCTGTGTCAGCCAGAGCTGGGGGCTCCCACTGCGGATTGGTAAGCGGTACGGTAAAGCGGAAGCAGGAGCCCTCTCCTGCCTTGCTGGTCAGTGTCAGTGCCCCCCCCATTTTGCATACCAGCTGCTCACAGATTGCCAACCCCAGTCCGGTGCCACCAAAACGACGGTTGATATCTGACTCCACCTGCTCAAAAGGCGTGAACAGCAGCGCCTGCTTTTCTTCGGCGATCCCGATACCGGTGTCACTGACACTGATGGTCAGTTGCTCGTTCAGGTAGCTGACCCGAATCGTAATCCCCCCTTGTTCGGTAAACTTCACCGCATTGTTGAGCAGGTTGGAGATGACCTGACCGATACGCACCCCATCGATGTCGGCCCAATCCGGCACATGATGCTCCCACTCCAGCACCACGTGGAGCCCCTTGTTATGAGCCAGTGTCGCGTGGCCACGAATAGCATCGCAGATCACCGTTTGCAACCGGCTGCTCTGGTAATTCAACTGCAACTGACCTGCTTCTATCTTTGAGAAATCGAGGATGTCATTGACCAGATAGAGCAGGTTATTGGTCGAGGTGACCACATTGCGCACCATAAAACGCTGGTCGTCGTTGAGCTCGCTCATTTGCAGCAATTCGAGCATGCCATGCATGCCTGAGATGGGTGTTCGTAGTTCATGGCTCATGGTTGCCAAAAAGCGGCTGCGAGCCTGCATCGCCTGCTCGGCATAGGCGCGAGCTTCGCGCAGCTCATATTCCTGTTGCTTGAGGGCAGTGATGTCCTGAATCACCCCGTTAAGGATCAGTGCCTGCTGCTCCTGTCTGACAAAGTTGCCACGCACTTGCAGATAGCGATCTCCATCAGGCCGCTCCACCCTGACCTCCAGATCGAGGGGGGCCAGGGTCTCGGCATGGTTGGCCACCTTGCTGACAAACTCCTGCAGGGCCTGTTCGGTAAAGCCAAATACCTCACCACCCGATTCAGCGTTAAATAAATCCTGGTGAGATACCCCCAGAATCTCGTTGGCCCCCTGAGAGGCATAAAGAAAGCGCCCCTTGCCCGGCCCTTGCCACAAATACTGATAGACCACCCCAGGCATGCTGTCGGTAATCTGGGTAAGGCGATTTTCAGCCTGACGGGCGCGCTCCTCCGCCTCCTTGATCCGGCTGACATCGGTCAGTACTGTCAACACCCCCAGCATATTGCCATCGGGATCGCGATAAGGGCGTTTGGCATAGATAACATGGCAGGGCGTACCATCAGCTCGCAGGTTGCTCCCTGCCCCCTCCAAATCCTGTCCTGTCTGCCACACTAAACGCTCTTCTTCCAACACACTGTTTCTGAGTGTCTCTGGCATGTTTTGCAGCTCCTCACTGCAACTGCCAGCACCGAGAAAAGCATCGCGATAGGCCTGATTGCACAAGGTGATCCGCTGCTCGCTATCACGTAGCGCCACCATGGTTGGCAGTGAGTTGAGCAAGGTCTGCACAAACAGCAACTGTTCGTTCAGCTTGTCCTCTGCGATTTTCCGCTGCGCAATCTGGCGACGCAAACTGCGAGCCCAAAGCATCACCAGCAAACCGCTGACGAGCAAGGCGCCCCCCCCTATGGCCAACCATTTGTAAATCAGGGTGTAATCAGACTCGATGTTGACCGATACATTGAGCCAGCGTCGTTCCAGCAGTTGCCACTCCTCATCCGTGATGGTCAGCAGCAATTTGTCCATGATTCGGAGCAACTCGGGCTGAGCATTGTCGACGGCCATACTGATAGGTACGGAAAATTCGGGGGAACTCAGCACCACCTGATACTTCTCATTGAAACCCTTCATTGCCTGCTGTCCCAGATTGGTCATGGTCAACAGCACATATTCAGCTCGCCCAGTATCAAGCAAGGTCAGTAAATCGGCATCTTTGCCTACTTCGATAATATTGGCGCCCAGCGCGTGAATGAGAGAGGCTTCGTAAGAGCCCGTCACACCACCAATCAGACGCCCTTTCAGCTCGACCAGCGACTTCAGCGGGCGAGCACCGTGTCTGGCTACGACATAGCTGTCGAACTTCAGATAGGAGGAGGTAAAAGAGGCAAAGGACTGACGATCCTTGAGCGGTGTCATCAAGGGAATAAGGTCCACTTTGTGCTGTTTCAGCAGTTTAAGTGACTCCTGCCAGGTATTTGTCGACGCCAGCTCAAAGCGGATCCCGGAGCGCAGACTCAATAACTTCATCAGGTCTGCCGTATAGCCATGCAATTCACCTTCGTCATCGATTTCACTGATGCCGGCAAATCCGGGGGCAACGGCGAACTTGATGACCTTGTTTCTCTGCTTCAGCCAACTAGCCTCATCTGGTTCCAGCAACAGACCAGCGTTGGCGCGTTCATCTTTCTGATGCAACCGTAATCGTGAGTCTGCAACGGGTATCTGTTGATATGCCTGCCAAAGCTTCTCACTCAGTTCTGGCTGGCGGGAGCTGGTCGCCATCGTCAGCGTGCTGCCAGAAAGCCACCCAGGAGCGACAACCCCCATTGACGCTGGCATTCTCTCCATCTTGAGGGAAACAATGGGTTCCAAATCAAGATATGCATCGACAGCGCCCAGCTTGACCATATAGGTCGCCTCAGTACGGCTCTCCAGCTCAGTTACATCAGAGATCCCCAAACGAGCCAATTCATTACAACTGCCAAAACCACGAATACAGACCCAGCGTAACTTGCGCGCCTGCTCCAGGGTCAATCGCTGATCCGGGGTATGCATTAAAATGGAGCGAGCATAAGAACCGATACTGCCAATAGGGTTTATCCCCTTCAATTCAAGAGCATTACGTTCGACCCCGATTAATGCATCGATCTGGCCGCCTTGGAGAGCAATCTGGGCATCCACGTAGGAGTTGTAGGGGATATAACGCAATGACACGCCCATTTCGGCTGCAATGCGCGAGGCCAGCTCCTTGAGCGGACCGGCATAACGCTGGTTGGGGAGTTGATAGATGAAAGGGAGATAGCCGCCACGGGGAACCCCAACCAGCAGCTCCTTTTGTGCAGAAATCTCGTTACTTGTGCTCTCATCTTGCGGTTGGGGAGCCGCAACAGCCAACATGCCTGAAAACAACAGCAAAATGGGAAGAAAAAGCTGACGAAGGAGTAGCATAAGGTCTTGTCCTGATGAGTAAAACAGATAGGGCTGCCACCTCTAATCTTGCAGATCCTGACGACGCAAGGCGAGAAAACAATCACAGCTGTTACAAAGAGGGCGGAGAGGATAATACTGAGTCACCAACATGTGAACCTGGAATCAACCATAAGATGGAAAAATGGCAGGCATGCAGCCTGCCATTTCACTAGCGAGGGGGATCTTATTCTCCCCCTCGCGATCAGGTTATTCGATTCCCGAGGCGGAAGCCGGTTTGATACTCCCGCTCGCGAACGAGGGCGATTTGACCCTGATATCCTTCCAGCCCGATATCCCTGAGCAGGGCGGGTGACAGATTGACCTGCACGAGACGATGCTCGACCCGGGCAATCCTTCTCTGGACCAGGGATTCAACACTGCGCAGTAAAACCAGTTCGATAGACATGACATTCTCCAGTTGAACATGCGGTTCTCCCGGAGAAAGTGGATATCACCCTGCGGGACGAACCGCGGGTGATAAAAAGACAGGGGTTACCTGTTTACGCCACGCGGTAAAAGAGCACGAGATTTCACGCCGCACGCAGTGCCGCGAGAGAATGCAATATTGAGCATCAGATGTTGCATTTTCGTCTCCTTACCGGGTAAAAGTTGAACAGGTTGCAGAAGTCTAAAAAATATCCGAATTTAAAACAAGCCTCTTGCGACTCCTTTTTAAACGTTTTTACGGCATTTTATGCTGCCCGACAGGGAGCCTGGGGCATCAGATCCCCGAGAGTAGCCGGTACTCCTCCAGCACGTAGGTATCCGTCATGCCGCTGACATAATCGAGCAGCAGCCGCACCCGGTAATACCACTCCTGCTCGTTCTGGCAGGCAAAGCGCGGATCCGGAGTGGCGATCGCCAATCGATAGGCCTTGAGATGGCGGGCCGAGAGGCGGTGATAGAGGCGGCGCGCAAAGAAAAGCGTCTGACTCCCCTCCCCGGCCAGCAGACGGGCAAACTGTGGCGCTGGCAGCGACAACAGGCAGGCATAACTGGTCAGCACCCCGCGCAGCGCCGCATACCCCTCCAGCTCAAGCGCTTCCACCTCGGGGCGCATAAAGACCAGCTCGCGGGCCACCCGTTTGAGGATATCGAGCACCCGCGCCGCCGGCGCCTGACCGTGCAGCAGCGCTTGCGGATAGGATCCCTGCAAAATGGCCTGATGTTCGCTGACATAGCTCTGCGCCGCCAGCGCAACCAGATCCCGGGTAAGTTGCTGGCGAAAATGGGGGAAAAAGCCCCGACCAGAAGCCAGCGCCTCATCCAGCAAGGTGCCCATGTAATCACTCTGGTCAGCAGCTCGCAGCGCCGCCAGCAGTTCACCCTGAGTCAGGATCCGCCGATCTACCGCATCTTCCAGATCGGCGATGCAGTAGGAGATGTCATCGGCCGCCTCCATGATGTAAACCAGCGGATGACGGCAGCCAGGGGCCAATCCCAGGCTCTGACCGAGGGCGCGGTAGAGCGGCTGCTCGCTAAAGAAGATGCCCCGCTTGCTGCTCCAGCCATGATGCTGGCCATAACTCACCCCGGGTTGCGGCTGCTGCGGGTATTTGCAGAGCGCCGCCAGTTGTCCGAGTGTCAGGTTGAGCTCGTGCAAGCTGTGCACCAGCCGCAGACTCTGGGCGTTGCCATCAAACAGTTGCAGATCCTGACGCAATTCAGCCCACTGGGCCGAAGGTGGCTGCGCCAGCGCCTGCTGATAGAGGGGATCGAGCATCTCGCCGAGCCAGTGGCTCATCACCTGCTCGCCAAAGTGGCCAAACGGCGGGTTGCCCACGTCATGAAGCAGGCAGGACATCTCCACCAGATTGATAAAAGCCCCTTCACAGACCATCCCAGCAGGCAAGGCGGCCAGAATGCGGCGGCTGATCTGGCGACCGGTCTCCTGCACCTCCAGCGAGTGGGTGAGGCGACTACGCACCGAGGCCTTCACATCGAGCGGAAAGACCTGGGTCTTCTGCTGCAACCGGCGTACCGGCGCGGCCTGCACGATACGGGCGCGATCCTGCTCGGTCGCCTCCAGCAGCTCCTCATCCCCCCAGGAGTGGATGCGCGCGGGGGTAATCAAACGGCTATACATCTTGCAGCTCCTTGCCAGCAACTTCCATCAGACTCAAGACAACCTCCAGCCTCAAGACAGCAACCAGCGCCGCAGACGGGCGATGTCGCCCGGATATTCCTGGCGCAGCGTCTCAATCCAGTCTTCCACGTTTTCCCACCAGGCGGGATGATCCGGGCTCTGGATCAGCTGGGCCGTCTGCTGCAATCGGCGCAGGCCAATGGAGCCTGCCGCCCCTTTTATCTTGTGTGCCTCTTCCACCACCCCGGCCTGATCCTTGGCAATCATGTTGGAGTCGAGCACAGCCATGTAGTCCGGCATCATTTTCTCGAACAGATCGACGCTGGAGAGCAGCACCGGCTTGCCCACGGTATCGGCGTAATCGGTGAGGAAGGGGATATCCAGCAGGACATCCTGATTGCCCGCATCCGCCTGCTCGTCCGCTTCATCCTCGGCCAGATCGGCAAACAGGTGACCAATCACCTCCCGCACCGCTTTGGAGCCAAGCGGCTTGTTAATGACATCCTGCATGCCGTGATCCCGGTAGTACTGGCGATCGCCGGTAGAGTTGGCGGTGAGTGCCACCATGGGTGGCAGGCTGTCGCCATAACGCTCCAGCAGGGTTTTCGCCACATCAAAGCCGGTCATATCCGGCAGCTGGATATCGAGCAAAATGAGGTCGAAATCATCCGGGTTGGCCATCGCCAACGCCTGGGTACCGTCCCGTGCCACCTGCACCTGATGACCCAACTTGCCCAGCAGGGCGCAGGCCACCGTCACGTTAAGCTCCACATCCTCCACCAGCAGGATATCGAGGGAGGGCATCTCCTCCTCCTGCTCTGGAAACACAGGCTCGGCGCAAGCCACTTCCAGCTCGGCGGTAAAGCAGGAACCTTCGCCCGGATCGCTGTCCACATAGAGCTGGCCGCCCATCGCCTGCACCAGCTGACGGGAGACCGCGAGGCCAATGCCGGTGCCGGTGGCGTGCTTCTTGCCCTGCACCTGATAGTACATGGCGAAGATCTTCTCCTGCTGAGCGCGCGGGATACCGATACCGGTATCCTCCACCTCGAAGTGCAGGGCCAGCTTGCCCTGCTCGTCGGCGGGATGGGAGAGACAACGCACGGTGACGCCCCCCTCATCGGTAAACTTGACCGCGTTGCCCACCAGATTCCACAGCACCTGACGCAGGCGGGTACCGTCAGCCATCACAAATTGCGGCATGTCACCATCGCGATCGAAATGGAGATAGAGCCCCTTCTGCTCCGCCTGAATGCGCGACAGGGTCTCCAGCTCGTCGAGGAAGGCGGGCAGGTCGATACGGGTCGGCGCAATTTCTAGGCGACGGCGATCCAGTTTGTCCAAGTCGATGATGTCGTTGAAGATATTGCCAAGGGTCACCGCACTCAGGTGAATGGTCTTGAGCTGCTGGTGCTGCTTGGGATCGAGGGGGGTATCCATCAGCATCCGGCTTAAGCCCACGATGCCGTTGAGCGGGGTGCGCAACTCGTGGCTGATGGTGGAGATAAAGGTGGTCTTGTCGCGACTCGCCTTCTCCAGCTTGTCCTGATACTGCTTGCGCTCGGTGATATCGCGGCCAAAACCGAGCAGGCCGAGTCGCTTGCCGAAGCGGTCGAAGAAGGGCACCTTGCGCAGCTCGAAGTAAGCTTTGCGGCCATCGGGATACTCCAGCCACTGCTCGTAGGTGAGCGGCTCGTTGCTGGCAAAGACCTGCTTGTCGGTCTCCACCACCTTGTTGGCGATCTCCTGCTTGTAGACATCGAACGGGGTCAGACCGATCAGCTCGGCCTCTACCTTGCCGGTCAGCTCTTCCATGGCGCGGTTGCAGCCGGAAAACTGCTCATCCTCGTTGCGGTAGTAGACCAGATCCGGGGAGCAGTCGATAAAGGAGCGCAGCAGCGCGGTGCGCTCCCCCAGATGGAGCTGGGCTTTCTCTCGCTGGAACACCTCGTTCTCGAGATCCTCGATGGCCTGCAGACGCAGGCTCTCGGCCCGGTTGGTCTCGGCAATCTGGGCGTTGAGGCGGCTGATGTTCTCCTGCAGCTGGGTATTGAGCTCCAGATCCCGCTCGCGCATATCTTGCAGCTTGCGCACCATCCGGCTCAGTCGCTGACGGGAATCCTCCAGCTGATCCACCACGATGGAGAGAAAATAGACCGCCCAGGGGGTCACCAGCAGGCCAAAAAAGACCGAGCGAACGAAGTCGATCACATCGATATTGCCGCGCAGGAACAGGGTCACCCCCATCTGGATGGCGACCGCCAGCACGATAATGCCCGCCGCCAGGAACATGCTGAAGCGCACCAGTCCCAGCTTGGTCATCAGATCGACATAATATTGCGCCCAGGATTTAATCTGTTTCATCTTATTGTTTTCCCCCGATATTCGCGGTACAGAATACCAGCACAACCGAGTGAACTCTTCTTAATCTCGCACAATTAATTAACGATTCGCCGAATGAAATGAGTGGGTTAGGATAATTGGCAATATTGAGTCAGTTGCCATTAAGGTTTTTTCTTTATACTCACCGGCCGAAAAAATTCACCACCATTTAATTTAGGAGTTATCCGATGCGCAATACCACCTTGCTGGGCCTGGGCCTGCTGGTCGCAAATAGTGCTTATGCTGATTTGGGTGAAATTCCCAAGGAGTCTGGCTGGTCCGGTTTCCTGCTTGGCGGGGTCAGTGTCATCAATTACGAATCGAATTTTTATAGTGGTGATGATGAAAACCGCCGCCTGAGCGGACTGGGCAGTGCCGAGAGCAGCTCCGCCGTTGCCCCGCTGCTCAACGCCGATATCCGCTACACCTTTGCCGATACCCGCACCCAGGTCTTCCTCGGTAACCTGATCCAGGATGCCATCCGTTTCGACTTCACCCAGCAGCTCGGTATCCGTCAGGAGATGAGCGACAAGGGCATCGTAGCTGGCTCCGTGGTCTTTAATGCCATGCCGACCGAGCAGTGGAGCGATCCCTTCGCCGTAGGCGTTGATCGCCAGTCGACCGATATCAAGTCAAAAGGGGTGCGCTTCGCCTGGGACAGCATCTGGGGTAGCAACTTCAATGGCAGCCTGACCACCCGCAACATCGAGGTGGATGAGGAGCGCAGCGGCCAGCAATACGATAAGGATAACCAGACAAACTATGCAGCCAAGCTGGATCGCAACGGCAAGATCCACGCCCTCGACCTCTCCTACAAATGGCAGCTGGCACCCGGTCAGATGCTGGAGCCAGCCTTTATCTACCGTCAAGCCGACCTGGACGGTAGCGCCCAGAGCTACAAGAGCAACGGCCTGCAGTTGACCTACGGCATGCGCGCTTCCCAGTGGTCTTTCGTCAGCAACGCCTATCTGGGCCAGACCAAATATGATGAGGCCAACCCCATCTTTGGCCAAAACGCCGACTCCGACGAGTTTGCCCTGACCGGTACCTTCTTCTGGCACCGCCTGTTCGGTATTGCGCCGCTCTCGGCAACCTTTACCGCTGGCTATGCCAAGTCCGATTCCGACATCAACTTCTACGATTCTGAATCCGTGATGTTCAACACCGGCCTGCTCTACAACTTCTAACGACTGTTGTGCGCACCGATACAACAAGGCCACCCGAAGGTGGCCTTGTTGCTATCCGGCGTTTGACTCAAATACCCAGAGAGTCGAGTAGATCGTCGTGATCGTTGGCGACCGGGGTCGCAGCCTGAGCCGGCTTGGCGGCATCCTGCTTGGCCTGGGCGATCAGCGCATCGGGATCCAGCTCTTCATGCTCCATCCCCTCATTGTGGATGCGGATGAACTCGGTTTTGTCCATCGCCAGCTCCAGATAGAAGATGTTGTTGCGGGCGGTGAAGAAGGTGACGCGGCGGGACTCCGGGCTGTCGAGATTGGTATCGACGCTCAGCATCACCTGCTTGTTGAGGGCCAGCATCTTCGGCTGGTTCTGGGTAATGTGGGTCTGCAGATCCCGGCCCACCTTGACGGTGAAGCTGCCGACGATCTGGTTCATCAGCTCGCCCATCACGTTGCTCACCTCATCAGAGGTGTGGGAGATGGCGAGATCCTCTTTGGAGAGCCCCATGCTCAGCATGTAGCTCTCGTACAGCTCCATGGCGGCGGCGGCGGAGAAGTTGATCACCACCAGACCGGAAAAACCGCCATCGAACAGCACGAAGCAGCCGATATCCGGCTTGAGGCAGGTCTTGCTGATCCGCTGCACCATGCCGGAAAACCGCACCTGACTCATGGTCGCGGCACTCAAAACGTCCGTCACCGAGTTGCACAGGCTGAGCAGCACATCCTCTGTGGTCAATACGGCATCGTCATCGGATCTTGTCACTATCATGGGACCTTCCTGAACATCGAAAATGGGCTTATCTATACCATAACTCTAACAGATGGCGCGGCCCGGAGGCTGAAATAGCGACACGCATCTCAGTTGACTCCGTTATCAGCAGCCACAGGGGTGAAACCGCTCAGCTTGGCGAGCCGGGCACGCCATATATCGGCCTGCTGTGCCAAAACTTGTGGCTCATAAGGCACGACCGGATGAGCGCCCCAGATGGGGCCGGGCCAAGCACGATCCGTCTCAAAGCGGGCGACATGGTGAAGGTGGAGTTGCGGCACCAAATTACCCAGCGCCCCAATGTTGATCTTGTCCGGGCTGAGGGCCTGTTCCATCAGGGCGGCGACGGCGCAGGACTCCTGCATCAGCTGTTGCTGCTGCTCCGGCGCCAGATGGTGAATTTCCCGCAGGTTGGCTACTCGCGGTACCAGGATAAGCCAAGGATACTGGCTGTCTTTGGCCAGCAAGACACGGCAGAGGGGCAGATCCCCGAGCCACCGGGTATCTGCCTGCAGGCGTGAATGCAATTCAAACATGAAAACCTCGTTGAGTACGATGAACAGAGCGCCTGAAAAAAGGAGTGTCCACGTTACTGCAACGGGCAGAAAACTTAAAGCTGTGGCACGGCCCAACCGATAAAGCGCTTGCGCAGGGCCGGATCGGCCTGGAGGAACAACTGCTGCAACTGCCCTTCCAGCTCGCTGGCAGCCACAACGGGTTGCCCCCTACCGGATAGCGTAGCCGTTGGTTGTGTAGTCACAGCGACGGCCGTCAGCGCCGCCTTGCCGCCGCTGCGGTTGTATTCAGCCAGTTTGCCGTTCCAATCCACCCCTAGCAGCATGCCGCTGGTCACCAGCGCATCCTGCTGGATAGCAAGCGCGCGGCCATTCTCCTGCAGCGCTACCACAGGAGCCTTGGCATACGCCTGCATCCCCCGCTCGTCTCCCGGTACGCTGGCCGTCAACTGCAAATGCTGATTGCTGCCCTGATAGCGCACCACCTGTGGCTCGGAGTGTACCTGCCGATCATTCTCGCTGCTGCTGCGACTGGGGATCACCCCCTCGAAGCGCACCAGCAGTTGCTGCTCGCCATCAGCCAGGGTGGCATGCTGCTCGTCCTGCAAGGTACCGTTGCTCACCGCGAGAATGCGGAAATTCTCCGGCACCTTCACGTCCACCATGGCCTGTACACTGCCTGCCCCCAAGACTGCACAGAGCAGCACAAACCCGGTCAACCCTCTATTACTCTTCATTCCCGCTGATCTTCCTGATGCCGATGATGGGCGCAGGGTAGCAGCCGAAGATGACAGAAAAATAACGCCGCTCAGAACAGGTAGTGGGGCCGCTCGGCAAACCACTGGGCCAGCACCTGCTTGAACAGCCGGATCTTGCGCGGCACCCGCCGCTGCTGGGCATGCAGTACATGGAGCTGATGCAGCCCGCTCTGCCATTCGTCGAGCACGGTCACTAGCTCTCCTGCCGTCAGCTGCGATTCCACCAGCATCAGCGGGCACTTGGCATAGCCCATACCGGCGCGCACCAGTTGCAACACGGTACTGTAGTGGTTGGCCCGCACCTTGCCTTGTACCAGAATGTGGGCCTCTTCCCCCTCACGGATAAAGTGCCACTGCTCCCAGGCCGGATTGTGCCCCTGCAACAGGCAGTTGCGCCCGCTCAGTTCATAGGGAGTGGCAGGATGCCCCTCTCGCGCCACCAGCGCGGGGCTGGCCACCACCACATCCTTGAGCCGACCGAGCGGCAGGGCTACCAGATTGTCCGGCACCTCGTTCATGGCGCGCAGGGCGATGTCGTTCTCCCCCTGACTCATGTCGACCATCTGGTTGGTGAAGTTGAGCTCGACTTCAACTCCGGGGCAGAGCGCGGCAAAGCTGGTCAGCAGCTCGCTCACCATGCGATCGCCGGTGCTGACCGGGCAGGTAAAGCGCAAGCGACCGCCATCCTCTTCGGTCAGCGCCTGAATATCCTGCTCCGCCTGCCGAGCCAGCGCGAAGATCTCCCCCGCCTGCCGGTAGAGGGTCTTGCCCGCCTCGGTCAGACTGAGGCGGCGGGTGGTGCGCTGCAACAGTTGTGCATTGAGGGAGGACTCCAGCGCGCTGACGTGGCGGCTTAGCATCCCCTTGCTCACTCCCAGCGTATCGGCAGCAGCCGAGAAACTGCCGCGCAGCACCACCTCGTAAAAGCTGGCCAGATGGGCGATATCCATCATTAGCTCCAATATGGAAACAATGGGTTTATTTTACGCGCTTTTTCGCATTTTCTGTTGCGCTAGAATCGATACATCCCAACCAGGAGTGATGCAGATGAAAATTGTGATTGTGGGTGCCTCCGGCACCGTCGGCTCCGCAGTCAGTGAACTGCTTGCCAAAGATCATCAGGTGATCCGGGTCGGCCACAGCCGTGGCGATGCCACGGTCGACATGCGCGATCCCGCCTCCATCAAGGCGCTGTTCGCCCAAGTGGGCCAGTTTGATGCACTGGTTGTCGCCAGCGGCAGCGTGGCCTTCAACGGCCTGACCGAGATGACCGACGAGCAGTGGCAGGTGGGACTGGAGAACAAGCTGATGGGCCAGATCAACCTGACCCGAGCCGCCATCCCCTATCTGACTGACAAGGGTTCCATCACTTTGATCAGCGGTATTCTGAGCGAGGAGCCGATCAACTGGGGGGTGAGCGCCAGCACCGTCAACGGCGCCATCGATCACTTTGTGAAAGCGGCCGCCTGCGAGCTGCCAAGGGGCATTCGCATCAACGTGGTGAGCCCCACCGTGCTGGCGGAGTCGATGGACAAATACGCCGACTTCTTCCCGGGGTTCGTGCCGGTGCCCGCCGCCAAGGTGGCGCAGGCTTACAAGAAGTCGGTGCTGGGCATCCAGACCGGCCAGGTGTTCAGGGTCAACGGCTGAGCGCCGCTCGCTTGCCGCCAGACCAGCAATAAAAACGGGCCCCGTAGCGGGGCCCGTCTGTTTCTCTGCCTATCTCCTTCGCTATCGGCAAACGTTTGTTTGTTGACGACAAAAAAGAGCGCAACCCTTAGTCGATCAGACCGTACTGGTCGCGTAGCACCTCGATGATCTCCTGCTTGGGATTGGCAGAACGCGCCAGCTTGTGGCCGATGATCTTCTCGGCGATCCCGACATAGGTGTTGGAGATATCCATCATCACTTCGGTAGGCAGCTTGTTGTCGCGGGCCAGGGCAAAACGTTCCGGCATACGGTTCTTGTTGAGCAGGATGTCCGGATCCGGGAAGTGGTTGAGCAGCCACTGACGGAAACCCTCTTTAGACTTCTCGACAATCTGACCGTCGCGTAGGGCCGCGCCATCCCAGATACGGGAGCTGTCGGGGGTGCCCACTTCGTCCATGTAGATGAGCTTTTCATTGCCCGCCGCATCGTGGACGTAACCAAACTCGAACTTGGTATCGACGAAGATCTGATCCAGCCCGGCCAGCGCGTCGCTGATGACGTTGAAGCCCTCTTTGAGCAGCACTTCGTAGCGGTCGATGTCGGCCGGCTTGCTGAAGTTGAAGCCCTTATAATGGCGCTCTATATCGGCACGGGAGACGTTGACGTCATCGGCTTCCGGCACGCCATCCAGCCCTTTCAACACGCCCTTGGTGGAGGGAGTGATGAGGATCTCCGGCAGTTTCTGATCCTTTTTCAGCCCTTCCGGCAGAGTGATGCCGCAGAACTCGCGCTCGCCATCCTTGTAGGCACGCCACATGGAGCCGGTGATGTACTGGCGGGCAATCGCCTCGATCATCACCGGACGGGCTTTTTGCACAATCCAGACAAAGGGGTGCGGAATATCCAGAATGTGGCTGTCGGCCAGTCCCTTCTCCTTGAACAGCTTGAACCAGTGGCTGGAGATGGCATTGAGCGCAGCCCCTTTGCCCGGTACGCCGTTCAGGCCATCCACACCTTGCCAGATGCAATCGAAGGCCGAGATGCGATCGCTGATCACCATGAGGGCGAGGGGCGCATCGGCCGGCACATCATAACCTTTCTCTTTTATGAGCCGGGCACTGTCTTCGGGGGTCAACCAGTAGACGCTGCGCACTTTGCCGGAATGGACAGGTTTATCGGTACGGATCGGTAAATCGTCATTCACCGCCAATACTTGATCTGCAAGACTCATGGCTAATAACACTTCCTGTTTGTGGGGGGTAAACATCGCGAGTCCCTCACCTGCGCGCCCTGTTTGTTTGCAACGGGCTGGCAAGGGGGCTCGCATCATCGAAAACCGCTCGGAATCCCCGCGTTTTCAGGGGGATTTTGATAACAAAACAGGGGCACAAGGCCCCTGTATTTATTCTGCTTTTGCTGCTGCCTGATCGGCCAGCCCCTTGGCGAACGCCTCGGACAGGCTGATATACATCTGGGAGATAACCCCGGACGATACCGGCTTCTTGTCCTTGTCGAACAGGGTGATGGAGGTCTTGCCTCCCGCCATTTCGCCAAGCTGGAAGCGGTATTTCTCCTCCTCCAGTTTGAACGGCTCGCTCCCTTTCGCCTTCCAGAACTCGGCACTCGGCTCTTCGTACTCGACGTCGATCCAGCCCAGAGACTGCTGGGTATCCTTGATGGTGAAACCGTAAGCGGGCAGTACCTGGTTGAGGCGACGCCACACCTGATCAAAGGAGCCTTCGGCAATCCAGGCGCTCAGTTCGTTGTTGTCCAGACCCAGTTGCAGACCCATGCCATCGTTGGACTTGTGCTGCTCGCGGGCTTTCAGCTGGCTGTCGTAATAGAGCGAGAACTGGTTCAGCACTCGCGCGGCATAGCGCTGGGCATCGGCAGGGGTCAGCTTGTTGCTGGTCTCGCCGTCGATGGTCTCTTCGTGATCCAGTACCCGGACCGACATGTTGACGGCGTGGCGCTGGGCATCGTTGCGCACGGTGAACTGGTAACGCTGACGAATTTTGAAGTCTTCGTCATCTTCACCCCAGCCATCGAGGGCGACCGTGTTGTCAAACCAGCCGGTCTGCAATACTCCATTCTGCTGATCCAGCTTCTCGGTGGTGACCTTGTATTTGGCCAGGAAGTTCATCAGGAACGACCAGGTATCGCGCTCCACGCTCTGGCTGGTGCTGAGGGCATAGAAGGCAACGGTCGGTTCGGTTGCGCTCTGCACGACCTGACTGCCCGGTACCACGGTCAGCAGCTGAGCGGGTGGGCGCACATCGACCTGGGCGCCGAGGGCACCTTCACGGCTGCTCTCGGGAAGCGGCGGGATATCGTACTGGCTGTTGAAGGTGGGGGCACTCAATCCTGCGGGGATCAAGAACGCGCGGCCCTCGAGGCGGGCATCTTCATAACCGAAGTCGCGGTTGGCCATTTTGCGATCCTGGGGGGTGCTGCAACCGGCCAAGACGGCAACAGTCGCAACGCTCAGCACCAGACGGGCTCTATTTCCCTTTCCATTAGATTTAAACACTCGCCATCAACTCCGCTGTGGTCAGTGCTCGCGCCATCAGCTGTTCGCCCTCGGGGGTGAGGTCAACCAGCGGCAGGCGCAAGGTGGCTGTTGCAATCAACCCCAGTTGGGCACAGGCCCATTTCACCGGGGTGGGGCTCGGTTCGCAGAACAGAGTCTTGTGCAACGGCATCAAGAGATTGTTGATGTCATGCGCCTGCCCGGCATCGCCGGCCAGCGCAGCACGACACATGTCGGCCATCTGGGCCGCTGCAATATTGGTGGTGACCGAAATCACGCCATCGCCACCTTGCAGCATAAAATCACAACCAGTGGCATCGTCGCCACTGTAGAGAGCAAACTCCGGCCCGCACAGCTCGCGCAGCAGCGGGGTACGGCTCAAATCGCCGGTTGCCTCTTTCAAACCGATAATGCCGGGAACCTTGGCCAGACGGGCCACGGTCTCCGGTTTGAGATCGCAACAGGTACGACCGGGCACATTATAAAGAATTTGGGGCAGACCACTAGCCTCGGCGATCGCACAATAGTGGCGATAGAGACCTTCCTGAGTGGGCTTGTTGTAGTAAGGAGTCACCGAGAGGCCCGCCACCACGCCGGTTTTGGCCAGTCGCTTTGCCAATTCAATGGCATGGGCAGTATTGTTGGAGCCGCAACCGGCGATGACGGGAATGCGTCCGGCGGCATACTCAACGGTCTTTTCAACGACGGCAATATGCTCCTGCTCGCTCAGGGTCACCGACTCCCCCGTGGTCCCCACCGCAACAATGGCGCTGGTCCCGGCGCTGACATGATAGTCGACCAGTTTGGCCAGACTGGCCCAATCGACTTCACCTGAAGCCAGCATGGGGGTAACGAGCGCAACAATACTACCGCGTAACATGGACTTTTCTCCCGATTTTCAGGGGCGTAATGGTAAAGCTGACCCCTTTGAAAAACAAGGGAGAGAGGGGGCAAGCCGTGATACCATCCGGAACAAAAAGTAATGGACGAAAGTCGGCAGCGTCCCTCAGGGAGTGGTCATCAGGGCCGGAGGGTGGCTTGCCAGCGCGGCTTTCGCAACGAAATAACGGACGAGAGAAGATTTATGACTCACTACCTGGTCGTAACGGCCATCGGCACGGACAGGCCTGGCATCGTCAATGAAGTGACCCGCCACGTCAGTGGCTGTGGTTGCAACATTGTAGACAGCCGCCTTGGCATCTTCGGCAATGAATTTACCTTTATCATGCTGCTCTCGGGCGACTGGAACAGCATGATGCAACTCGAAATCAGCCTGCCCCTGCGTAGCCAGGAGTGGGATCTCATCACCATGATGAAACGCACCGAGCGCCACCAGTCCCTGCAGTATGACGTCCGCGCCAGTGCCGACCTGTTGATCCGCGACGAGCCAGGCATCGTAAGCCAGTGCACCCAGTTCTTCAGCGAACATGGCTGGAACATTCAGGCGATGCAATCCATGACCCTGGAGCAGCAGCCGTTCAACCTGCTGAAGATCAGTTTTCAGCTCAATCTGGCTAGAGAAGGTGAAGTGGAAGGTTCGCAAACCGCCTTCGCCGAATTCTGTCGTCAACTGGGTGCCGAATCGTTCGAGTTTATCGTCAATCGCAAACACGCCTGAGGGCGTTTTACCCGAGGAGACCCCATGCAACCACTACAAGCTGGCAGCCCCGCCCCCGATTTCTCCCTGCCCGACCAGAATGGCAATCAGGTCAGCCTCGCTGGCCTGCGCGGCAAGAAAGTGCTGGTCTATTTCTACCCCAAGGCGATGACCCCCGGCTGCACCACCCAGGCCTGCAGCCTGCGCGATGTGAACGCCGAGCTGGCCGCCCTCAATGTGGTGGTGCTTGGCATCAGCCCGGATCCGGCCAAACGGCTGAAAAAGTTCGAAGAGCGGGACCAGCTCAACTTCACCCTGCTGGCTGATGAAGACCACGCTGTCGCCGATGCCTTTGGCGTCTGGGGCCCGAAGAAGTTCATGGGCAAGGAGTATGACGGCATTCACCGTCAGAGCTTCCTGATCGATGAAGAGGGCAAGATTGCCCACCACTTCGACAAGTTCAAAACCAGCGGTCACCACCAGGTGGTACTGGATTTCCTCAAGGGATAACCCTCCCCTGCGTCATTGAAAGGCCTGCCATGCAGGCCTTTTTTGTCTGGTCAGCCGCCCCTTGCCAACGGATTTTTCTCACCAACTCCCCCGCCCAGATCAAAAAATTCATTTTATATATGGGTTAACGTGACCCCAGAATCATCTTCCAGCGAGATATCCCATGAACATGAGCAACACTGAGCGTTTGATCCTGAGCAACCAGTACGAAATTCTGGCGAAACTCAACCCGGAGAAAGCGGACGTCTACCAGCGCGCCAGCACCATCATCGAGCGCGGCTACTGCCTGCAGATCCTCGAGCTGGAGAAGAGCTTCGGCCATCTGGATCTGGCGACCTGCCAGGAGGTGATCGACACCCTTGAGCTGCACCACGCACTGGCCATCTCATGGGGTAATCTGGATGCCGCCGATCAGGGCGAGATCAATGCCAGTCGGCTGGAGTTCAACGGCTACAGCCGCAGCCAGGAGCGTGAACTGGCTGACTACGTCTGCTTCCTGCTGGAGGTGGACAAGCGCTTCCCCGAGCTCAAGTGCCCGTGCGACGAGCTCTCCAGCGACATCGCCATGCGCGACAAATACCAGCGGATGCTGCAGGTGTGGCGTCAGTGCCCGCGTCAGTACAAGCTCTCCATACAAGAGATCCGCAAAGTGCTGGCTGCCTGATGGCAGGCCACCAGACAACAAAAAGGCGCCACTGGCGCCTTTTTGTATCTGAAACGGGTTATTCGTAGAGAAAGGATTTATCGAGCTGCTGGAAGGCGGCCTTGAGGGTATCGGCCAATTCTTCATAGCGCGGTTGTGACACCAGCTGACGACGGCCACCCTGCTCGTTCATCTTGCCGTTGATCTCCCGATACCAGCTCGCCAGCGACGGGGGTAAGCGGGTGTCGGCACGCTGGCCGAGCCAGTAGTAACCCTGCAGCGGCAAACTGAGCAAAAACAGCACCGAGGTGATGACGGAAGGCCAGTAGTGCAGCTCGCCAAACTGGAACTGCAGCATCACGCTCAGCACCGCCAGCGCGGGAATCACCTTGAGGGCGAACTCAGTCGCCTTGATCACCCGATTTTCAGGAAACATCGAATTGAGCTCGGGACGGCGCGGCCAAAGCGTCATATAATGGCGGCCTTGCTGTAACTTAGTTCCAAAAATGTTCATGCTCATACTACCTCCGAGCGCTTTTTGAACGTACTAACGGCAAAACCTCGACAAAATTTGATGCAAAGTAACAAAGGTTGAGGATGACTTTGTTATTTTTCAACAATCGGGTTATCCTTTGTACGCCCATTTTTGCGTCAAAAGCTTCTTGCTATTGACCTGTCAGGGACGTCTGGATTTCGGGTCTTGTATCACTATACAAGGGGCAAGCAACAGATTGCCAACCCTCATAAGGATAAGTTGAAAGTTTTTGGCCGCACCGCGTCCAACGCATCCGCCTACACAACCCAATCTGCGATAGGATTTATTCATGAGTAAGCTGGTTCTTGTTCTTAACTGTGGCAGCTCTTCCCTGAAGTTTGCCGTCATTGACGCAACCACCGGTGATGACCTGCTGTCCGGCCTGGCCGAGTGCTTCAACCTCGACGACGCCCGCATCAAGTGGAAACTGAATGGCGAGAAAGGCAGTGCCGATCTGGGCGCGGGTGCCGCTCACCAGGAAGCGCTGGACTTCATCGTCAACAAGATCCTGCCGCTCAATCCGGAACTGTCCAAGAACCTGATCGCCATCGGTCACCGTGTTGTTCACGGTGGCGAGCGCTTCACCTCTTCCGTTGTCATCTGCGAAGACGTGATCGCCGGCATCGAAGCCGCCGTTCCGTACGCACCGCTGCACAACCCGGCTCACCTGATCGGTATCCGTGAAGCTCGCCGCGTATTCCCGGCGCTGGCTGACAAGAACGTGGCCGTATTCGATACCGCGTTCCACCAGACCATGCCGGAAGAAGCCTTCCTGTACGCCCTGCCGTACAAACTCTACAAAGAGAACGGCATCCGTCGCTACGGCGCTCACGGCACCAGCCACTACTACATCAGCCTGGAGGCTGCCAAGCAGCTGAACAAGCCGGTTGAAGAGCTGAACATCATCAACTGCCACCTGGGCAACGGCGGTTCCGTCTGCGCCATCAAGAACGGCAAATCTGTTGATACCTCCATGGGTCTGACCCCGCTGGAAGGCCTGGTGATGGGTACCCGCTCAGGCGATCTGGACCCGGCCATCATCTTCTTCCTGCACGACAAGCTGGGCATGAGCGTTGCTGATATCAACACCATGCTGACCAAAGAGTCCGGCCTGCAGGGTCTGACCGAAGTGACCTCCGACTGCCGTTTTGTTGAAGACAACTACGACAGCAAAGAAGAAGCCAAGCGTGCTATGGACGTTTACTGCTATCGCCTGGCCAAGTACATCGGCGCCTACGCTGCCGCCATGGACGGTCGTCTGGACGCCGTTGTTTTCACCGGTGGTATCGGTGAAAACTCCGCCCCGATCCGTGAAATCACCCTGAACAAGCTGGGTCTGCTGGGCTTTGACGTCGATCACGACGCCAACCTGAAGGCTCGTTTCGGCAAGGGTGGCGAGATCACCAAGGCTGGTTCTACCAAGGCCCTGGTTATCCCGACCAACGAAGAGTGGGTTATCGCCCACGACGCGCTGGAACTGGTCGGCGCTTAATTGACGCAGTAACTCGAGGCCGCCCACAGGGCGGCCTTTTCCTGATCCCAAAAAATGAACAAGGGGTATAAAGTGGCACGCACTATTATGCTTATCCCGGTCGGCACTGGTGTCGGCGTAACTTCCGTGAGTCTTGGCGTTGTTCGCGCCATGGAGCGTCACGGTGTCAATGTCAGCTTCTTCAAACCGGTTGCCCAGCCGCGTCCGGGTGAAACCGGTGCCGAGCGCTCAACCGCCGTTATCCGCGCTGCTGCCAACATCAATCCGCCCGAGCCCTTCACCCTCTCCTACGCCGAGAACATGATCAGCTCCAGCAACACCGACATCCTGCTGGAAGAGATCGTTGCCCGCTTCGAAGAGCACGTGAAATCCAGTGGTGCCGAAGTGCTGGTTGTCGAAGGTATGGTGCCGACCGACAAGCAGCCCTTTGCCAACAAGCTGAACTACGACGTCGCCAAGGCGCTGGACGCTGACATGGTATTCGTGACCCACCCGGGCCATGACTCCAGCCAGAAGCTGAAAGAGCGCATTGAGCTGGCCTGCTCCAACTTCGGTGGTGTCAACAACCCCCGTATCGTTGGTTGCGTAATCAACAAGGTTGGCGCACCGGTTGACGAGCATGGCGTAACCCGCCCTGACCTGACCGAGATGTTCGAAGCCCATCACCACGCTTCTGACGCTGCCCACAACCTGGAAGTGCTGCAAGTGTTTGGCAAGAGCCCGCTGCGCATCCTGGGTTGCATCCCCTGGAACACCCAGCTGATCGCCCCGCGCGCCAAGGATCTCGCCAAGCATCTGGCTGCCAAGATCCTGCACAAGGGTGAGCTGGACAGCCGCCGCCTGCAGACCGTGACCTTCTGTGCCCGCTCCATCCACAACATGGTTGAGCACTTCCGTCCGGGCAGCCTGCTGGTGACCTCCGGCGACCGCTCTGACGTTATCGTCTCCGCCTGCCTCTCCGCCATGAACGGCGTCAAGCTGGGCGCCCTGCTGCTGACCGGTAACTATCATCCGGAGCCGCAGGTCATGGCGCTGTGCCAACAGGCCATGGCCACCGGCCTGCCGATCATGATGACCGGTACCAACACCTGGCAGACCGCCGTCAGCCTGCAGAACTTCAACGTCGATATTCCGGAAGATGACCGCGAGCGTATCGAGCTGGTACAGGACTACGTCGCTGGCCACATCGACAAGCACTGGATCGAGTCGCTGACTGTCAGTTCTACCCGTTCCCGTCGTCTGAGCCCGCCGGCGTTCCGTTATCAGCTGACCGAGCTGGCCCGTCAGGCCAACAAGCGTGTCGTGCTGCCGGAAGGCGACGAGCCGCGCACCATCAAGGCTGCAGCCATCTGTGCCGAGCGTGGCATTGCCCGTCCGGTGCTGCTGGGTAACCCGGAAGAGATCCGTCGTGTTGCCGAACAGCAGGGTGTGGTTCTGACCGATCGCGTCGAGATCATCGATCCGGCCGTTGTACGCGAGCGCTATGTGCCGCGTCTGGTCGAGCTGCGCAAGAACAAGGGCATGACCGAAGTGGTTGCCCGCGAGCAGCTGGAAGACAACGTGGTACTGGGTACCATGATGCTGGAACGCAACGAAGTTGACGGCCTGGTATCCGGCGCGGTGCACACCACTGCCAACACCATCCGTCCGCCGATGCAGATCATCAAGACCGCTCCGGGCTCTTCCCTGATCTCCTCCATCTTCTTCATGCTGCTGCCTGACCAGGTGCTGGTCTACGGTGACTGCGCGATCAACCCGGATCCGACTGCCGAGCAGCTGGCCGAGATCGCCATCCAGTCCGCCGACTCTGCTGCCGCGTTCGGCATCGAGCCGCGCGTCGCCATGATCTCCTACTCCACCGGTACCTCTGGCGCTGGTGCCGATGTAGAGAAAGTGCGTGAAGCGACCGAGCTGGCCAAAGCCAAGCGCCCCGACCTCATCATCGACGGCCCGCTGCAGTACGACGCGGCCATCATGGAGAACGTGGCCAAGTCCAAGGCACCGAACTCACCGGTTGCCGGTAAAGCTACCGTGTTCGTCTTCCCTGACCTGAATACCGGTAACACCACCTACAAGGCGGTGCAGCGTTCCGCTGACCTGGTCTCCATCGGCCCGATGCTGCAAGGCATGCGTAAGCCGGTCAACGACCTCTCCCGTGGCGCCCTGGTTGACGACATCGTCTACACCATCGCCCTGACCGGTATCCAGGCTGCCCAGGCTGACGAACAAGCCTAATCAGTGCCTGTCTGAAAAAACCGATCACAAAGGCTGCTCACCCCAGGTGAGCAGCCTTTTTTATTGGTTCTCTTTTGAAGACCAGTGAAACATGCCATCAGTGCAGTGTTGCACAGAATAATGCAATGTGATGTGCCAGAAATGTCTCGAGCGTAGCGCCGCGGGAAAGCGTGCCCACCACCTTTATGATGCATCTAAAATAGATTCAAGATCATACGGTTGGATTTATGAGGGCATTCGTAGTGAAGCGCTTATAGCAAATATTTCGCCATCGGCATGAGGATTTGACCTGTTAGAAATAGCAGTGAAAAAGACCCGTTCGATACGCTATTCATCAATGTGCCACTCGGCAATATCCACATCATGGAGGAATGGAAATGCTGATGAAGAAGCTCTCTGCTGTCATGCTGCTGGCCTGCTTGCCCCTGTTCAGCCAACCCGTGCTGGCCGCAGATAAGGCAACGCCCAAACCAACAACCACGACCGCGGTCGCCAAGGAGTCCGGCAAGCTGAATATCAATACGGCCACCCTTGCCGAACTCACCAGCCTGAAAGGGATTGGTGACAAGAAGGCACAAGCCATCGTCGACTATCGGGAAAAACAGGGAAAGTTCACCTCGGTCGATCAGCTGGCAGATGTCAATGGCATTGGCCCGGCCACGCTGGAAGCCAACCGTGACATGATCATCGTCAAATAACGTCCGAGCTCTGCATATACGAATGGGGTAGCCTGTGGCTGCCCCATTTTTCTTGGAGTATCATGGCCGCACTTTAATCCCGCTGGATAGTTTTCCATGAAAAAGACTCCTCTGACAGTTCGCAAGGCCGTGCTCCCGGTAGCCGGTCTGGGTACCCGTATGCTGCCAGCCACCAAGGCCATCCCGAAAGAGATGTTGCCGGTGGTCGACAAACCGCTGATCCAGTACGTAGTGCGCGAAGCCATCGCCGCCGGGATCAAGGAGATCGTGCTGGTCACCCACTCGAGCAAGAACTCCATCGAAAACCACTTCGACAAGAGTTTCGAACTGGAGGCGACCCTCGAGAAGCGAGTCAAGCGTCAGCTGCTGGAAGAGGTGCAACAGATCTGCCCGAAAGACGTCACCATCATGCACGTCCGCCAGGGGGAGGCCAAAGGTCTGGGCCACGCTGTGTTGTGTGCCCGTCCGCTGATCGGTGACAACCCGTTTGCCGTGCTGCTGCCGGATGTGCTGATCGACGACGTTGCCAGCAACCCCAAGCAGGACAACCTGGCCGAGATGGTGCACATGTACGAAGAGAACCAGATCAGCCAGATCATGGTGGAAGCGGTTCCGGAGAGCGAAGTGGACAAGTATGGCATCGCCGACATCAAGGGCGAGGCCCTGAGCGAGGGGATGTCCCTGCCGATGCAGGCCATTGTCGAGAAGCCGCCCCGTGACGAAGCCCCCTCCAATCTGGCGGTGGTGGGTCGTTACGTCCTCTCCTCCAATATCTGGCCGCTGCTGGAGAAGACCCCGGCCGGTGCCGGTGACGAGATCCAGCTGACCGATGCCATCGCCATGCTGATGGAGCAGGAGCAGGTCAACGCCTACTTCATGAAGGGCAAGAGCCACGATTGCGGCAGCAAGCTGGGCTACATGAAAGCCAATGTGGAATATGGTGTGCGCCATCACGAGCTGAATGGTGAATTCATCGGCTGGCTGAAGCAGTTCGTCAAGCAGTTGTAATCGCTGATAAATCTGTTTTTTATAGACGTATTTAAGGGGCATCAAATGATGCTCCTTTTTCATTTTTGCAACAAAAAATCAATCAAGAGTAAATAAACTCTCAGCAAATCATAATGTTGTAATTTATTCACACATGCTCTATAAGGATTGAGGCGTGTTTCTCGCCCTTGCATAAAAAACTCAAAAAAATATAAGACACAGGTGGAAGTTCCAATGAATAACCCGTCAAAAGGGACCTTTTTAGGTCACCCTAAAGGGCTTTTTTTGCTCTTTAGTACCGAACTGTGGGAGAGATTCTCCTATTACGGCATGCGTGCCGTACTGGTGCTCTATCTGACCGACCTGACTGCCAATGGCGGTCTGGGCTGGAGTCAGGCAGATGCCCTCAAACTCTACGGTATCTATACCGGTCTGGTTTATATCACTCCGCTGATCGGCGGCTGGCTGGCTGACACCTTCCTGGGTCAACGTCGCGCCATCCTGATTGGTGCCGTGCTGATGGCCGCAGGTCAGTTCACTCTGGCACTGCCCCACGCCATGTTCCCGGATATGGTCAACACCATGTTCTACGCGGGCCTCGCGCTGCTGATCGTGGGTAACGGCCTGTTCAAACCGAACATCTCCACCATGGTGGGTGACCTCTATGAAGAGGGCGATCACCGCCGTGATGGTGCTTTCACCATCTTCTACATGGGTATCAACCTGGGTTCCCTGCTGGCAGGCGTGATCTGTGGTGCTGCCGCTACGGCCTACGGCTGGCAAGCAGCCTTCGTCGGCGCCGGTATCGGTATGCTGCTCTCTCTGGTGATCCAGGCCACCATGGCCCAGCGTTTCCTGGGTGACATAGGTCGCGTCACTGCCGCCCAGCGCGCAGCCGCCCTGCGTACTACCGAGCAGAAAGCACCGCTGACCAAGCAGGAAGTGGATCGCATCAAGGTTATTCTGGTACTGGGTCTGTTCACCATCATCTTCTGGGCCGGTTTCGAGCAGGCTGGTGGTCTGATGAACCTCTACACCCAGGAGTATACCGACCGCATGATCGGCAGCTTCGAAGTGCCGACCGCCTGGTTCCAGTCCCTGAACCCCTTCTTCATCATCACTCTGGCACCGGTCGTTGCGGCCATCTGGATCAAGCTCGGCAAGAAAGAGCCGAACTCTCCGGTGAAATTCGCCATGGGTCTGCTGTTCCTGGCTATCGGCTTCCTGTTCATGGTCGGTGCCGTGCTGCAGCAGGGTGGTGACAACACCGTCAAGACCTCCATGTTCTGGCTGGTTGGCGCATACCTGTTCCACACCCTGGGCGAGCTCTGCCTCTCCCCGATCGGCCTCTCCATGGTGACCAAACTGGCTCCGCTGCGTCTGGCTTCCCTGATGATGGGTGCCTGGTTTGGCTTCGTTGCCCTGGCTAACTACGCTGCGGGCTTTATCGGCTCCTTCGTGGGTGAAGCCGGTCCGATCGCCATCTTCGGTGGCATCGCCCTGGCTGCAGTACTGAGCGCCCTGATCCTGCTGACCATGGCCAACCGTCTGGTTTACTGGATGCACGGTGCCGAAGGCCCGGCCAAAGAGCCGCAAGCTCAAGAGAAGAAACTGCAATCCGCCACCGTCTAAACGGTCAGGATTGTAAACAATAAACAGGGCGCCCATCGGCGCCCTGTTTGTTTTAGCTTATTGTCATGCGGCATCAGTGATGACGAACCTGCACATCCAGCGAGCCGCCGCTGTCGCTGCGAAACTGCAGGGCGAACGGTTCATGCCAGCTGCGTTTGTGCAGGGCGTAGTGGCTACTGCGCATCAGGCCAAGGGGCAAGCCGCCGGAGCGCATCAACCAGTGGGGAGAGGTGAGCCCGGCGTTGGCAAACACCAACCCATCATGCTGATCAAACAGCAGCGCCGCCATGGCAAAAGAGTGGCGAAGCCCGGATGCCATCAACTGATGGTTGAGGTAGTCGAGCAACCGGTGCGGCTGGCTCAGCAACCGGCTCTCGTTCTGCTGAAACTGGCGGTAGGGGACATTCATCAAGGATCGCACCAGCGCACCACAAAATGCCGCATCCGCCCCCATGATCGGCAGCTCCATCACCAGCACCAGCAGCTTGTCTTCCACCTTGAAGGTATCGGGAATAAACAACTGCCCCAGCCCCTTGAACGTGACCTGCCAGGGGCCCCACTCCTGCAAGCCCGGCGGCTTGAGCCCCGCCAGCAGGCGGCTGGCTGCCTTGTCGTGGGCACTGAAATAGTCGATGTGATCCATCAGCTCCAGTTGTTGCGCCCGGTTGGCGCTGCCGTTGAGACACTGTTCGATACTGCGCTCGACCAGCGCGTAATCCTCGAGGGGTTTGAGCAGATAGTCCCGCGCACCGGCACGCAAGGCACTGGCGACCGCCTCCATGGTGCTCTGGGCCGAAATGACGATAACCGGAATATGGGGATAGCGCGCAGAGAGGCAGGCGATCACCTCGTGGCCATCCATATTGGGCATATTGAGATCGCAGAGCACCACATCGGGATGGTAGAGGGCCGCCGCCGATAGCCCCTCAATACCATCTTCGGCCTGAAAGACCGTTGCCCCGTCACGTGCGAGGTAACTCACTAACGAGTGGCGAAAAACGGCCTCGTCCTCCACCACCAGGATCCGTAGCCCGGCTTTTGACATCTTGATAAAGCTCTTATTAGTCAATTGGTTATTTAGGTATTAAGACTAGCTCAAAAGTGTGGTCAGCGCGGAAACCCTGCGTCAAAAGTAGACCTCGATCATACGATGGCATCAAGAGAACCCCATCCGCCCGCGCAGCTCTATTCGCTCGGGTGGCCCCACGACTACGACCGCCATCCGAATTGTGCAAGTGGGCGCCATAAGGGATAATGCCCCCCACTCCAGCTCGTGAAGAAGACCATGACCCCAGCCGAATACAGCGCCCTTGCCCACCCAAGATTGTCCCATCCGGCTCGCAGTCTCTACACCCTGCAGCTGCGCCGACTGGTGCTGGAAAATCAGGCTGCCCGGCTCAACTATCCCGAGCTGGGTCGGGCGCTGGCAGTGGTCGATCCGGGTGATCCCTGCGGCTTCTCGTTTCAGGTCAATGCCCGCCAGCTCACCGAGCTGTTCGATGAACTGATGGAGGCGGGCCTGCTGCAGGTCGAGGCTCAGCCCGAGAGTGAGCACTATCATCAGTGCCCGTTCCAGTTGCCGCTGCTGACCCAGAAATTGCGCAGCCCGCTGCCGGAGCGCCCCTTCCAGATGCATCTGCAATGGCGTCCGGACGAAGAGCTGCCCGCCCTCGCCCGTCTGTGCGGGGTGATCGATGCCAGCTATAGCGAAGAGGATCTGGGGGAGTTTATCGCCTACTGGCTGGGGCGCCCCGAGGTGTTCGACTCCCAGCATCAATGGATGCTCAAGTTTATTCGCGCCCTCAAGACCCGCCGCTATACCCGTCGCAAACCGATGGAGGTGCAGGGCTACCAGCAGGTGACGCCGGCCCCGGCAGAGTCGGGCCCCAGCAAACGGGCCCAACAGATGATTGAAGAGGCCAAGCGACTGGCCCAACAGCAGACGCAAGAACCCGCAGCGCAGCAGGAGCCGGATAATGATTGATAGCGGCCCCCGCCTGCAGGCAGAATCAACCCCTTGTCTACCCATCCCTGATCGAGCAGAAGGAGCATTCCATGACTGACCCGCAAGATCCCCTGCGCCAGGAGCTGGAAGAGATCGAAGCCAAGCGCCAGAAGATCGCCAAGGCCAAGCAGGATCACCGTATTCACGACCCGGAATTGAGCCGCCATGTGGGTGGCCTGCTGGAGCGCATTCGTCGCCTGCAACAAGAGACCGGCGGCGGTCAGTATGACTACGAGACCCTGCGCAAGGAGTACGATGCCAAGGCCAACGCCGAGGTGCGCGAGCTGCAGAAGGCAGCCCGTCAGGAGCGGATCCAGAAGCTGATCGCCCAGGCCGACCTCAACCCCGACTGGGTATTTGACAAGATGGATGCCGGTGACCCGGCGCTGCAATATCCCATCGAGACCGCCCGTTACTTTATCAGCGGTTTCGAGCACTGGGAGAAGAGCGGTGGCGGCTGCATGCTGATCTACGGCGACTACGGCACCGGCAAGTCGACCCTGGCGGGGGCGGTTGCGCATGAGCTGATCGCCCGTCACCAGAAATCGGTGATCTTCCAGCAGTGGGCCTCCATCGTCGATCGGCTGTTCTTCAACGTCATCCCCGACCAGGATGAGCGCAACCAGTACCGCCGCGCGCTGGAAGAGGTGGATCTGCTGATCATCGATGAGGTATCGGCCAACCGCGCCAAGATGGCGGAGAGTCAGTCCAGCTTCCTCGGCCACCTGCTGCGCCGCCGTCGCAACCTGTCAAAGAGCGTCATCATCATCACCAACCACACGCCCCAGAGCCTGCATCAGGCGATCGGTGATTTCAGCTATGAAGCGATCAAGGCATTCAATCCGGTGGATATCCACCTGAGCGGTCCCAGCCGTCGCCCCAGCATCGGCAACTACAACGGCTGATGCCTCTCAAAGAGTGCCAGTCGCTGGCGGCTCGCACTCTCTCCTCCCTGCCAGCTCACAAATAGAAACAACTCTCATTTACAGCAGGCGAACAAGCCACTAGGCTAGCCCCTTTTGCCAAGGGAACTCAGCTATGCCAACCACACTGATTTTCGGAGCCAGCCGCGGGCTGGGCCGCGCCTTTACTCATCACGCCCTGAACCAAGGGCACCGGGTCGTTGCGCTGGTGCGCAGCCCCGAGATGGCCATGGCACTGGGGGAGCTGGGAGTTGAGGTGATCGAAGGGGATGCGCTGGATCCGGCTGCGGTGCAGCAGGCATGCGCCCGGGCAGGGCAAGATGCACAGGTCGTCTCTACCCTCGGCAGCTTCCGTCAAGCCGCGCCGGTAGACTATCAGGGCAACCGCCATGTGATCGATGCCATGGATCAGGCAGGCCTGAAACGGCTGCTGCTGGTCACCTCCCTCGGCTGCGGCGACAGCTGGCAATATCTGCCTGAGCGGGCACGCGCCGCCTTCGGTCATGAAGTGCGTCTCAAGAGTCTGGCTGAGAGCTGGCTGCAGACCAGCGCCCTTGCATGGACCATTCTGCGCCCGGCGGGCCTGCAGGATGGCGACGCCACCGGCCGTGCCGAACTGAGTCAGGGCAAGGAAGTACACGGACTGGTGCGCCGCGCCGATGTGGCTGCCCAAGGACTGCGTCTGCTGGCGGATGAGACGGCGGTGGGGCAGATCTACGCCATCGGGGATCCCACGCTCCAGCGTGGCTAAAGCAGCAGTAAAACCGCTTAACCCCACCACATAACAAAACGGTCAGCCCAAGGGCTGACCGTTTTCGCTATACCGCTCACGCCATCTTGCTCGCGCTTGCACCATCCCGCTTAACCGGCGGTGGTCTCACTCTGTACGACCGGCTGACTGGCCACCGGCAGTGACTGCTGCCGCCAACGCAGCAGCAGGCAGGCCAGCGCGCCGTAGAGCAGCGCCAGTCCCCACAGCTGCCACCAGTAACGGGAAACCTGCGAAAAGTCGGCCCCCATCTGGTTGAGGCGCAGAAAACCCTCGATGGCGGGGATAGTGGGCACCCACTGAGCCAGCCAGTTGAGGGGCGCCGGGATCAGCTCCAGCGGCCAGATAAAGCCCGCCAGAAAGACCAGCGGCAGGGAGGAGATCAACACCACCTGAGTCGGCAGATCCCGCCGGGTAAAGATCGCCCCCAGCACAATACCGAACCAGCAGGTCGCCAGCAGGAACGGCAGGGCGAACAGCCACAGCTCCAGCGGATCGGCATGACGGGCGATGTTGTAGTGATCGAAGCAGAAGCCGAGGAAGTAGCTCACCGGCAGCAGGAACAACCCAGCCAGCACCAGAGTTCTGGCCAGCAGCAGCGGCAACACAGGCGCACTTTGCCAATAACCGTGCTCGCCGCGACAGCTACGCTGGTTCTGGGTCGCCCCCAAGATCCCCGCCCCCATCAGCAACACCTGATGGAGGATCAGCACGAATACCGCCGGCACCACGTAATTCACATAGCCCATGGTGGGGTTGAACACCGGTACCACGTTGAGGGCCACCGCGTTCCAGCCCATGGCCGCTTGCGGCAGTGCCTCGCCATGGCTCAGCAGCCGCGCCACCTTCACCTGCGCAGCGAGAGTGCCACCGGCCTGCGCCAACCCCTCGGCAATGGTGCCGTAGACCAGAAAGTAGGAGGCATCACCGGCATAGCTCAGGGTGACGATCTTGCCCAGCATCAGATCCCGATAGAAGTGGTTGGGGATATGCAGGATGCCGCTCGCCTCCCCGGCCATCATCAGCTGGCGCGCCTCGGCCAGCGAATTGCCCCGCGCCACCAGCTTCACCTGCGGCGTGGCATCGGCCATAAACTCCAGCTGACGGGACAACTGACTGCCATCGTCGTTGACCACCACCACCGCCTCTTCCCGCGGCAGCTGATGCAGATAGGGCTGGGGATAGAGAAACGAGTAGAAGATCACCCCGCCAAACAGGGTCAGCATGATGGCGCGATCCGCCAGCAGGGTGCGCAGCTCTAGGCGCAACAGATCGACAAATCCCAACATCACTCAGGTTCCTTCTCGGCGACGGCCACTGCGGCAGATTGACGGGCCAGCTCGGCCTGCTGCTTGTAACGGCGCACCACCAGCAGCAGGGGGAGCAGGAACAGCAGCAGCGCCCCCAATTGCGGCAGAGCGGATGCGAGGGGCAAACCATAGTTGCTCTGGCCAATCTGCAGCTCCACATAGTGAGAGACCGGCAACAGGCTGCGCCAGAAGCGGGCGAAATCCCCCATGGCGCTCACCGGAAAGGTGACCCCCATAAAGGCAAAACCGGGCGCCGTGTAAGCCCCCGCCAGCGACAGGGCGCGGGCCGGATCCCGAATGATGCCGTAAAAGAAGGCCCCCATGGTAACGCAGGCGGCCGAGGCGAGCCCCAGACCCACCACCAGCACCAGCCAGCTGCCGTGCATGGGGTAGGAGAAGCCCTTGAACAGCAGCAGCGTCCAGACTATCCCCCAACCCCAGCCAATCAGCACGTGGGGCAGCAGGGTGCGCCAGAGGCCAAACCAGACCCCGCGAGTGGTCCAGTCCAGCCCCAGCCGATCATTACGGGCCAGTGCATTGAGGCCGAACAGCACCACCAGGATCTGCCACACCGCAGGCAGAATGGCACTCAGCAGAAATTGGGCATAGCTGGAGTTGAGGTTATAGAGCGCAGTGACCTGACTGCTGATAGGCACCGACTGTCCGAGTGCACCGGGCAGCGCCTTGCCATCGGCCATCGCCTCCAGCACGCCCACCTGACCATTGAGAGTCCCTACCACCTGCGCCAGCGCCGAGTTGACCAGCTTGGCGATCAGGATGAACTGGCCGTTGTTGAATACCGTCACCTGCGGCTGGGTGCCCTGACGGGCATCCCGCTCCAGATGGTTGGGGATCACCACCAGCGCATAAATGTCGCCACCGCGCAGAGCACGCGCCCCGGCATCGATGGAGTCAAACTGTTGCGCGACCTTGAGCCCAGCCGAGCCATCCAGCGAGAAGGCAAGCTGGCGCGAGAGCACGCTTCGGTCGAGATCCACCAGCCCCACCTTGAGGTCGCGGGCCAATCCTGCCGAGAAGATCCAGCAGAGGATCCCCATCAGCAGCAGCGGCACCCAGCTCATCAGGGCACGGCTGAAGGGATCCTGCCACAGCAGCCGAAATTCACGTCCCATCAGAGTTCAACCAGCACACTCATGCCAACCCGCAGCCCCTCAACCGGTTGCAGCGGGCGAGCCTCCACCTGGAAGCTCTTCATATCGAAGCCCTGACGGGTATCGGTGGCACGCCAGGTGGCGAAATCCCCCATCACGGCCACATGGGTCACCTTGAAGCGCACGGTCTGATCGCCAAGGCCCGGGATGCGGGCATCAAACTCGGTACCGACCGGGAAGCGGGGCAGCAGATCCTCGCGCACGTGGAACTGGGCCCAGGCATCGCTCATGTCGAGCAGGGTCACCACCGGGAAACCTTGTGGCGCCAGCTCGCCGCTGCGCAGCAACACCTGACTCACTTCACCATTGTGGGGGCTGGTGATGCGGGTATCGGCCAGATAGGCCTCTACCTCAGCAACCGAACCCGCCGCCATCTTGGCCTTCTCGCGGGCGGCGATCTTGGTCTCTTCCCGCGCCCCTTCCAACGCCATCTGGTACTGCTGCCACGCCATCCCTTCGCTGTAGCGGGCGGCTTGCCAGGCAGTCCAGGCCTCGTCGCGTTTTTGCAGGGGCATTACGCCGTCGCGGTACAGGCTGGCCACCCGCTCATAGGTCTTGCCACGCAGTTGGGCGGCAGCCTTGGCTTTTTGCCACTGATCCTTGGCAGCGGCGATCTGCTGGGCACGAGCACCCTTCTCCGCCTCTTGCGCCAGCGCACCCGCAGCAGCTTCACCCGCCTTGGCCTGGCTCAGCTTGGCTTCAATCTCGGGGCTCGCCAGGGTAAAGACCAGCTGATCCTTGGTCAGCTGATCGCCCTTTTTCACCAACACTTCGTCGATGCGGCCCGGCACCTTGGAGGAGACCGAATATTGCTGCGCTTCAATCTGCCCTTGCAGATGCACCGGCTCGGGCTGATAGGCGAGCCAGAAGCGCCAGCCGAGCCAGACCACCAGGATCACCAGCGCCAGCGGCAACAACAGCGGTTTACCCTGGCTCATCTTCTTTTTGATGGGGGGATGGCTCATCACTTCACCTCGACAAACGGGCGACCCTTGGTGGTCGAAACAGACATGAAAAAAGGAACAGACAGGGCCGGGATCATGAGTTCACCTCGATCACCTGACCATGCTGATATTGATTGAAACTGTTCATCTGGCCGGAGAGCGCCAGCAGGCGGGCCAGCGATACCACATATTGATAGGCCGCCGCCGCACGTTGGGTCTTGACCCCCGCCAGCTGGTTTTGGGCATCCACCACATCAAGGGAGGTAGAGAGTCCCTGCCCGAAGGCCTTGTCCCGCAGCAGCACGTTCTCCTCTGCCAACGCCTGGGTGGAAGAGAGGGATTGATACTCCTCCAGCCCCTGCGCCGCTTCGCGCCAGGTCTTCTCTACCAGCAACTCCAGATCCTGACGGGTCTTGGCTTGCAGCAGATTGACTTGCAGCTCGGCACTCTTGGCGGCCTGCACCGTCTCGGAGCGGCCATCACGGCTCACCAGCGGCATGCTGACCCCCACCCCCACCAGCCAGTCCGGCGCGGTCTTGGAGGCGAGCGAATCATCTTCATAGAGGTTGTAGTTGCCGAACAGGAACACCTCAGGGGCATATTTGCCCTGCTCGACCCGGATCATCCCCTTGGCCTGCTCCTTCTTGGCACTGAGCAGCTTGAGACCGGGGTGCACCTCCAGGGTCTGGCTCACCAACCCCTCAAGGCGCGGCAGCTCCTTGTTGACGAACAGGCCGCTGCCCGGCTGGGCATTCGGCAACTTCAGCATGCGGCCAAGGGCCAGCTCGGCGATCTCGAGGCTGCGGCGCGCCTTCTGGGTATCGATGCGGGCCCGATCATAGGCCGACTGGGCGGAGAGGCGCTCCACCCTGGCTATCTGCCCCTGCGCTTCGAGCTTCTTGGCGTGATCCAGATGGTGGGCCAGCCCCTCTTCGATCTCCTGTTTGGTCTGCACCACCTGAGCAGCCAGCACCACGCCGAAATAGGTCTGGGAGAGGCTCTCGAAGGTGGATTGCTGCTTGAGCACCAGCAGTTGCTGCGCCTCGCTCACCTGCGCCTGGCGGATATCCTGCGCCGCATCGATGCGACCACCGGCAAACAGCGGCCAGAGCATCTTGACCGAGCTGGTCACCACATTCTGTTTGGTCAGGGGGGTGACAAATGCGTTGGCCCCGACCCCGAACAGGCTGCCGAGCGCCAGGATCAGATCTTTCTGCTTGGCCAGCGGATTGAGATCGAGGGCATCAAGTGCAATCGGCTGATCAAGATGGGTATAGCTGGCCCCCAGATCCACCTTGGGCAGATACATGTCCTTGGCCGCCTCGCGCAGCTGCTTGGCCCGATCGACCCCGGCCTGCTCGGCAGCCAGCCCTTCATCCTGCTGGATGACCCGGGTCCAGGCTTCGCCAAAACTGATGGTTTGCGCCTGCGCCGACCCCAGCACGGCACCCATCAGACACGGCCAGAGTGATTTAATGAACCTTGACGTCATAGATCCCCAATCCGCTTTTGTTGCATAAATGTTTGGAGCATTTGCTCGACTTAAGCCCGCTATCATAACGCAAAGCGGGCCTGCAAGTGGACTGACAATTATGCAGGCGTCCGACCCGAATGGTACAGCGCTCACTCTCCGGCAATCTGGCCGTTTTTCAATAACTCCAGAATTTGCAAGCCTTGGCGCGACGTTTTTTTCAGAAAAAAATGGCTGACGCTCAAATACTAACCTTTTCTCCTGCCTAAAAAATGCGTAATATACGCCGCCCTAAGCCGATGGTAACCGTGGAATGCAGATAGGTCCCCACACGCTTGAAACTCCCTTGATTGTGGCTCCCATGGCCGGTGTAACTGACCGACCATTCCGTGAACTTTGTTTGCGATTGGGGGCTGGCATGGCCGTTTCCGAGATGCTGCTGGCCAACCCGGATGTCTGGGATACCCAGAAAACCCGGATGAGGATGGATCACTCTGCAGAAGGCGGATTGCGATCGGTCCAGATTGCCGGAGCCGACCCCGAGATGATGGCGTTTGCTGCCCGCTACAACGTGGAGCAGGGCGCACAGATCGTCGACATCAACATGGGATGTCCGGCAAAAAAAGTGAATAAGAAGTTGGCAGGTTCTGCCCTGCTGCGTGCCCCCGATCAGGTCAAAGCAATTTGCCGGGCCGTGGTGGATGCAGTGGAGGTGCCTGTCACCTTGAAGATCCGCACAGGATGGGATCCGGATAACCGCAATGGCGTGGAGATCGCCCGAATCGCCGAAGATTGCGGTATCGCGGCCCTTGCCGTGCATGGTCGTACCCGAGCCTGCCTCTACAAGGGCGAAGCGGAGTACGACACGATCAGGGCGATTAAGCAGGCCGTATCGATTCCTGTTGTCGCCAATGGTGACATCAACAGCCCGGAAAAAGCCCGGTATGTCCTCGACTATACCGGTGTTGACGCCGTGATGATCGGCCGAGCTGCGCAAGGACGACCCTGGATTTTCCGGGAAATCCGTCATTTTCTTGAGACGGGCACCAAGCTGCCGCCTCCCGAGAGGGAAGAGGTTCGCACCCTGATGAACGAGCATGTAACCAACCTGCACCGGTTTTATGGTGCATATCTGGGAGCGCGCATAGCCCGTAAACACGTGGGCTGGTATCTGGATGAAGAAGAGACGGGCCGAGAATTCCGTAAGCACTTCAATGCCCTGGATTGCGCAGACGCGCAACTTGAGGCACTCGAAGCGTATTTCGATGGATTAGGTTAACAAGATAACTAAAGAGCCGACCGAATATGTTCGAACAAACCCTGACTTCTGATGCATTGGTAACAACTACTCACAATCACGCTGCCGAGCCAACCCAGCGCCCCCTGCGTGACTCTGTGCAACAGGCCCTGCGTAACTACCTGGCCCAGTTGAACGGTCAGGAAGTGATTGATCTGTACGATATGGTTCTCTCCGAAGTCGAAGCGCCGATGCTGGACGTGATCATGCAGTACACCCGTGGTAACCAGACTCGCGCTGCCGTGATGATGGGTATCAACCGTGGCACCCTGCGCAAGAAGCTCAAGCGTTACGGCATGAACTGATTGCTGGCCGCGAGCCGCGACGGCGGTTCAAGGCAGATGCGAAAGGCGCCAGGTAGCAATACCTGGCGCCTTTCCTTTATGCTCTTCCCTCCATTTCACCATGACGACCCCGATGAACCGCACTCCCCTGCTGCTGATGGTACTGGTCACCCTGCTGGCCGCTGCCGGCTGGCTCTTCTCGAAAGAGGCGATCCGCGAACTGCCCCCTGCCGCCTTTATCGGCAGCCGCTTTCTGCTGGCCGCCCTGCTGTTGCTCCCCTTGGCTTGGTTGCGTGAACCGCCGCCGACTCGCGCCCAACTGGTGCGCGCTGCCGGTTGCGGCACATTGCTCGGTGCCAGCCTGCTGCTGTGGGTCACCGCCATCAGCCAGAGCGATGCGCTGGGCAGCGGCGCCTTTATCATGAGCGTCGCTACCCTGATGGCCCCGCTGGCCGCATGGGGAGCCTTTCGGGCCAAGCCCGGCCGCCACTACTGGCTCACACTGCCCATCGCCATCGCCGGTTTGCTGCTGCTCTCCAGCAGTACCCACTGGGGCGTGTCGCTCTCGCTGTTCTGGTTTCTGGCGGCGGCCACCACTCTCGGCATCCAGCTTGCCGTCCATCGCCACTTCGCCCAATCCATTGCCCCTACCTGGCTCACCTGTATCCAGCTGGCGATGACCGGCCTGCTCGGCACCCTGCTCTCCCTGCTGACCGAGCAGTGGCCAGAGGCTGGAGTCAGCCACGGCATCTGGGGCTGGTTTGCAGCGAGCGTCTTGATCGCCACCACATTACGCTACTGGCTGCTCACCCACGCATTGAGCAAGATGACTACCGCCCACGCCGCCCTGATGATGCTGCTGGAACCGGTCTGGACTCTGCTGCTGAGCACCCTCTTCTACAGCGAACCCCTCGGCGGCGCCAAACTGGCCGGAGCCGGACTGGTGCTCGGCGCCCTGGTGCTCTACCAGCTTCCCCTGCTGTTGCGCAGTGCACGGCTCAAAACGCCCGTCTGATCCGCGTCACCGCCCTGCAGGACGGTGTCACCATTTCCCTCCTGTTTGCTTATCTTGTCCTGCCAATGATGACGTTCTGTTAACGGCATTTAACCCTTGGTATCCATAGGGTTAAAGGGCATACCCCATGAAAAAATGCCATATGGCCAGCTTGATGAAGGTCACATTCCTACCCCTCTTCGCTCCCTATGATGCCCCCATCATCGGTCTGGGCAATCCTGACGATGGCCACACATGGGAATAACAAGAGAAAAGACTATGCAGCAAACCAGCCCCCTCAAGACGGTCACGGTCAGCATATTGGCAACCGCCATGCTGATCTTTGTGGCCCAGTACCTGATAGGCAAGCAGGAGATCAAGATAGGCATCGCCATCATTCCGATCCTGCCGATGCTCTTTGCCGTCATCATTGGCATGATTGTCTCCGCCAAACCGGTCAAGGATCGCATTCCCGGCTGGAAGCAGCTCTTCACCGAAAAAGAGGAGGGCTTCTGCGGCAAGATGGTGGGCTTCAGCCTGCTGATCCTGGGTACCCAATACGCGGGGATGATCATCCCCAACCTGAAGATGATCCTGAGCGTCGGCGTGCCGTTGTTCCTGCAGGAGATCGGCAACCTGCTGCCAATCCTGATCGCCATTCCACTGGCAGTGAAGTTCGGCTTTGGCCGTCGCGCCATCGGGGCCTGCTCCTCCATCAGCCGTGAGCCGTCGGTCGCGGTGATTCAAGGCAAGTTCGGCACCGGCTCCCAGGAGTACATCGGCGTGCTGGCTATCTACCTGTGCGGCTCCGTTATCGGCACCCTCTGGTTCAGCGTGCTGGGCAGTATCGCCCCGCTCACCGGTCTACACCCGCTGGCGCTGGCTGCAGGCTCTGGTGTGGGCTCAGGCTCCATGCTGAGTGCCGCCTCCGGCGCCCTGATCAACGGTCTCGATGAGGCGCTGGCCCAGCAGGTGCTGAGTATCGCAGCTGCCTCGAACCTGCTCTCGTCTGCCCTCGGGGCGCTGTCCCTCACCTATCTGGGTCTGCCGCTCGCTGAAAAAATCTATGCCCTGACTGCCAAAGGAGAGAAAGCATGAAAAGCATCGTAATGGATATGCGGTTCGTCTTTCTGGCGATCCTGCTGGCTATGTTTACCCAGACCCTGACCACCGGCACTCCACTCTGGCTGATGGGTGACAGCTTCATCGCCATGTCACTGGTGGTGTTCGCTTCGCTGATTGCCAAGCGCTACCTGCCCTCATCCCTGCCGGCGTTTGCCTATGCCACCATCATCGGCATTCTCATCTGCCTGCCGGAAACCCCGGTACGCGGCCTCTTTATCGACGCCGTCGCCAAGATCTCCTTCCTCTCCTGCTGCGTACCGCTGCTGGCCTTTGCCGGTCTCTCGGTGGGTGGTCAGCTGGAAGAGCTGAAGAAGATGTCCTGGAAAGTGATCCTGATCTTCATGATCGTCTCCACCTGCTGCTTCTTCGGCGCCTCGCTGGTGGCCCAGCTCGGCTTCTCCATTCAAGGGATCATCTGATGAACAACATCCACATTGAACCGGCCCTGCTAGCCCTGCGCGACTTCAGTCAGGAAGTGCGCCACCACCTGCACACCATTCCGGAAGCCTCCGGCGTCGAGTTCAAGACCTCGGCCTACTGCCGCGAGCTGATGACAGGCTTTGGCTACCGTCTCACCGACTACCCGGGCTTCACCGGTTTTCACGGCGATCTGGTGGTTGATCCTGTGCTGCCGACCATCGCCTTCCGTGCCGACATGGATGGCCTCGAGATGCACGACATGAGCGACGTTGCGTTCAAGTCGACCCATGAGGGAATGGCCCACAACTGCGGTCACGACTCCCATATGGCGATCGCTCTGACCGCAGCCAAGTTTCTGGCCGCCAACCGCGATCGCCTGCTGTACAACGTCCGCTTTATCTTCCAGATGGCGGAAGAAGATATGCGGGTGCCGGGCGCCGAGAAGATGGTCGAACTGGGCTGCATGAAGGGGGTGGACGAGGTCTATGCCCTCCATAACGACGGCGCCATGGAGACCGGCACCATCAAGTTCAACCACGGTGTGATGTCCTCCTGGGGCTCCGCCTGGACGCTGGATGTGCACGGTATCTCCGCCCACGGCTCGACCCCCCACAAGGGGCTGGATGCCATCCGTGAAGCGGTGCGGATCATCGAGGACATGGACTACATCGTCGCCAAGCGCACCAGCCCGTTCAGCCCGGCGGTGTTTGGCTGCGGCATGATCAACGGCGGCACCATCCCCAACGCCATCGCCGACCATGTGCAGGCGCGCGGCACCATCCGTGCCATGGATGCCGAGACCGACCAGATCCTGAAGAACAGCTTCAAGGAGATCGTGACCCAGAGCGAACTGCGCGGCTTCAAGACCAAGATGGTCTATGCCGGGTATCCGGCGGTCGAGAACCACGCCGATGCCTGCGCCCGTCTGCTGCAAGCGGCCGCCGACGTATTGCCCTCCGAGGGGATCAACGCTCAGGGTCAGCCGATGACCGGCAGCGAAGACTTCAGCTATATGGTCAACGCCTGCCGTGGCCGCAAGGGGGCCATGTTCTTCCTCGGCAGCGGCTGTCAGGCCAAAGGAATCTGCAACTACCTGCATGCGAATCCCTATTACCTCGATGACGACTGCCTGCTGGTCGGAACCCAGATCTTTATCAATCTGGCGACCCGCAGCGCTTAATCCCGCATACCGATAAAACCAGAAGAGAGGCCAAGGCCTCTCTTTTTTTGTTTCTGTATTTTTGCTCTGTGTACGACAAACAACCCGCGGCTAGAGCCACGGCAACTCCGCCATATTGGCGGCGGGCGGCTGGTTGATAAGGTGCAGCTGCACCGTCTCCCGGCCGATATGGGGGGCGTAGAGGTGGATAAAGTCGTACATGTAGTCGCGCAGGTGGGCATGTTTGCGCAGGCAGATGTGGGTCGCGCTCGAGGCGATCAGGTGGTCGATATTGAGGCTCACCAGATCCTCCCGATCCCCCTCGTCGAAGGCCACGCTGGCAATCACCCCGACCCCCATCCCGAGCCGGACGTAGTGCTTGATCACATCGGTATCGGTGGCGGTCAGCACGGTTTTCGGCGAGAGGCCGTGGCGGCTGAAGGCATTGTCCATCTTGGAGCGGCCGGTAAAGCCGAACACATAGGTGATGAGGGGATAGCGGGCCAGATCCGCCATCGACAGCGGCTGGCAGTCGATCAGCGGATGACCGTGCGGCACCACCACGCTGCGTCCCCAGCGATAGCAGGGGACGGCGGCCAGCTCGTCGAACAGGTACATGGACTCGGTGGCGATCGCCATATCCACATCGCCGCTTTGCACCATCTGGGCCAGTTGGGCAGGCGCCCCCTGATGGAGCTGGATCGCCACATCGGGATAACGACGGCTGAACTCGGTGATCACCGCTGGCAGCTTGTAGCGCGCCTGGGTGTGGGTGGTGGCGATACGCAGCACCCCGCTGGTGGCCAGCTGCTCCCCGAGCGACAGCTGGTTGATCTGCTCCACCTGTGCCACCACCCCCTTGGCCAACTCCATCACCTGCTCGCCTACGCTGGTCAAACCGACCAGATTCTTTCCCTTGCGGGTAAAGAGGGCGAGCCCCAGCTCATCTTCCAGCATCTTCATCTGCTTGCTGAGGGTTGGCTGGGAGGTGTAGAGCTTCTCCGCCGTCGCCGAGATGTTGAAGTTATTCTTCACTATCTCGGTAAAGTTCTTGAGCCGGGCGATGTTCATCTGGGCAAGGGATCTCGCTGCTGCGGCCAACAATGCTGGCGTTGATAAGAGAGCGCGGGAGAGACCCGCAGCTAACCGCTGACCATACCACAGCGCGGCGCACGATAATCTGCCCTAGGTCAGAAAGCCGCGAGCTAGTCGCTGGCGAGCTTGATCCCGAGTCCGACAAACAGGGTGCCGATGCCCCGGTTGAGCCAGCGACCAAGACGCTGTGACAACCGAACCCTGTGGCTGGCATAGACGGTGGTAAAGACCAGCAGGTGGCACCAGATGATGCCGTCCAGATTGAAGATGCAACCGAGCAGGATAGAGGCGAGCGCCTTGTCGGGAGCCTCCGGAGCAATGAACTGGGGCACGAAGGCGAGGAAAAAGAGCGCCACCTTGGGGTTGAGCACATTGGTCAGTACCCCTTGCCGGTAAATCTGGCCATAGGAGAGGGCGGGTAAAATAGCCCCCCTCTCCATTGCTCCTGTTGCCTGCTGGCGCAGCAGAGAGAGCCCCAGATAGATGAGGTAGATGGCGCCAGCCAGCTTGATAAGGGCAAACAACTCGGCCGACGCACTGAGCAGGGCCGACAGACCGAGGGCCGCCGCCAGCACATGCACCATGACACCGGTGCCGATGCCAAGGGCCGCGACCGAACCGGCACGCCACCCTTGCGAGCCGCTGCGCAGCATGACCAGCAGGGAGTCCGGTCCCGGCATGATGTTGAGCAGCAGCCCCGAGACCATAAACAGTGCAAGATCATGAATACCGAACATCATCCCCCCCTCGTAAAGCAAAACCAAACAAAGAGGGCTCCGCAGAGCCCTCTTTACTTTCACTCTGCGGCAGCTGACGCGTCATCAGCTGTCCCGCCAGCCATCAGGGCCGCAGCGCCTTGTCCGCCCGCGAGATGCCGCAGACGCCGGAGCGCACCACTTCGATGATCTCGTTGGTCTGGGCGGCAGTCTTGATAAAGGCATCCAGCTTCTCGCTCGTGCCCACCAACTGTACCGTGTACTGCTCGGGGGTGACGTCGACGATCTGGCCACGGAAGATATCCGCCAACCGTTTCAGCTCATCACGGGCCCCACCGGCGGCACGCGCCTTGACCAGCGCGATCTCCCGCTCGATATGCTCCCCTTCACTCAGGTCGCACACCTTGAGCACATCCACCAGCTTGTGCAGCTGCTTCTGGATCTGCTCCAGCACCCGCTCGTCACCCATGGTGACTATGGTCATGCGCGACAGGGTGGGATCCTCGGTCGGCGCCACCGTCAAAGTCTCGATGTTGTAGCCGCGCTGGGAGAAGAGGCCCACCACGCGGCTCAGGGCGCCGGATTCGTTCTCCAGCAGTACTGAAATGATGTGTCTCATCAGGTTCTCTCCGTCTTGCTCAGCCACATCTCGTCCATGGCGCCAAACTTGATCTGCATCGGATAGACATGCTCATCCGGGTCGACCGAGATATCCATGAACACCAGCCGATCCTTCATGGCGAAGGCCTTCTCCATGGCGCTCTCCAGCTCCGCCGGATCGCTCACCGCGATACCGACGTGGCCGTAGGCTTCCGCCAGTTTGACGAAGTCCGGCAGGGACTCCATGTAGGAGTGGCTGTGACGACCGCCGTAGAACATCTTCTGCCACTGCTTGACCATGCCCAGCGCACGGTTGTTAATGGAGATGATCTTGATGGGCACCCCGTACTGCATGCAGGTGGAGAGCTCCTGAATGTTCATCTGCACCGAGCCATCGCCGGTGACGCAGCAGACCACCGCATCAGGGTTGGCAAACTGGGCCCCCATGGCGGCTGGAATGCCGAAGCCCATGGTGCCGAGGCCCCCTGAGTTGATCCACTGGCGCGGTTTGGCAAACGGGTAGTAGAGGGCAGCAAACATCTGGTGCTGGCCCACGTCGGAGGCAACGAACGCCTGACCCTGAGTCACCTTGTAGAGGGTCTCGATCACCTGCTGTGGCTTGATCTGGGTAGCCGACTTTTCGTAGGCAAGGCAGTGACGGGAGCGCCACTGGTTGATCTGGCTCCACCAGTCCGCCAGCGCCTCCTTGTCGTTATCGAAGCCACACTCGCGGATCACTTCCAGCATCTGCTCCAGCACGGTTTCCACCGAGCCGACGATGGGCACATGGGCCTGCACCGTTTTGGAGATGGAGGTGGGGTCGATATCGATATGAACCACGGTGGCATTGGGGCAGAACTTGGCCACATTGTTGGTGACGCGGTCATCGAAGCGGGCTCCCACGGCGAAGATGAGATCCGCGTTGTGCATGGTCTTGTTGGCTTCGAAGGTGCCGTGCATCCCCAGCATGCCGATAAATTGCGGATGGACGCCGGAGAAAGCCCCCAGTCCCATCAGGGTGGTGGTCACCGGCAGATTCAGCAGCTCCGCCAGCTTGGTCACCAGATGATCCGCATTGGCGTTGATGGCGCCACCGCCCACGTACATCACCGGGCGCTGGGCTTCTACCAGCAGCTTGGCTGCCCGCTTGATCTGCCCTTTATGGCCAGACTTGGTCGGGTTGTAGGAGCGCAGGGAGACCGTCTCGGGATACTGGTAGGGGAATTTCTCTTTCGGGTTCTGCACATCTTTGGGCAGATCCACCACCACCGGCCCCGGGCGGCCGCTGGCGGCAATGTAGTAGGCCTTCTTGATGGCCTCGGGAATATCGCTCGCCTTCTTGCACAGGAAGCTGTGCTTCACCACCGGGCGGGAGATACCGATCATGTCGGTCTCCTGGAACGCATCCTCACCGATCATGCTGGTCGGCACCTGGCCGGAGAGGATCACCAGCGGAATGGAATCCATATAGGCGGTGGCAATACCGGTAATGCAGTTGGTCGCTCCCGGGCCCGACGTTACCAGCACAGTCCCCACCTTGCCGGTGGAACGGGCGTAACCGTCAGCCATGTGAACCGCGGCTTGCTCGTGCCGCACCAAGACATGCTCCATCTTGCCGTTTTCGAAGAGAGCGTCATAGATGTCGAGCACTGAGCCACCAGGGTAGCCAAAAACGTGCTCAACTCCCTGATCTTCCAGCGCTCTAACCACCATCTGGGCGCCTGATAACATCTCCATGATAAAGCCCTCCAGGCTTTGCTCCGTTTAGCGAATCCCGCCGACGATGCCGTGCTTCCCGGCACGGCCCGATCCGTTTCTTGTTGTTATCTGAATGCAGATCGGTCCAATTCAGCCCCGTCGACAGTAGAAAAAAAGGATTTTTCCGTCATTCACCCGAAAATAGGGTGAAAAACCAACTTAACCCGCTTCATAACGCTTGTCCACGGCTTTATCTGACCAGAACAGTCATACATTTCAACCGGCTATTAACATTCAATGACTTGCCGTAGCGACCATGAGACAAAAGGGAAGGAAGTCGGGGAATGGCCAGCGGATCATTCCGCAGAGGGGAAAAACAGCCACAAAAAAGCCCACCGCTCAGCGGTGGGCTTGATGCCGAATGATGACTCAGTTGTCCTGATCCGGCTCCGCCAGCCAGATCTGCTGATCCGGATCGGTCTCTTCACTGACCGAGATGCTGACCCCCATATCGAGCAACTCGTGCAGGGTGAGATTGTCAGCCAGGTTCATGACTTCGCCGTTTTCATTGGTAAAGCGCATTTGCTCCGTCCTCTCCTTGGTGGGATCGCCTTTCAGTCTAGTCAACAACGCTCACTTGCGATAACCAGCAACTGGATAAACAGTCGCCCCCATCCAGCTCGCTCAGGCGATCACTCACCTCCTCCGGAAACAGGGTGCGCGCCCAGAGCCGACGTGACAGAGAGGCCACGCTCTCGTCAGCGCCCGCCGCCAGCCAGCGGGCCAGCTCCCCCGCTACATCGGGGTAACAGACTGCCCCCGGCGAGGCGCTGTCGAGCCAGGTACGCACCAGATTGGCATCGAGCACATCCATCAGGGTCGCCAGCCCCATCATCTCGAGCGTCTTGCCGTTGGTCAGCTGCTCGAACTGACCGCCGAGGGGCTTGACCAGCAACTTCTTGCCGAGGGTGAGCGCCTCGGAAGCCAGCTCGAAACCCGCGTTGGAGATGACGCCGCGACAACCGGCCAGCACTGCGATAAATCCGTGCCGCGACGGCGGCTCGAAGCGCAGGTTGCGCCACTGGCTAGGGGTACGAATGGCGGGGTGAAAGCAGACGAAACGCTGCTGGCCAAAGCGCGACAACAGGGCAGCGATCGCCTCGGTCTGCTCGAACGGCAGATAGACCAAGATCTCGCCATTATCCGGCGCGGCGGCGATGGGGTCGATCACCGGTGGCAGCAAGGGGTGACCAAAGTGAAACCAGTGCAGCCCGAGCGGCTGATCCACAGGAGCAAAGTGGCGCATCAGCTGACGGCTGACCCCATCCTCCCCCCAGCGCGGAATGGGCCAGTTGAAGCTGGCCTGATGGCTGACGGTGAGGCTCGGCTTGCCATAGCGGCGGGCGGCATGGGCGGTCAACGGCTCAAAATCGCTCACCACCAGATCGTATTCGCTGCAATCGAGAGACCGCAGATCCCGCCAGAAGGTGAGCGGCGAGGCGGCTTGCAGGGTGCGCCACGGAGAAACTCGCCCCTCGTGGCTGACAAAAGTGAGGCCGGGAAAGGCGCGGTAGGCGCCAAACTCTTCCATGTCGAAGTAGCGGTCGGCGGGGCGGCCGCTGAAGAGATAATCCACCTCGACCCCTGCCGTGCGCAGCGCCCGCGCCAGGGTACGACTGCGACTGATATGACCGTTGCCGGTGCCTTGCACCCCAAACAGTATCCTCATGAGTGGCTCCAGCCGAGCGCCAGCACGGCGCAACCGCCACCCAGCAGGGCACCGGCCACCAGATCGCTCAGGTAGTGTACCCCGAGCAGCAACCGGGATGCCCCCACCAGCGCCGCCCAGCCAAACAGCAGGGGCGCCCAGAGCGGAAAGGCGGTGGCCAGTATGGTGGCCATCAGAAAAGCGGCGGCGGTGTGGCCAGAGGGGAGGCTGTAACGATCGGAAGGAGTGATGAAGACCGGCAAGCCGACCGGCCGTTGCCGTTTCAGGCTGTTTTTCAGCAGCAGATAGAGGGGCAATTCGATGGCGAAGGCTAGCAGCGCCAGTCGCACCAGCTCCCGCTCTGCCTCCCCCTGCCACCAGAGCAGGGCGGCCAGCACGGCGTAAAGCGGACCATCACCGGTGCGGGAAATGAGGCGGCTCACTCTCGCCTGCTGCCGGTTGTAGCCGTGAAGCAGGCAGACCCGGCACACCTGCAGGTCCCATTGCTGGATCTTGTTCATATCCCCTCCTTCCCTGAATTCTGCTTGCAGAGTAAGAAAGCGGGATGACGTTACGTTGAACAAGGGATAACAGATTTATGAAAAAAGGGCCGAATGGCCCTTTTTAATCTCGATATTGCGGCAAAATCAGTGGCTGCCGCGCAGACCGGTCTCCATCAGACGGCAGTTGTGGTCCGCCAGACGGGCCATGAAGTGCTCATCCACTTTCAGGCCAAACACCTGCTCGTAGAGATCTTTCATCACGAATGGCTGCCACATCATGCTGAGGAAGGAGATCTTCAGCATGTCGGGATCCAGGTTGTCACCCAGCTCACCGTTGGACTTCATGGTTTCCAGCAGGGCATCGAACTGCGGCAGCTGACGTTCCAGCAAGCGGTTCAGCACAAAATCCCGGCCCGGGCTCTTCTCGGTCGACAATGCGCTGGAGATGGCAGAGGTCAGCTCGCTGTTGGGCGCCATCACCTGATAGTAGGTGTTGAGCAGCTCGTTGAGGCTGTGATTGCTGTGTTCATCTTGCCAGGCATGATCGAGGGGCTCGGCGACATCGCCCAGCACCGCTTTGTAAAGACCCTCTTTACTGCCGAAGTAGTAGTGGATCATTGCCAGATTGGAGCCAGCAAGCTCCGCGATTTCGCGTGTAGTCACCTTGCTATAGGGAGTATTGAGAAAACGCTCACGGGCGGCAGCAAGCAACTTGTCACGAATGTCAGAACGTCCGACCGGACGACCAGGTCTACGTTTTTCCATTTAACACCTCAGATAATTCAGCCAATGCTGATAAGTCGATCTGGTTGTGCAGAGAATAGAGCACAGCAGGAATGACCAGATAATCGGTCATGGGCCGAATATGGGACAAGGAAATTTGCAATCCTTTACAATCCGATTAAATACGTCAGCAGATTGCCCCTGACCTTCCGTGTTGACACAGCATAAAAATCTCGATATTGGTAAAAGCGTTATCGACTGGAAGGAATAACAACGTCATGCGTATCGCCACCCCGCTACTACTAATCTCCCTAATCGCGTTAACTCGCGCGGGATCCTTGTAGCCGGGCTAAGGCATAGCCGGAATTTACAAAAACCCGTGCACCCTGCACGGGTTTTTTTATGCCGCCGCAGGATGCACGTTACCGAACTTAGGAAGAGGGAAGTCACATGTCAGATCGGGTCATCATATTCGACACCACCTTGCGTGATGGTGAGCAGGCCCTGGCGGCCAGTTTGACAGTCAAGGAGAAGCTGCAGATCGCCCAGGCACTGGAGCGGCTCGGTGTCGACGTCATGGAGGTGGGCTTCCCGGTCTCCTCTCCCGGCGATTTTCACTCGGTGCAGACCATAGCCCGCCACATCAAAAACAGCCGGGTCTGCGCCCTCGCCCGCGCCCTGCCCAAGGATATCGACGCCGCCGGTGAAGCCTTGCGGGTCGCCGAGGCGTTTCGCATCCACACCTTTATTTCCACCTCCTCCATCCATGTGGAGAGCAAGCTGAAAAAGAGCTTCGAGGATGTGCTGGAGATGGGGGTCGGCGCCATCAAGCACGCCCTGCGCTACACCGATGATGTGGAGTTCTCCTGCGAGGATGCCGGCCGCACCCCGATAGACAACCTGTGCCGCATGGTGGAAGCCGCCATCAAGGCCGGCGCCCGCACCATCAATATCCCGGACACCGTGGGCTACACGGTACCGACCGAGTTCTCCGGCATCATCCACACCCTGTTCAACCGGGTACCCAACATCGACAAGGCCATCATCTCGGTGCACTGTCACGATGATCTGGGACTCTCGGTGGCCAACTCCATCGGCGCGGTGCAGATGGGGGCCCGCCAAATCGAGTGCACCATCAACGGCATCGGTGAACGGGCGGGCAACTGCTCGCTGGAAGAGGTGGCGATGATCCTCAAAACCCGCGCCGACCTGCTCGGGGTGCAAACCAATATCCGTCACAACGAAATTCATCGCACCAGCACGCTGGTCAGCCAGCTCTGCAACATGCCGGTGCAGCCCAACAAGGCGATCGTCGGGGCCAACGCCTTCTCCCATAGCTCCGGCATCCATCAGGATGGGGTACTCAAGGCGAAAAATACCTACGAAATCATCACCCCCGAGAGCATCGGCCTGACCCAGAACAACCTCAACATGACCTCCCGCTCCGGCCGCCACGTCATCAAGCACCGGATGGAGTCCATGGGCTACGCCGAGAGCAGCTACGACCTCGATCACCTCTACGGCAAGTTCCTGACCTTGGCCGACAAGAAGGGGCAGGTATTCGACTACGACCTCGAAGCGCTGGCCTTCTTCAGCCAGATCCACGAGGAGCCGGAGCACTTCAAACTGGAGTACCTCGGGGTGCAGAGCGGCAGCTCGGTACTGGCCACCGCCTCGGTCAAATTGAAGGTGGGTCAGGATCTGATCTGCGAAGCTGCCACCGGCAATGGCCCGGTGGATGCGGTCTACCAGTGCATCAACCGCATTACCGGCTATGAGATCCGCATCGATAAATATGCTCTCAAGAGCAAGGGTGAAGGGGAAGATGCCCTCGGTCAGGTCGATATCGTCGCCGAGTACAAGGGGCGCAAATTCCACGGCATGGGGCTGGCCACCGACATCATCGAATCCTCGGCCCACGCCCTGCTCCATGTGATCAACAGCATCTGGCGCGCCGATCAGGTGGCCGAGCAGATGGAACGCAATAACAGCATCAAATCAGAAACCGTCTGAGCAGGACTCGCAGCCACACAGACGGCATGGAATGACAACATCGGGACGGGGAACGTCTGAACCGGGAACCGCGCGCAGCGTCGGGGAAACCGGACAGAGGGATCTCAAAGACAATATCAGGATGGAGAGTGTATGAGCAGTTATCGGATCGCAGTATTGCCGGGTGACGGCATTGGCCCTGAAGTGATGGCCGAGGCCATCAAGGTGCTGGAGAAGGTGCAGGCCAGGTTCGGCCTCGCCTTCGAGTATGATCACCACGACGTGGGCGGCATCGCTATCGACAACCACGGCACCCCGCTGCCGCAAAGCACCATCAAAGGTTGTGAAGCAGCCGATGCCGTGCTGTTTGGCTCGGTGGGCGGCCCGAAATGGGAACATCTGCCCCCCAACGATCAGCCGGAACGTGGCGCCCTGCTGCCCCTGCGCGCCCACTTCAAGCTGTTCTGCAACCTGCGTCCGGCCCGTATCTACACCGGCCTCGAGCAGTTCTCCCCGCTGCGCGCCGACATCTCCGATCGCGGTTTTGACATCGCCTGCGTGCGCGAGCTGACCGGCGGCATCTACTTCGGCCAGCCCAAGGGGCGTGAGGGAGAGGGGGCGAACGAGAAGGCATTCGACACCGAGGTGTATCATCGCTTCGAGATTGAGCGCATCGCCAAGATTGCCTTTGAGTCGGCTCGCGTGCGCCGTGGCAAGGTCACCTCCATCGACAAGGCCAACGTACTCGCCTCTTCCATTCTGTGGCGCGAGGTGGTGACGCAAGTCGCCAAGTCCTATCCGGACGTAACCCTCAACCATATGTACATCGATAACGCCACCATGCAGCTCATCAAGGATCCGTCCCAGTTCGATGTGCTGCTCTGCTCCAACCTGTTCGGTGACATCCTCTCCGACGAGTGCGCCATGATCACCGGCTCCATGGGACTACTCCCCTCCGCCAGCCTCAACGAATCAGGTTTCGGCCTGTTCGAACCGGCCGGTGGTTCGGCCCCGGATATCGCCGGCAAAGGGATTGCCAACCCCATAGCCCAGATACTCTCCGCCGCCCTGATGCTGCGTTACAGCTTAGGGATGGAGGCTGCCGCCCAGGCCATCGAGCAGGCCGTGGCCCAGACCCTGGCCGAGGGTTACTTCACCGCCGACCTGCATCAGGCCAGCGCCCGCCATCCGGTGCAGAGCACGTCCGAGATGGGTAGCCAGATCGCCGCCCGGATCTGAGCCACATAACAGAGAACAAGGAAGAGAGAAGCAATGGCCAAGACCCTCTATCAGAAAGTATTCGACGCCCACGTGGTACGGGAAGTGGAGGGGGAGACCCCCCTCATCTACATCGACCGCCATCTGGTGCATGAAGTGACCAGCCCGCAGGCATTCGACGGCCTGCGCGCCATGAACCGCCAGCTGCGCCGCCCGGATCTGACTTGGGCCACCATGGATCACAACGTCTCCACCACCACCAAGGACATCGCCGCCTCCGGCGAGATGGCCCGCATCCAGATGGAAACGCTGGCCGACAACTGCAAAGAGTTCGGGGTTCGCCTCTACGATCTGAACCACAAATATCAGGGCATAGTCCATGTGATGGGCCCCGAGCTCGGCATCACCCTGCCCGGCACCACTATCGTCTGCGGTGACTCTCACACCGCCACCCACGGCGCCTTCGGCTCGCTGGCGTTCGGCATCGGCACTTCCGAAGTGGAACATGTGATGGCGACCCAGACCCTGAAACAGGGGCGCGCCAAGACCATGCGCATTTCGGTCAACGGCAAGCTGGCCGAGGGCATCAGTGCCAAGGACGTGGTGTTGGCCATCATAGGCCGGGTCGGCCATGCCGGTGGTACCGGCTACGTGGTGGAATTCGCTGGCGATGCCATTGCGAGCCTCTCCATGGAAGGGCGGATGACGGTGTGCAACATGGCCATCGAGCTCGGCGCCAAGGCCGGCATGATAGCCCCCGACCAGACCACCATCGACTACATTCGCGGCAAGGAGTTCGCCCCCAAGGGCGAAGTGCTGGAGCAGGCCATCGCCTACTGGCAGAGCCTCAAGAGCGACGATGGTGCCCGTTTCGATGCCGAAGTGGTGCTGGACGCCGCCAATATCGCTCCCCAGGTCACCTGGGGGACCAATCCGGGCCAGGTGATTGCCGTCAATGAGCCGATTCCGGCGCCGGAATCCTTCAGCGATCTGATGGAGCAGCAATCCGCCCGCAAGGCGCTCGCCTACATGGACTTGCAACCGGGTCAGAAGCTCTCCGACGTTGCCATCGACAAGGTGTTTATCGGGTCGTGCACCAACAGCCGCATCGAGGATCTGCGCGCCGCCGCCGCCATCGCTCGCGGTCGCAAGGTAGCCGCTGGCGTGCAGGCGCTGGTGGTGCCGGGTTCCGAGCAGGTGAAGGCGCAGGCCGAAGCCGAGGGTCTGGACAAGATCTTCATCGAGGCCGGTTTTGAGTGGCGCCTGCCCGGCTGCTCCATGTGTCTGGCCATGAACAACGACCGGCTGCAACCGGGAGAGCGCTGCGCCTCCACCAGCAACCGCAACTTCGAAGGGCGTCAGGGCCGCGCCGGCCGCACTCATCTGGTGAGCCCAGCCATGGCCGCCGCTGCCGCCGTCACCGGCCGCTTCGCCGATATTCGCGCACTGTAAGAGGACATTTCGATGACAGGATTCAAACAGCATAAAGGGATCGTCGTCCCCCTCGACAGCGCCAACGTCGACACCGACGCCATCATTCCCAAACAATTTTTGCAAAAAGTAAACCGCATCGGTTTTGGCAAGCACCTGTTCCACGACTGGCGCTTTCTGGACGATGCCGGCCAACAGCCCAACCCCGAGTTTGTACTGAACCAGCCGCAATTCGCCGGTGCCAGCATTCTGCTGGCCCGCGAGAACTTCGGCTGCGGGTCTAGTCGCGAGCACGCCCCCTGGGCGCTGGCGGACTACGGCTTCAAGACCATCATTGCCCCGAGCTTTGCCGACATCTTCTACGGCAACGCCATCAACAATGGCATGGTGCCGGTGCGCCTGAAGGAGGAGGAGGTTGACGCCCTGTTCCAGCTGGTCGCCGCCAAGCCGGGCATCGAGATCGAGGTGGATCTGGAAGCCAATCAGGTGCGTGCAGGTGAGCTCAGCTTCGGTTTCGAGATCGACGAGTTCCGCCGTTACTGCCTGCTCAACGGCTTGGATGCCATCGGTCTGACCCTGCAGCACGAGGCCGCCATCAGCGCCTTTGAGGCGAAGCAGCCGAGCTGGATTTAACGCGCCAGTTGCAAAAAAACGAGTAGAATCAACAGGGAGCTTCGGCTCCCTGTTTTACTGTCCGCGACGCTTCCCACTTTGGGCCACCGGAACTGGCCCGTGCTACAGGAAAGGATGATGAAGAGACCGACGGCAATTCCTCTGCTCTGTGCCCTGCTGCTTGCCCTGCCTGCGGGTGCCAGCCAAACCAGCTTCAACAACAGCCTCGGCCAGATCAGCGTCGGCTGGCAAGATAGCGAAGGCAAACCCCAGCAGCTCACCTACCGGCTCGAACAGGGCAAGTTGCCGCCCCTTATCGCCTATCGCCCGGCCAGAATGCAGGAGGAGGTGTTGCAGGTGTTGCTGCGGGAGGTGCGCCAGAACTACCCCGAGGTGCAGTTCACCCTCGCCCGTCCCTCGCTGGAGCTGCATCTGAAAAGCCGCAATCAGGACAAGGCGCGCGAGGCGATGGCCTTTCTGCAGTCCAAGCGGAGCAAAGAGGAGCAGGCCTGGCTGACCAAACACTACTTCCAGTACTTCAACACCCCGGACGGGCAACTGGCGGTGAAGCAGGATCATGTGCGCATCGCGCTGGAGAGTCGCAGCGGGCTGGCGCCGCTGGCGGATCAACTCAAGCAGCAGGGCAGCACCGAAACGGAAGCGCGCCAGAAGACCGTGGCCCACATGCTCACCTTTATCCAGAGCATCCCCTATCAGCAGCTCGACAGCCTGAACGGCAGGCAGGGCAAGGGCTTTCTCCCGCCCCGTCAGGTGCTGGAGCAGAACCGGGGTGATTGCGACAGCAAGGTAACCCTGATGGCCGCCATGCTGGCCCAGCTCTTTCCCGAACTGAAACAGGCCATGGTGTTCGTCCCCGGCCATGCCCTGCTGGCTGTTGACCTGCCCGCCAAGCCGGGGGATGTAACCCTCAACTGGCAGGGGCAGAACTACCTGCTGCTCGAACCTACCGGTCCCGCCACCTTGCCTGCAGGCCAAATAGCATCGACCAGCAAAACGCTGGTCGATAGCAAGCAGTTGAGTGTGCAGCCGGTTCAGGAAAAAGGCTAATCCCCTCCCTCTGCCAATGGGGAGAGAGGATTAACCCTGAGGCAGAAACTCTACCGCCAGCAGCAACCCGCTCTCCTCCTCCAGCACCCGGATAATACGGGCATGAGCTTCAAAGGGAGGCAACAGGTTGTTGTTGGTGGCAAGACTGATCCGGATGGGCTGATTGATGTCGAGCTGGTGTTCAGAGACCGCAATCCCCATGCCGTTGGCACTGAGATCCCGGCAGATCCCCTCCAGCACCAGCTGCTGCTGATAGATGGTGACCGGAGCATTGATGACCATGCGCGCAAAGGCACGCCTTTCCTTGGTATTGGTAAGCACGCGAACATCCTCTGTTGGGTGGGCGTCATCTCATGGGTATTGCACAATTGTGCTGGTCTACCCAAAAGAACGTTAATACAATGCGGTTCGTTTCTCAAACGGGGTGCGGTTTACCGCTGAGATTATACCCGTGTACCTGATCCAGATAATGCTGGCGGAGGAATTTGAGGCATGGCGCTCATTTTTTGCGCCCTCACCCGCTGGCACCTCGTTATTAACAAGTAATAGGGAGTGCCACCCATGAAGACCCTGCTGCTGGTCACCACCGGCCTGCTGTCGGCCAATGTGTTCGCCGCCGACACCCTCACCGTCTACACCTACAACTCTTTCACTGCCGAGTGGGGTCCGGGACCCAAGCTCAAACAGGCCTTCGAGAAAGAGTGCGGCTGCACCCTCAATCTGGTTCCCCTCGAAGATGGGGTAGCCATCCTCAACCGGCTGCGGCTGGAGGGCAACCACAGCAAGGCCGATCTGGTGCTGGGGCTCGACGATGCCCTCATCAGCGAAGCCAAGCAGAGCGGTCTGTTCGCCCCCCATCCCGCCAAGCTGGATGGCATCAAGGTGCCGGGTGGCTGGCAGGATGACACCTTCGTCCCCTACGACTACGGCTACTTCGCCTTCGTCTATGACAAAGACAAACTCAAGCAGCCGCCCAAGAGCCTGAAAGAGCTGGTGGAGCGTCCCGACCTCAAGGTGATCTATCAGGATCCCCGCACCTCCACTCCGGGGCAGGGGTTGATGCTGTGGATGAAGTCTGTCTACGGCGACAAGGCGCCTGCCGCCTGGGCCGAGCTTGCCAAAAAGACGGTCACCGTCACCAAGGGGTGGTCAGAGGCCTATGGCATGTTCCTCGATGGCGAAGCGGACATGGTGCTCTCCTACACCACCTCTCCGGCCTATCACCTGATTGCCGAGAGCAAGCCCCAGTATCAGGCTGCCGCCTTCGAGGAGGGTCACTACCGTCAGGTAGAAGTGGCCGCCAAGCTGAAGAGCGCCAAGCAGGAGAAGCTGGCTGACCAGTTCCTGCAATTTATGGTGAGCCCCGCCTTCCAGAACGAGATCCCGACCGGCAACTGGATGTATCCGGTCATCGACACGCCGCTGCCCAAGGGCTTCGAACAGATGATCACCGTCAGCAAACCGCTCGCCTTCAGCGCCGATGAGGTGGCCGCCAATCGCAAAGGGTGGATCCGCGAGTGGCTGCAAGCCGTCACCCAGTGAACCGTTATCTGAAACCACAGGCTCGTCCCCTCTGGTGGTTGCCGGGCAGTGCCGCCACCCTGTTGATCCTGCTGTTATCCCTCGGGCCGCTCGCGGCCCTGCTGTGGCAGGCCGGTTCGCTGGCACCCCGCACCCTGCTCGCAGATCCTTATCTGCGCCATGTGCTGGGGTTTAGTCTGGGGCAGGCACTGCTCTCCACCCTGCTGAGTCTCGGGCTGGCCATTCCGGTGGCCCGCGCGCTGGCTCGGCGCCGCTTCATTGGCCGAACCCTGCTGATCAAGCTGTTTGGTCTCTCGCTGGTGCTGCCGGTCATCATCGCCATCTTCGGTATCGTGGCGGTACACGGCAAACAGGGGTGGCTGCCGCAGCTACTGCGATTACTGGGGCTGGATCCCGGCAACTATCTCTACGGCCTGTTCGGTATCCTGCTGGCCCACGTCTTCTTCAACATGCCGCTGGCGGCCCGCCTGATGCTGCAGAGCATAGAGAGCATCCCCGAATCGAGCTGGCGCCTCGCCAGCCAGCTCGGCATGCGCTCATCCCATATCTTCCGGCTGCTGGAGTGGCCGCTTATTCGCGGCATCTTGCCGGGGCTGGCCAGCCTCATCTTTATGCTCTGCTTCACCAGCTTCACCACAGTGCTGGCGCTGGGAGGCGGGCCGAAATCCACCACGCTGGAGGTGGCCGTCTATCAGGCGCTGCGCTTTGACTTCGATCTCGCCACCGCAGGCGGACTGGCGCTGGTGCAGCTCATCCTGACCGCCGCCCTGCTCGCCCTGCAGCACAAGCTGCAGAGCACCCCGGCCAGCAGGGTGGCCCCCCGTCGTCCCTGCCTGCGGCCGGATCGCCATCAGCCAGGCACGGCCGTGGTGGATCTCCTCTCGCTCGGCATCGGGCTCGCCATCTTTCTGCCACCGTTGCTTGCCATCGTAGTGGCAGGCCTCCACCCCGGCCTGCTGACAGCGCTCACCTCAAGCAAGCTGTGGCAGGCGAGCGGCCAGTCGCTGCTGATTGCGCTGGCGGCAGGCACCCTGGCGACCCTGCTCGGCAGCGGCCTGCTGCTCACCAGTCGCCACCTCAAGGTGCGCACCCGCCAGCGGCGGGCTGCCGCCCTGTGGGAGGCCAGCGGCTCGGTGATCCTGATGATCCCGGCAGTGGTGCTCTCCACCGGTCTCTTCATCCTGTTTATGCCGTTCGCCGATGTGTTCGCCCTCGGCCCCTGGCTGGTGGTGCTGGTTAACGCCCTGATGGCGCTACCCTACGTGCTGCGCACCCTCTCCGCCCCCATGCAGCTGGTGGTGCGCCAATACGACCGGCTGGCGGATAGCCTGGGGGTACGCGGCCTGCATCGCCTGCGACTGGTGGAGTGGCCGCTGCTGCGCCGCCCGCTGGCACTGGCGATGGCGCTGTCGATGATCCTCTCGCTGGGGGATCTCGGCGCCATCGCCATGTTTGGCAGTCAGGAGCTCACCACCCTGCCCTGGCTGCTCTATCAACAGCTTGGCAGCTATCGATTGACCGAGGCAGCCGCCACCGCTCTGCTGCTGCTTACGCTCTGTTTCTCCCTGTTCTGGCTGGTGGAACGGGGGCTTGGAGGAAAACATGCTGAACATTGATACGCTGGTGACCAGCTACCCCGACTGGCGCGTCAGCTTCAGCGCGACCCTGCCCAAGGGAGAGATCACCGCACTGATCGGCCCAAGCGGCGCGGGCAAGTCGACCCTGCTCGGGATGATCGCCGGATTCGTGCCGGTGGAGTCGGGCCGCCTCAGCTTCGATGGCGAAGATCTGCTGCCGCTGGGCCCGGCCGAGCGACCAGTCACCACCCTGTTTCAGGATCACAACCTGTTCCTCCATCTGTCGGTGTTCGACAATATCGCCATCGGCTTGCACCCGGGTCTGCGCCTGAGTGCCGCCCAGCGGGCACAGGTGATCGATGCAGCCGCACGGGTTGGTCTTGGCGAGATGTTAAACCGCCAGCCTGAACAGCTCTCCGGCGGCCAGCAGCAGCGAGTCGGGCTGGCTCGCGCGCTGGTGCGCGGCAAACCGCTGCTGCTGCTGGATGAGCCCTTCTCTGCCCTCGATCCCGCCCTGCGCCGGGAGATGCTGGCGGAAGTGGCGAGGCTAGCCTGCGAACAGGGCATTACCGTACTGATGGTCTCCCACAATCCGGAAGATGCCCAGCTGATTGCCGATCAGGTGCTCTTTGTCGACGAGGGGCGCATCGCCCTGCAAGGCAAGCCGGATATTCTGCAAAATAGCGACCACCCGGGGCTGCTGCGCTACCTTGGCCAATAGCCCTTGGGAGTAAAGACTGCGCCATGATCAAAAAAGGGAGGCCGATTGGCCTCCCTTTGTATCTGGAAATATTCATTTAAATCAGAGGTTTTCCTCGGCGAACGAAGCCAGTCGGCTGCGCACCACGCCATTGAGGAAAATGTTGGCACTGCCGTCAAAATCCTTGAAACGCTCGACGATGTAGGTGAGACCCGAGGTCACAGGGCTAAGGTAGTTGGAGTCGATCTGGGCCAGGTTACCGGAGCAGACGATCTTGGTACCCTCGCCGCAGCGGGTGATGATGGTCTTGATCTGGGACGCGGTCAGGTTCTGGCACTCATCCAGCAGCACGAAGGTGTTCTGGATGCTGCGCCCGCGCATGAAGTTGACCGATTTGAACTGGATGTTGGCCTTCTCCATGATGTAGCTGAGCGAGCCGCTCATGTTCTCGTCCTGCTTGTGCAGCACCTCCAGGGTGTCGGTCACCGCCGCCAGCCAGGGCATCATCTTCTCCTCTTCGGTGCCGGGCAGGAAGCCGATGCTCTCGGCAATTTCTGGGGTATTCCGGGTGACGATCACCTTCTCGTAAATGCCCTTCTCAATCACCAGCTCCAGCGCAGCAGCCATTGCCAGTAAGGTCTTGCCGCAACCGGCCGGGCCAGTCAGGATCACCAGATCGATGTGCGGATCGAGCAGTGCATCCAACGCCATCCCCTGATAGACATTCTTGGGATGGACACCCCACGCCTTGCGGGACATCAGCCGCTCGCGGCCCAGATCCTTGATGCGGATCTTGCTGCCATCGTGGCTGAGCACCCGGGCTGCGAAGAAATTCTCTTCATCCACCAGATACTGGTTTACGTGAACTCCCTCCAGCAGATTGGCATCGATCACATGGATGGTGTCGCGGCCGTGGGTCTCGCTCTCGCACTCCCCAACCCGCTCCCAAAAGCTGCCGGGCACAACCTGAAAGCCTTTAGCCAGCAGGCGGATATCGTCGATCAGCTGGTCGCTACGGTAATCTTCAACGTGAGCAAGCCCGGCCCCCTTGGCCTTGAGGCGCATGTTGATGTCTTTAGTGACCAGCACCACCTGACGCTTCAACTCGTGCTTTTGCAGATAGAGGGCCGCGTTGATGATGCGGTTGTCGGCCTCCTTGTCGGTAAAGACCTCGGCATCCTGCGGCAGATGGTGATCGCTGAAGATGCAGATATTGCCGCTCGCTTCGCCAGCCAGCGGCACGCCCTGGGTGATCTGATCCGGGGTTGCATCGCGGAACACATCTTCCAGCGCACGAATGGCCACCCGCGCGTCGCGGCTGACATCCTTGTTGCGATCCTTGATGTTATCGAGCTCTTCCAGCACCGTCATGGGGATGAGCACGTCGTGCTCTTTGAAGGAGTAGATAGCGAGGGGTTCGTGAAGCAGAACGTTGGTATCCAGGATAAACAGCTTTCGGTCCGTATTGTCCATAAGCATCCTCCTTGGCACTGAAGGGCCACGTGTGTGAATCTCAGATGTCATTGAAACCACACGGCCGTGACAGTTTTATTACCCTCAACGCTACGCCCGATTTTACTATCGCGCAACAAATCACTGGGCCGCCTGATTTGATTGCACATAAAAACAGCAATAAAAAGACCGGCACTATGGCCGGTCTTTTTTCTATCGTTCAACTACTTGGGCCTGTCTGTCAGCCGCACTTGGAGTCGCCGCAGTTAAGGCAGGTCATGCAGCCATCCTTCAGCACCAGCGCTTTGGTGTGGCACTTGTAGCAGAGCGCGGCATTGGCCGGAAAACCACTGCTCGCCTCCTGCTCTTCGGCTTCCTGAGCCGCCTTCAACTCGGCTTGCTTCTCGGCCAGAAACGCCTGCTGATGCTCGTCCAGTCCCGGCGCCTTGAGCATGCCGATCTCGGTGAGATGGCTCTCGATCACGTTGCCAATTTCGGCGATCAGCGACGGCACATACTTGCCCTTGTTCCAGTAGCCGCCCTTGGGATCGAATACGGAACGCAGCTCCTCGACCAGGAAGGTGACATCCCCACCCTTGCGGAATACCGCCGAGATGATGCGGGTCAGCGCCACGATCCACTGATAGTGCTCCAGGCTCTTGGAGTTGATGAAAATCTCGAACGGACGGCGAGTTTCGTGAACCGTGCCCTCGTTGAGAATGATGTCGTTGATGGTGATGAACAGTGAGTGCTCGGAGACATGCTCCGGCGTCTTCAGCTTGTAGGTGGTGCCCATCAGCCGCTCCGGGCGCAGCACGGTTTCGTGCATGTGCACCACGTCATCCTGCGCAGAGAGATCTTCTTGTGGCTCATCCTTGGTACGCACCTTGTAGGCGACGATTTTCTTGTCGATCTTCTTGACCATAATGTCGTTCTCAGAATTTACCGTAATAGCCTTCTTTCAAGGCGTCGTAGAGGTTGGCGGCAGTGTGCAGCTCACCATCGTATTCAATCTCTTCGTTCCCCTTGACGGAGATGACGGAGCCATCCTCCAGGGTGAAATCGTACAGGGTGTTCTCCAGATCCTTCTCCTTCACCAGCACGCCCTGGAAGGCTTCCGGATTGAAGCGGAAGGTGGTGCAGCCCTTGAGGCCGGAGTCCGAGGCATACATGTAGATGTCCTTGAACTGCTCGAACGGGAAATCGGTCGGCACGTTGGCGGTCTTGGAGATGGAGGAGTCAATCCAGCGCTGAGCCGCCGCCTGAATGTCCACGTGCTGGGCCGGGCTGATGTCATCGGCAGTAATGAAATAGTCCGGCAGACGGCTCGCCTCATCATCGGCATAGGGCATGGCGGCCGGATTCACCAGCTCGCGGTAGGCCAGCAGCTCGAAGGAGTAGACATCGACGCTCTCCTTGCTCTTCTTGCCCGGCTTGATAACGTTGCGGCTGTAGTGGTGGGCAAAGCTCGGCTCGATGCCGTTGCTGGCGTTGTTGGCCAGTGACAGCGAGATGGTGCCGGTGGGCGCAATACTGCTGTGATGTGTGAAACGCCCACCCACTTCCGCCAGCTCGGCGACCAGCGCAGGATCCACCTCGGCAACCTGCTGCATGTAACGGCTGTAGCGTGCGTGCAGCACCTTGCCCTTCACCTTGTCGCCCACCTTGATGCCATCAGCCGCCATTTCCGGGCGCAGACGCAGCATCTTGCCGGTCACTTCGAACTCCTGCTCCATGATGGGGGCTGGGCCCTTCTCCTTGGCAAGACGCAGGGACTCCTGCCAGCCGGTCATCGCCAGCTCCTGGGATACCTGCTCGGTAAAGGCTACGGATGCCGCAGAGCCGTACTTGATCTGCAGCATGGTGAGGGTCGAACCAAGACCCAGGAAACCCATGCCATGCCGGCGCTTGGCTGTGATCTCCTCGCGCTGTTTGGCCAGTGGCAGTTGGTTGATCTCCACCACGTTGTCGAGCATGCGAGTAAAGATGGCCACCACCTTGCGAAACGCCTGCCAATCGAATGCCGCGTTTTCAGTAAAAGGGTCGCGCACAAACTTGGTCAGATTGACCGAGCCCAGCAGACAGGCACCGTAGGGCGGCAACGGCTGCTCACCACAGGGGTTGGTCGCGCGGATCTCTTCACAGAACCAGTTGTTGTTCATCTGATTGACCTTGTCGATCAGGATGAAACCGGGCTCTGCATAGTCATAGGTGGAGGTCATGATGACATTCCACAGCTTGCGGGCTGGCAGGGTCTTGTAGACCTTGCAGGCGACCTGCCCCAACTCGTTGAACACGACCCCTTCCTTGTTGGGCCAGTCGGCCCATAGCACCTGAGCGGGATCGTCCAGCCCAATGCCATCCTGCTCCACCTCTTTGGCGGTGTAGGGGAAGATCAGCGACCAGGGGGCATCCTCTTTCACCGCCTTGACGAAATCTTCGGTGATGAGCAGAGAGAGGTTGAACTGACGCAGGCGGCCATCTTCACGCTTGGCCTGTATAAACTCGATCACATCGGGATGGCGGATATCCATGGTGCCCATCTGGGCGCCGCGACGGCCACCGGCTGACGAGACGGTGAAACACATCTTGTCATAGATATCCATAAAGGAGAGCGGGCCGGAAGTGTAGGCACCGGCACCGGAGACAAAGGCACCGCGCGGGCGCAGGGTCGAGAAGTCATATCCGATGCCGCAACCGGCTTTCAGGGTCAGACCGGCCTCGTGCACCTTGCCAAGGATATCGTCCATCGAATCTTCGATGGTACCGGAAACAGTACAGTTGATGGTTGAAGTGGCAGGCTTGTGCTCAAACGCCCCGGCGTTGGAGGTGATGCGGCCCGCCGGAATGGCACCATTGCGCAGCGCCCACAGGAACGGCTCATACCAGGCCTCCGGTTCCAGCTCCTGCTCTGCCAACGCACGGGCTACCCGCTGGTAAGTCTCATCGATAGAGCTGTCGATGGGAGTGCCATCCTTGCTCTTGAGGCGATACTTGCTATCCCAGATCTCGAGGGACGTTTCCTGCATGGGGATAAGGCGGGAGCAAAGCTCACTCTCCAGCACCGGGTTCGATTTAGCCATATTCAATCAACCTTATGTGAATGCATCAACATCATGACAACAGCAGAAAACACAACCGATAGTGCCATACAAAATTAATGACACAACATATAGTATACCTGATGCCATGAGGGCGCCGATTCTAACCTAAAAAAATGCCCCGGCCAGCAGATTTCTGGGCCGAGGCACTTAACAGATTAATTTGTTGAGAGATTTAACACTCAGAGATAGATCAGGGCTTCTTGACGTAAACGGTCGGTGTTTCACCCGCCATATTCAAATAGAACTCGTAGACGCCATCAGCATCTGGTGAGAACTTCATGTCCTCATACTTGGAGCAAGGGTTGACCGGCACCGCCTCACCATCCAACACGGCAACACCATCACTCGGGCTCTTATAGCCAAAGTTGGTACCGCAGCTCCAGCCTGAATCAGCAAACTTGAACTTGTAGGGGGCCCACTCTTTCTTGAGGGTGCCTTTGGCCATATAGAGCTTGTCGGCCACCTTGACTACCTTGCTTTCATCAGTGGCCATCCAGTCGTTCATCTCCCCGCGCAGGTAGATGGACTTGCCACCGAAATCGCCGTTGTCTGCCCCAGCCTGCTCTGCACCACCATTGGATGCGCAACCGCCTAATACCAGGGTTCCCGCCGCCAGCATCATCGTTACTGTTCTTTTGAACATGGGTCTATTCCTTAAATTATTGTGATTCCTTGGTCCATCAATATGGACTGAAGAATTAAACCAGAGGAGACATCACAAGAAAGGTAGAGGCATCACATTCTGTACTTTTTGTATCCAACACATTGAATTGGTGAGCAAATATCGAACAGAAAAAGAGGTCTTTTTGGGGCTTTAGAAGGGTAATCAATGAATGACAAGAAGGGGGAAGTCTAATAATCCGGCGACGTGATGAATTGCAGGCAATAAAAAACCCCGCTCATCGAGCGGGGTTCTTAAATTTGGTGCCTGGCAGTGTCCTACTCTCGCATGGCGAATGCCACACTACCATCGGCGCTACCGCGTTTCACTTCTGAGTTCGGCATGGGATCAGGTGGTTCCACGGCGCTATGGCCGCCAGGCAAATTCTTAATCTGAAAAGCTGACGTGAATAACGATGTTGCTCGTGGCCTGTCGTTATCACTGAATTAGTAGTTCGCTTGGTATTTGCTACAAGCCTTAGAACACTTCTTGGGTGTTGTATGGTTAAGCCTCACGGGTAATTAGTA